>NZ_JBBNKO010000021.1:0-30772 GCF_040092945.1 Collinsella sp. CLA-AP-H1 | reverse complement strand
GGCACGGGCGGGCGCTCAAGGCCGTCGCGAGGAAGCGGCTCAGGGCGATATACGCCGTGATGCGCGACCGGGTGCCCTACCGGGAGTAGCCCCGACGGTTGACAAAACTATAGGAACACCCAATGACCACTCATTTAAGTCTGTCCCCAATGACTAGTAGTAGGCCCACATGGCTTCGACTTCGTTGAGGACCTCTACGACGCCCCAGCGGCGGGCGCTGCGGCTGGCCGAGTTGGGGTCGTAGACGCCAATTTGGTTGGCATCGTCGATGCCGTAGAGCACGATGTAGTGGCCTACGTTGGTAAACGTACCGGGGCGCACTGCGGCGATGACGGGCGCACCCGAGCGAAGTGCTTGGGTAATCGATTCGCGATTGTTATAGAGCTGTGTTCCGTTGAGCCCCAGCTGCCACGCACCGCTTGTCATAAACGACCACTCGGTGGCACCAGTGGGGGCGTAGTTGCCGGCTTCGGCCAGTGCGCATATATCGACCGGCGTCTTATCGGTGTGGCCGGTCTTAAAGATATAGACCATGGTGAGGCAAGTGGGACCGCAAGCGTTTTCGCGAATAGTGCCACCGGCATAGGGCAGCTCCGACCATGCGGGGTCAATTTGGTAGATGTGGGGCATGGTGCCGGCCTGCCATTGCGAGCGTGGGGTCGAAAACGCAAAGGAGTAACCGGGCGCGACGGGAGCTTTAAGCAGCTTGTCCTCGGCAGTGGGCTCAAGACCGGCTGATCCGTGGGAGATACAGGATCCCAAAAACACAAAGACGAGGCAGGCGGTAATGGAGCAAAGCGCAAGGCGTAGGCGGCGGGCCGGAAGCGCGTGGCTTGTGGTGTGCGACGCGGGGTGAGGGGCGGAATTGCCGCGATCGCGTTGAGGTCGCGAAAAGGAGCGCTTGACGTAGTAGTCGGTCTTACGGCGATCGTAGCGGCGTGGCTGCGATGTGTCGGTCTGGCGTTGGCGTGTGCTCGTACTCACACGGTCTGACTGCTGCACGGTACGGCTTTGTTGCCGCGAAGAAGCCCCGGGCTGCTCTTGGGGGCGCTGCGGGTTGTCGTTGTCGGAGGTGCTTCTGGGCGTTGGCGTGGTGCGGCCGGCAAGGCGCACGCTTTGTGGCCGTTGGTCGCCGTCATTGTATCCGTATGCCATTCGAATCACCTTGCCTCATGTGTAACTTGTCTATCCTACATAAAAAGATGCACGACACATGGGCATGTGCGCCAAAAGCCTGACAAATGGTATGAACGTTGCCGCGCCGCGCGCCAAGCGCCACGGCAACAGGTATTCAAAAGCAGACAAGATGAAAGCGTCCAAGACGAATGACGTCTCCCGCCGTTCGTCCCAAAAACGGTGCCGCTCGTTTTGCAGTTCTGCCTTCGGTCGAGCTGCGAGCGGCGCTGCTGCGCCAAGGCCGTATCTTAAAGCCATGGAATAAAAGCGCGCGGCAAAACGGACCGCGCAAGGGGTGACGCCAAGGGCGTCAAATAGGAAAGGAGGGGAACAATGGCGGACAAGAACGCAGAAGTTGCAGTCGAGGATAACGGCGGCATGAAGAAAACGCTTTCGCTCTGGAACTTCTTCACCATCGGCTTTGGTGCCATCATCGGTACCGGTTGGGTTCTGCAGGTCGGCGACTGGATGGTCGTGGGCGGCGGTCCCGTTCCCGCTATGATCGCATTCCTCTTGGGTGCAATCTTCCTCGTGCCCGTCGGAGCTGTTTTCGGTGAGCTCACGGCTGCCATCCCCATTTCGGGTGGCATCGTCGAGTATGTCGATCGTAGCTTTGGCCGTACGCTGAGCTACATCACCGGATGGCTTTTGGCCCTGGGCAACGGCATCCTGTGCCCGTGGGAGGCCATCGCCATCTCGACCCTCGTGTCCGAGATGTTCGGCAGCCTGCCCGGCCTTGAGTGGCTGCGCGCCGTCAAGCTCTACACCATACTGGGGGCCGACGTCTACCTGTTCCCGACGCTGATCGCGCTCGGCTTTGCAGTCTACGTCATCTTCCTCAACTTCCGCGGCGCTAGCTCGGCCGCCAAGCTCCAGGCCTTCCTGACCAAGGCTCTGCTCTGCGGCATGCTGCTCGCCATGGGCGTCTCGCTGTTCACCGGCTCGCCGGACAACGCCATGCCCGTGTTCTCCCAGGTCACCGGCGCTGGCGGCGGCAAGGCCGCTACCGAGAGCACCAGCCTGTTTGCCGGCATCGTGTCGGTCCTGGTTCTGACTCCGTTCTTCTACGCCGGCTTCGACACCATTCCTCAGCAGGCTGAGGAAGCAGCCGAGGGCCTTAACTGGAACAAGTTCGGCAAGATCATCTCCCTGGCTCTGCTGGCCGCCGGCGGCTTCTACATGGTCTGCATCTACTCGTTCGGCACCATCCTCGACTGGCATGAGTTTGTTAAGAGCCCGGTTCCCGCGCTTGCCTGCCTCAAGGGCATCAACATGCTTCTGTACCTGGCCATGCTCGTCATCGCCACGCTTGGACCCATGGGCCCGATGAACTCCTTCTACGGCGCCACGAGCCGGATCATGCTCGCCATGGGCCGCAAGGGCCAGCTGCCCGAGCAGTTCGCCGAGGTCGACCCCAAGTCCGGCGCTCCCAAGCTTGCCTGCGTCGTTCTGGGCGTCATCACCGTCGTCGGACCGTTTTTGGGCAAGAACATGCTCATCCCTCTGACCAACGTGTCGGCTCTCGCCTTCATCTTCTCCTGTGGCATGGTCGCCCTCGCTTGCCTGCGCATGCGCTTCACCGAGCCCGACCTGCCTCGTCCCTACGAGGTGCCCGGCGGCAAGTTTGGCATCGGCCTCGCTATCGCTGCCTGCGCCATCATCATCGGCCTGCTTGTGATTCCGTTCTCTCCCGCCTCCCTCAACATGGTGGAGTGGAGCATCGTGATCGGCTGGTTGGCTATTGGCCTGGCTCTCATGGCTTTCACCAATTCCCGTAAAAAGTAACGCCTAGCCGGGGCGGATCGGGTGCGCGGGCCCCTCTCTTCCGCGCACCGAACCCGGCGCCACTTGGGTAGCTTTGTGAGGCCTTAACCCAACACGGCCTCGCCCACTATATGGATCCATAAGGAGGAACCATGTCCACTAAGTATGCAATCGTTGGCGGCAAGCTCATCGACGGTACCGGTGCCGAGCCGGTCGAGAACTCCCTCGTTCTCGTCGACGACAACGGCAAGATCGAGTACGCCGGTGCTATGCAGGACCTTCCCGAGGGCGTTGAGGTTATCGACGCCGCCGGCAAGACCGTCCTTCCCGGCCTGATCGACACCCACCTGCACTTCTCGGGCAACCTGACCGACGATGATACCGATTGGGTCATGCAGCCGCTCCTCGAGAAGCAGGCCGTCGCCGTGAAGCAGGCCTACGACTGCCTCACCCACGGCCTCACCACCGTCTGCGAGATCGGCCGCTTTGGTATCCAGATCCGTGACTGCATCGACAAGGGCGTCTTCAAGGGCCCGCGCGTTCTGGCCACCGGCCTTGGCTTCTGCCGCGTTGCCGGCCACGGCGACTCCCACCACTGCAGCCAGGAGCTCAACAAGGAATCGCACCCCTGGGGCGATCAGGTCGACGGTCCTTGGGATCTGCGCAAGGCCGTCCGTCGTCGCCTGCGCGAGAACCCCGATGCCATCAAGATCTGGGCTACCGGTGGCGGCATCTGGCGCTGGGACTCCGGCCGCGACCAGCACTACTGCTCCGAGGAGATTCAGGCCGTGGTCGAAGAGGCCAAGATGGTCGGCATCCCCGTGTGGAGCCACTGCTACAACAACCACGCCGCTGCCTACGATTCCGTTCGCTTTGGCTGCGAGCAGCTGATTCACGGCTTCGATATCGATGAGCGTACCATGGACCTCATGGCCGAGCAGGGCACCTTCTTCACCCCGACGATCGCCTTCCTGCCCACCTGGTACGCCACCTATCCGCCCGTCTACGTCCCCGAGCTGCACGACAAGTACGAGGGCACCCTGGTTGAGAAGGAGCTGCAGCGCAACTACGACTGCCTGCGCGAGGCCAAGAAGCGCGGCGTCGTCATGACGATCGGCTCCGACTCCTTCTCCTTCGTCACCCCGTACGGCACCTGCTCCATCGAGGAGATGTACGAGTTCGTCGACAAGATCGGCTTCACCCCGGTCGAGACCATCACCTGTGCCACCCTCAACGGTGCCAAGATGTGCCACATCGAGGACGAGACCGGTTCCATCGAGGCCGGCAAGTGCGCCGACCTGCTGGTCGTCAACGGTGACGTCGCCGCCGACATCCACGTGCTCAACACCGACAACATGGAAGTCATCATGAAGGACGGCTGGATTGTCGAGGGCGGCACCTTCGGCGAGGCAAACAAGTACAGCGCCTAAGCTACCGTTCATCGATGGCTTGATGTAAAACACAGTATTTGATTGCATAATGCAATGGAGAGGGTCGCTTGCGGCCCTCTTTATTGCTATGGGGTGCGTCGGTAAGAAGGAGATGACGGTGGATCTCAATAGGCTGATTCTGGGCAAGAGCTACAACTCTACCAAGGTCTTTCGTACCGCTCAGCATGTGGTTCAAGCCATTTTGCTCGGTATTGTCGTTCCGCTGCTTATCCTGCTGCTCATCTGGGATCTAACCGATAATCCCAATCCCGTTCCGGCCGTTGTCGTCATTGCCGGCTTGGTCATGCTGTGCTTCTTCTTCTCGTACGTCTTTGTCGTTCCCGACGACCTCACATCGAGCGCAACCGACCGCACGCTCGCCATCGCTTCAAAAATATTCGCCTACACGTCGCGCGGCCTTACGCCCGAAGCTGCCCTGGGCGCCTCTAAGATCATCCTGTCCGAAACTATCGCCTCTGCCATCTGCTTTACCGACGGCAAGCAGGTGTTGGCAAGCTGGGGCGAGGACTCGGCAAAATGCCCCGCGGGCACCCCGGTGGTGCTGCGGACTACGCTCAACGTGATCAACAGCGGTGAGCAAAGCGTGTTCTCGCGCGATGCCTCGACCGAGACAGGTGGCTACTTTCCGCGCCTGCGCGCCGGTATTGTCGCACCGCTTACCGTGCGCGGGCATTGCGTGGGCACGCTCGAGCTGTATTATCCCCGTCTGAGCAGCATCGATATGCGCCAGACGGCGCTTGCCTCGGGCTTTGCCGACCTCATTTCCACGCAGCTTGCGAGCTTTGAGCTCGAGCGCCAGGACGAGCTTACGGCCCGCGTGGAGCTGCGCGCCTTGCAATCGCAGGTCGATCCTCATTTTCTGTTTAACACCATCAGCACCATCGTGTCGCTCGTTCGAACCGAGCCCGACAAGGCGCGATCGCTGCTGATCGACTTCTCCAATTACTATCGTCAGACGCTTTCTGATTCCGATACGCTCACCACGCTCGAGCACGAGGTGGAACAGGGTACTCGTTATATCAATCTTATGCAGGCCCGGTATGGCGACGGCCGTTTGCGCGTCTCGGTCGATATCGACTTTGAGGTGCGCGATTGCATGGTGCCGCCGTTTATCTTGCAGCCGTTGCTCGAAAACTGCATCAAACACGCGCAGCGCGAGACCGAGCCGCTTTCTATTCGTGTTAGGGCTTTCGAGACCGATGACGGTTTGGAGATCATCGTCGAGGACGATGGCATCGGTATGAGCGAAGAGGTCTGCGCGCATCTGTTTGAGCAGCATCGCCTGAAGGAGCCCGAGAGCATTACCGCCGACGGCTCCATCAAACGAGGCTGCGGCTTGGCGCTCTTCAACGTGCTTCAGCGCATCCATTTCTTTTACGGAGAAGATTCTGGCATGCGCGTGAAGTCCCAGGAGGGCGTTGGCACGCAGGTCATCGTCGAGCTGAACGGCGAGCCGCATGAGCCGGCGCCGTTGACGGCGTAGCACGCGGTTGGATTGAGAGAAAAAGAGGGGAAGCACATATGTCCGAAGGCTGGAACATCTTGGTGGTTGATGACGAACCTCCCATTAGGGCCGAGCTACGCTATCTGTTGGAAAAGGATACGCGTGTGGGCCAGATTGCCGAGGCGGGCAATGTCACCGAAGCCGTGGAGTCGATTCTGTCGAACAAGCCCGACGTGCTATTTTTAGACATTACCATGCCCGGTCGCTCGGGAATTGAGCTTGCCGAGACGCTGCAGAACCTAAAGACGCCGCCGGTGGTTGTGTTTGTGACGGCGTTTGCCGAATTTGCCGCTGATGCGTATAACCTCGATGCGGTCGACTATGTCGTCAAGCCGGTCGAGGACGCACGCCTGTCAAAGGCACTCGACAAGATCGAGGCAGCCTTGGGTGCCCGTCGTGTTATCCATGCTCCGCGCCAGCCTTTGCGTCTGACGGTGGACCGCGGGGGCAAAAAGGTGTTCATTCCCGCCGCAGACGTCTGCTACTTTGAGGCGCGCGCCGATTTTTGCAACGCCATCTGCGCCGAGGGAACGTACCTGATCAATGAGTCGATCTCTTCGCTCGAGCGTCGCTTGGACTCCGAGGGCTTTATTCGCGTTCATCGCAGCTACCTGGTCAATTTGGAAGACGTGCACAATGTTGAGATTGGCTCCACGGGGTTGATGGAGCTCAGGCTCGACCGCGTGAACTCGACGGTACCGGTGTCCCGTCGTCGTGCCGCCGAGGTCAAGTCGCACCTGGGGCTTGCGTAAGAGGCTTGCGTGCCGTCGTTTACCATCGCAGGTTTGGCATGGGCGCGCGGTGGGCATAATGGGTGGCATCGAATGAAATCGAAAGGATCATTATGCCCGCGCTTATCACCCATCATCTGTTTGGCGAGGAAAGCATCGACCGTCTTCCGCAGGGCGTCATCACGTCCGATGAAGAGCGCATTGCCTTTATCTTGGGCAACCAAGGCCCCGACCCGTTCTTCTTTCACATTCTGACACCGCGTGTTTCCGACTGCACGCTGCTGGCGCAGGTCATGCATCGGTCGCGCATGTCTCGCCAGTTCGCGTGCCTACGCGACGGCGTGTCGCATCTGCTGCCGCGCGACGCCAGCTTGGGTCGCGCCTTTGCGCTGGGCCTGCTGTCTCATTACGTGCTCGACCGCAACGCCCATCCCTTTGTCTATGAGCAGCAGTTTGGCATCGTGGAATCCGATTCAGAGCTTGAGGATTCGAGCAGTCAGGTCCATGCCGTGATCGAGAGCGACCTGGATGTACTGATGCTGCAGCTTAAACGCGATGGCGCTACGGTCGACGATTACCCGCCGGCGGGCGAGATCGTCACCACCGATCGCATCAATCGCGTGGCCGGCGTGCTGATGAGCTATGTTGCCGGACGCGTGTACGGCATTGACATTCCGGCGGGGGAGTACGGTGCCGCCGTTGCCAATATGCAGCGACTTTACCGTGCGATTGAGCCGGCCGGCTCCGCAAAGACGCGCGCGATCTCGCTGGTTGAGGGCTTGGTGCACGACTACTCGCTGCTCGACGGCCTTGCCCATCGCGTGACGACGGAGCTGCCCGAGCGCACCGGTAACCTGGGCCACCTGACATGGAAGAACCCCTTTACCGACGAGGTCTCGAACGAGAGTTTCCCCGAGGTCTTTGATCGCGCGCTGGTCGATTACGAGTGCACGGTCGCACGTTTTATCGAGACCGGTGACATGGATGCCGTGACCAGTCACGTCAACTACAGCGGTCGCGTGCTCGAAGCCGATGAGGAGTTCGACCGCGAGGAATAGGGCCCGTGCGTGCCCCTTTGCCGAATCCTTACCGGCGGTTCTGGACAATTGGGGTACGATGAACTAACTGCATATCGGGCGAATACGAAGGGTCCCTGTCCATGAAATACACCAAGCTCGAGCGTAACTGGGTTATGTATGATGTGGGCAATTCGGCCCTCGTGCTGCTCAATACCTCGGTGGTGCCCATTTACTTTAACGCCATCAATACCGGCGCTTCTTCGGCCGACCTGGTGGTCGCCTGGGGCAATGCGCAGACGATTGCCTCGCTGGTCATCGCCATGCTCATGCCCATTCTGGGCGCGCTTGCCGACTACGCCGGCAACAAGATCAAGTTCTTCTTGGGCTTCTTCCTCACGGGCCTGGTGCTTTGCTTGGCGCAGGCTATCCCAATGTCCGCCATGGCATTTTTGACCGTGTACGTGCTGTGCACCATCGGCCTTAACTCTTCTATGACGTTCTACGACGCCATGCTGCCCGACATTACCACCGACGAGCGCATGGACGCCGTGTCCAGCTCGGGCTATGCCTGGGGCTACATCGGTTCCACCGTGCCGTTCGTCATCTGCCTGGCGCTCATCATGGGTGGCCCCGCTCTTGGCGTCCCTACCATGCTGGCAACGCGTCTGTCGTTTATCATCACTGGTGCCTGGTGGCTCATCTTTACCCTGCCGCTCATTCGCACCTATAAGCAAAAGTACGGTCGCGAGCGCGGTCCCGAGGACACCATCGGCCACATCGTGGGCGGTGTGTTCTCCGAGGTCGGACACACCATGCGCGAGATCGCCCACAACAAGACCGTGCTGGTCTACATGATTGCGTTCTTCTTCTATATCGACGGTGTGCACACGGTCATTTCCATGGCTACCAGCTACGGCTCGGCTTTGGGCATCGATTCGACCCAGTTGGTCCTGGCGCTGCTCGTCACGCAGTTCGTGGCCTTTCCGTCCGCCATCATCTACGGCAAGCTCGCCGGACGCGTGGGCACGCTCAACATGATCCTGGTGGCAGTCGCCGCCTACATGGGCATTGTGCTGTTCGCCGCGTTCTTCCTAAAGACCGCCTTTGAATTCTGGGTGCTTGCCATTATGGTCGGCCTGTTCCAGGGCGGCGTGCAGGCGCTTAGCCGTAGCTACTTTGGTCGCATTATCCCCAAGGAAAAGTCCAACGAGTACTACGGCTTCTTTGACATCTTCGGTCGCTATGCAAGCGTCATGGGCACTTTCCTAGTGTCGGTCGTCACCTCGCTGACCGGCAACCCGTCGCTGGGCGTCCTTTCCATTGGCGTGCTGCTGATCGTTGGCTTTATGCTGCTGGTCCGCCTGTCCCGCATGACTCGGGCGGCAGAGCATGCCGCATAGGAGCGAGCGGCTATTGTGCCTGTCCACGGTACTCTTTTGGGGTTATCCGCAATAAACATTGCGACTTGCGAGCAATGATTTGCCCAAGTGGGTATGATGGAATCAGCTAGGTCGCGGGGCGTCGCCTGTGTTTGGCGGCGTCCCGTTTTTGTGTTGCAGGGAGGGTAAGGCATGAACGCCACAGTCGTGATTCCAACGTATTGGGCGGGCGATGACGCTTGCGCAAACGCCCCTGGCACCTATGACCATTCGACGCGACTCAACGCCGACAATCCCGAACTCGACCGCTGCCTGGCCTCGCTTGAGCAGGTACGTGACATCCCGCGCATCATCCTTTTGGTGGTCTGTCCCGTTTCTGCCACAGCCGATGTGTCGCTGCGCGTGCGCGAGATTGTCGACGCGCATCCCACGCTCAAGGTCACCGTTGTCACCAACACCCAGGCCTCGCGCATTGCAGACCGGGTTGCTCAGATCGCGCCCAAGGGTTCGGGCGAGTGCGTGAGCCTGCGAGGCTACGGTGCCATCCGCAACATGGGGCTAGCCTGTGCCGCTGTGCTGGGGCATGACGCGGTTATCTTTTTGGATGACGATGAGACTGTCATCGACGCCGACTTTATGAAGCGCGCGACCTATGCGTTGGGGCAGCAGACGCGTCAGGGCTTGCCGATCTTGGTCAAGAGCGGCTATTTCTACGATCGCGACGGCTCGCCGCTGGCTCCCACGGACAAGGCGGGCATCTGCCATCGTTGGTGGACCAAGCGCATCGAGTTCAACCGTTGGATGAAAAAGGCGCTCTCGGGCACCCGCATCTCGCGCTCCAACTACGTGTGCGGCGGCCTGATGGCCCTGCACGCCCGCGCCTTTACGCGTGTGGCCTTTGACCCGTTTATCACCCGCGGCGAGGACTTGGATTACCTCTTTAACATGCGCATGTTTGGCTACGACGTGTGGTTCGATAACGAGTGGACCGTGCGCCATCTGCCTCCGGAGTCCGAAAAGCGCTCACCGCGCTTTATGCAGGATGTATACCGTTGGTACTACGAACGGGCCAAGTTGACATTCGCCGCGCATCAAAAGGATCTCATTCCCGTTACGGCGGCATCACTCATGCCCTACCCGGGCCCGTGGATTTCGCGCGAGCTCGACGACCGCGTGCGCAAGACCGCTATGGTCCGCAGCGTGTTTACCCGCGAGCATGAGGGCTACCTGCGCATCTGGCGCCACGGTATTGACGAGGCCAAGACCTACGCGCGCCAAAACGCCGCAAGCTACCTGCGTTTCCAGAGCTTTTGGCCCAAGATCATGGACGGGCTTTGGCGTGACGCACAACTGATCAGTATCCTGGAGGGGGCCGAATGATCGACCGCCGCGCCCAGCGCGATAGTTCAATATCAATCTTTCGCATCATTGCCGTTGCCTGCGCCATTTGCGTGCTGGTGTACTTTATTTTTGCCTTGGTGACCGGTATCGAGCCGATCGCCACGGTGATTGCCTGCGCGCTGCTGTGCATCTTTCTGTGCATCTTTATCTTTTTGACGCTCAATCCCGATTCGGTGCGCTCCCAGTACACCGAGGAGACGCTCTCGGTGGCCTCGGCCATGCTCGAGGACATTAAGGGCGGTCTGACGCAGGAGTCGGCGCGTTTGGTATGCCGGCGCATTTTGCCCGAGACGCGCGCCATGACGGTGGCCATCACCGACGAGGGCAACGTGTTGGCCTGCGCGGGCGAGTTTGAGGAAAAACTACTGCCAGATTCTCCCATCCACACGCTTGCCACACGCTACGTTATCGAACATGGCATCGTGCAGTCGTTCAACCGTATGGTGGATGTCGTGGGCTCGGATGGCTCGCACAACCAAGTCCCCGCCGGCATTATCGCCCCCATCAAGGTGGGCGATCGTACCGTCGGCACGCTCAAGTTCTACTACAAGACCCCGCGCGCCGTCGACCGTACCCAGTACGCGCTTGCCTCGGGCTTTGCCGAGATCTTGTCCACGCAGCTCGCCATCCACGAGCTCGAGGTGCAAAAGGAACTCGCAGCGCGCGCCGAGGTGCGTGCGCTGCAGGCGCAGATTAACCCACACTTCCTGTTCAACACGCTGAACACCATTGCATCGTTTACGCGCACCGACCCGCTGCGGGCCCGCGAACTGCTTCGTGAGTTCTCATCGTTCTATCGTGCCACGCTCGACAACTCGGGATCGCTTATTCCGGTCTCGCGCGAGGTTGCACAGACCAAGCGCTACCTTACCTTTGAGAAGGCCCGCTTTGGCGAGGACCGCGTGCTTGCGACGTTCGATGTGTCCGAGGACGTGGAAGATACGCTGGTGCCGGCGTTCGTGATCCAGCCGATTGTCGAGAACGCCGTACGTCATGGTATGGGCGATGACGACGCCCTGAGGATCGACGTGACCGTTCACCAAGACGGCGAGGATGCAATCTTGATTGCCGTGGCCGATAATGGCGTGGGCATGGATGAGGGTACCGCCGCCAGACTGTTTGACGAGCGCTCTGCCCGTCCCGACGCCAGCTCTCCCCAGGGTGGCGGCGCCGGTGTGGCCATGCACAATATTTCGGAGCGCATCCATCGCTTTTATGGGCCGCACTCCTATACGCGTGTTGAATCGGCGCCGGGCAAGGGCACCAAAGTGCTCCTTCATCTTGATTTGTCAGAGAGCATCTTCGACATTCAAGAGTAAAATAAAAGGCTACGGGCTCAACGTCATGCGACGGATGCCCGGCGTAGTTAGTTGACGAAAGGTTTTATCCCTATGCTGCGTGCGATGATTGTGGATGATGAGGCGCCGGCTCGCTCGGAGCTTCGCTTCCTGCTCGAGCGAACGGGCAAGATCGGCACGATCACGGAGGCGTCGAGCGTCCGCTCCGCCATCGAGATGCTTATGGAAAGTCGCGTGGATGTCGTGTTTCTCGATATCTCGATGCCCGGTGCCTCGGGCCTGCAACTTGCCGAGGCGCTGCATAAGCTCAAAAATCCGCCGGCGATCGTGTTTGTGACTGCGTATAGCGACCATGCGGTCGAGGCATTCGACGTGGATGCCGTCGATTATCTGATGAAGCCGGTCGAGGAAGCTCGCTTGGATCGCGCGATCGAGAAGGTCATGCAACGCGCCAAGCCGGTTACGGACAGCAAGGTGACCATCGAGCGTATCCCGGTGGAAAAGGGCGGCCGCAAGGTGCTCATTCCCGTGGACGACATTCGTTTTATCATGGCCAAGGACGATTACTCCTGCATCTATACCGTCGATGATCGCTTTTTGTCGACGACCTCGCTGGCGCAGTTTGAGGCCAAGCTCTGCGACTTTGGCTTCTTCCGTGTTCACCGCCGCTATATCGTCAACTTGGCGTGCGTCACGGATGTGGAGACGGTGCCCTCGGGCGCCATCCAGCTGGGCATTACGGGCGTCGACGAACGCGTGCCGGTTTCGCGCCGCCGCGTCGTGCCGCTCAAGAAGGCTCTGAGTCTCTAGCACACTGGCCCCGCAGCCCTGTAGACCCATCGTCTGCGGAGCCGTGGGGCCTTTTTGTATGTATCTGCCGAATCGTTTTTTTGCGGAAGGGATCCCATGAACAGTGCAAGCGCCAAGCGCATCGACATCATCTCGGACACCCACGGCTATTTATCGCCTGCGCTCCTGGATGAGCTTGAAGGCGCAGACCTGATCATCCACGCCGGCGACCTCACGTCAGAGATGGACTACGAGCACCTATGCACCATCGCCCCCGTGCGGGCCGTACTGGGCAACAACGATTACTACCGCGACTACGGCCCCGATGTAGACCGTCTTGCGCTCTTTACCTACGAAGGCCTCAAATTCGCCGTAGCCCACTACCGCGAAGACCTTCCGGTAGGATCCGTAGACGTAGCCATCAACGGCCACACCCACGTAACCAAAGAAGCCCAAGTGGGCCGTTGCTTAGTCCTCAACCCGGGCAGCGCCAGCTACCCCAGAGGCACCCGAGGCCCCACCATGGCCAGAATGCTCGTCAAAGACGGCAAGATCCTAAGCACCAAGTTTATTGACCTAGACTAACCGCAACAAAAACGGGGGATGCAGATGCGTCCCCCGTTTCCATTTGAGCCAAAGGCGGAAGTTCAACAAGATCCATCAGACCAACCCCGTCGAGGAGCATGCGGGCTAGCCGCGCAGCGGCGCACGCCCGCAAAACTGATTGAACAATGTGACAGCAGGGAGGGTCTCCGGGGCTGAGGGCGGGGGTTAAGTTTGTCGCGAGTTCCGCACGCAAAGGAAAGCACTTAATGTGCTTTCCGTCTTGCGCAGGACTGTAGAGCAGCAAACTTAACCCCCGCCCTCAGCCCCGGAGACCCTCCCGGAGGGACCCAAAAAATTTTTTCAAAAAAGTTGTTGCGCGCCAGACAGACTTCTGTGTATACTAATCCCCGCAGCGCACGCGAGCGGAAACAAACGCGAACGTCTGCCTGGGGAGTTAGCTCAGTTTGGTTAGAGCGCCGGCCTGTCACGTCGGAGGTCGCGGGTTCGAGCCCCGTACTTCCCGCCAACGCAATTAAAGCCACGTCTTCGGACGTGGCTTTTTGCGTTTGATGCACTTTGTTTCGATAGAACGATCGCCCTGGTGCATCTTCGCCCAGAATCCTCGCGCCTTCGGGAACGCAAGTAAAATCCAATAAGTATATCTGTCTGAACAACAGCTTTGTTGCGCAACACCTGTTCAACGAGACAGGGGGTTAGGTTATACTAAATTGCACTGTGCGCCGCATCTGATGCATTTCGCTCCAAGCGCGGCACTCAGTGGATATCCGATTTACCATTTGGATGTCCTGGCGGTCATTTAGCGTCTCGACACAAGCTCGGCCCCGGAGCTCGTTCGAGCTGTTCGTATTCCTTGAAAGGGGAAAAATGGACATATCGAGGAAGACTGATTACGCCCTTCGTATGCTGGCGATGCTTGCCGAGGATCCGGAGTGCTTACTTTCTGTTCGCACCGCTGCCGAAGAGGTCAATGTTCCGTATTCGTTTGCCCGCTCGATTCAGCACGGTTTGGTCCAGGCCGGTATTGTGGAGAGCCTGCGTGGCGTCCACGGTGGCATGCGTCTCAAGGTCAGTCCGGACGACGTCACTATCCGCCAGGTCGTCGAGGCCGTTCAGGGTCCTATGGTTATGAACGATTGCACCGCGCCCGATGGTGACTGTGCGCGCATGGGCGCGTGCTGCTATCATCCCCTGTGGGCCGGAGCCCAGGCGTTGATGCGCGACTACCTCGATTCCGTTTCGCTCGGCGACATCGTCGCTCACCGCCAGCTCCCAGCCGTCGATCCCAAGTTCGCCGACCGCGAAGCGTTTCCCGAGTACGCCACCTGCGAGTGCGCTTACCGGGAGGAATAACGCCGCATAAGGAGCATAGCCATGATTCAGGACCCCTTTCGTTCGATGATTCGTTCGGAAGGGGTCCTGCGTTATCGTGACCTTCCGTGGCGCCGCACACGCGATCCGTACATCATTTGGCTTTCTGAGGTCATGCTGCAGCAAACGCAGGTGCCGCGTGTGGAGGCGCGCATGCCGGTGTGGCTCGATCGTTTTCCGACTGTGCAGGCGCTTGCCCAGGCCGTGCCTTCCGATGTTTTGGACGCTTGGCAGGGCATGGGCTACAACCGACGCGCTCTGGCGCTTCATGGGGCCGCTCAGCGCGTTGTAGAGGACTGGGACGGGGAGTTTCCGCGTGAGACGCGTGACTTGGTCGCTCTGCCTGGTATTGGCCCGGCAACGGCGCAGGGTATCCGGTCGTTTGCGTTTGATCTTCCGGGCGTGTATCTGGAGACCAATGTGCGCACAGTCTTTCTGCATCACTTCTTTCCCGATGTACCGGCTGTTCCCGATCGCGAGTTGGTGCCGCTGATCCAAGCCGCCTGTCCGGCGGCTCCCGGTGCGTCGGCGGACGAGATTGCTCCCTTTGCCGTGCCGCTCGATGATGCCGACACGCCGCGCGCGTGGTATTACGCGTTGCTAGATTACGGCGCATATCTAAAAAAGACGTTGCCCAATCCGTCCAGGCGCTCGGCGGGCTATAGCCGTCAATCAAAGTTTGAGGGCTCGCGTCGCCAAAAGCGCGCGCATATCGTGCGTATGTTGCTGGCAGCGCGCGATGGCCAGCCGGCGGGGATTACGCTTGCTGATGCCGTGGCGGGCGTTAACGAGATGGAAGCGGCGGCTGGGCGTGGGCCGGTCGAGCGCGACTTGATCGCGGGCATTCTAGCCGACCTGGAGCGTGAGGGCTTTTGCCGAGCTGAGGGCGATCGCTGGCTGAGCATCTAGCCTGTGCAAATCTGAAGAACAGGATTGTAAGGTTTAGATTTTCGGCATGAGGGCATCCTAAAGACGAGGCCGCTCGAAGCCTACGGGCGGCATGCGTTGAAGGGAAGTACACCTATGGATTTTGAGAATTCTCAAACCAAGAAGAACCTCGAGACCGCTTTTGCCGGTGAGTCCCAGGCACACACCAAGTATCGCTACTATGCATCCAAGGCCAAAAAGGACGGCTACGTTCAGATCTCGAATATTTTTGCCGAGACGGCGGGCAACGAGTCCGAGCACGCCAAGCTGTGGTTTAAGTATCTGCACGACGGCGCCGTTCCGGGCACTCTGGACAACCTGCGCGACGCCGCTGCGGGCGAGAACTACGAGTGGACCACGATGTACGACGAGTTCGCCAAGACCGCCGAGGAGGAGGGCTTTGCCGAGATCGCCGAGAAGTTCCGTGGCGTCGGTGCCGTGGAGAAGGCTCACGAGGAGCGCTACAACAAGCTCGTCGAGCGCATTGAATCGGGCGAGGTGTTTGAGCGTGAGGGCGTGAAGGTGTGGAAGTGCCTGAACTGCGGGCACCTGCACGTTGGTGCCGAGGCGCCTGAGGTGTGCCCGGTGTGTAACCACCCGAAGGCGTACTTTGAGGAGCAGGTGGTGAACTACTAGCGCTTGGCGTTGGCATGAGCTGGGCCGGGAGGGCGGGATTACCTTCCCTCCCCGCTCACGGCTCCGCAGGGTCGCGTTGAGGGAAGGTAATCCCGCCCTCCCGGCCCGCTTTGGGTCGTCGCGTGCTCGCTACAGAAAAGCTGATTAGAAGTTTGTGTGCCGCCCCTTTTGGGCGGCACGTTTTGTATAGGGATTGGGTTGCGACCATTTGGTTGACGGGGCTTGCTCCGGGTTGGGGCGGCGCCGTTGTTTAGGGGGTACACTGGGTAGCGACTTTTAGTTTATCTACTACCTGATGGGGTGTTTTTTATGGGTAAGAAGTCTCGGGCTCGGGTTGCTGCGGCGGGAACTCGCAAGGATCCTGGTCGTCGGGTTGCCGAGGGTAAAAAGGCCGATCGTGCTGAGAAGGACAAGAAGGTCGGCGCGCATGCTCATCCTGAGTGGGCGCCTCATTTGAATTCGGCTAGTGAGGATTTGACTGCCAAGTTGTTTACTCTGGTCGAGGTAATTTTGGGCGTGGTGCCCCTTGTGGTTATCGGTTTGTTCTTGGCTTCGAAGGACGCCACGAGCGTCGATAAACTCACCGAGGTCTTTTCGCAGGATCCCTCGATGGTAGTTACGTTTATCTCTGCGTGCCTGCAGCCGTTTGTGGCGTACATGCTGTACATGATTTATCGCAAATACTGCGAGGGCGATGCGGGCTTTGCCGCCGGCAACCTGATCGGTCTTTTGTGCTCCGAGATCCTACTGCTCAATATCCCGGGCGTCATCGGTATGGGCATCTTGCTGTGGCGTGTTTGGCGCAACGTCGCCCCGCACTTTGAGAGCTGGTTGTTTGAGCGTCGCTTTGCGGGCGTGGTGGCCGATATTGCGGGCTCGCTCGTGATTCTAGCCTTGGCGTTTATGTGCGCCACCGCTGCCCGAGGTCTCGCGGGCATGTAAAGTTGCCTTCACCGACTGCGGAGCACAGGGCGGGGAAACACCTTTCCCTCTCGCTCACGGCTGCGCAGGTCGCGCGAGGCAAAGGTGTTTCCCCACCCTGTGCTCCGGCTTCGGGTCGTCGCGTGCTCGCTACTGAAAAACTGATAAGAAGTTAGCGTGCCGCCCCTTTTGGGGCGGCACGTTTTTGTATGGGTCCCGGTCTCCACAATTTTCGTCAAGCTTTTGGTTAGATTTTGGTCAGTTGGTGTAAGGGTGGAAGGCCAAAAGATTGCTGGCGAAAAAAGCTCAGAGAAAGTGCTGGTAGGGGAGTTGTTGAGGTTTTCGACAGCTTTTGAGCAAAAGAAACTTTGTGGCTATTGCCGGCGATTGCGTTGTCGCGGTCATGGCGGTGCGGGATGCTGGTCGTAAGCGTCGAATGCTTCGATTTTGGAGGCCAGCATGGATCTGTTTCTTGAGACTCCGCAGCAACAAGCCGAGCGCATGTTGCGTCAGCAGCAACGACTCATGGAGATACAAATGCAAGGGGCGGCAGTCCAGCCCTTTGCGCAAAATGTCGTGCCCGCTGCTGTACCTGCAGCTGTGCCCGGGTGCGAATCGGCACCAGAGGCCTATTCCGTACAGCAAGATTCATATGCGCAGGAGCTCGCGTTCGACAAGCGTCGTGCGCGTCGTCGCCGCGTGGGCCAGCGCCTGCGCACCTTGGCGATGATCGTGCTCATCCCGTTAGGGCTTGTGGCCATCTTTCTGGCGTCGTATGCCCTCACGTGCATCCTCAACGGCGCATCGCCCAACGAGGTACTCCAACATCTAGCGGCTCTCGGCCAGCGCCTAGGCGATGTCGTAACAACCATTCGCGCCGGCTGGGAGAGTTAGCGTTTTAGCGTCCGCGGTTCTAGGAGAAATTTGTCTGCAAGGCAGTGAGTGATCCGTGTGTGTGGCGGGGTAAGATTGATCGCGGTTTTGATTGGTGCTCGATTGGGTTTGTTGGGCGGAGTTTATGTCTGCTATTGATATTGTGCTTGTTGTGATCGCTTTGGTGGCGGTGGGGGTTGCTGCGGCTTGCGCCTTCCAACTCAAGAGCCTGCGTGCCGAGTTGCGGGAGCGTGGCGACAGTAGCGCGGAAACGCTGGCAGCACTCGAGCAGGCCAACAACGCACTCGATGCCCTGAACGTCGCGCTGGCCGAAACTCGCCGCACGGCCAATGCCATCGCGCAGCAGCAGACGACAGATGCGGCCGTGGAGCAGCAACGTTACCTGGCCATCGCACGCGAGTTCTCGCAAGCTGGTGACCGGATGGATGACCTGCGCCGCGAGACGGCCCAACAGCTCGGCGCCAATCGCGAGGGCATCGAACAACGCCTGGACAAGGTGCGCGAGACGGTTGATGCTCAGCTGGGCGCCATCCGCAAAGACAACAACGTGCAGCTCGATCAGATGCGCGCGACGGTGGACGAGAAGCTCTCTCGCACGCTCAACGACCGACTGTCGGCATCGTTTAAGCAGGTGAGCGACCAGCTCGAGGCCGTGTACAAGGGCCTGGGCGATATGCAATCTATCGCCACCGGCGTTGGCGACCTTAAGCGCGTGCTGGGCAATGTAAAGGCGCGCGGCATTTTGGGCGAGGTGCAGCTGGGTGCGATCCTGGCGGACATCCTTACGCCCGACCAGTATCTGGAAAACGTCACCACCAAGCCCGGCGCCTCGGAGCGCGTTGAGTTTGCCGTCAAGCTGCCGGTAGACGAGGGCGATCCCGTGCTGCTGCCGATCGACTCCAAATTCCCGGGCGACGCGTACGAGCACCTGCTCGACGCGCAGGAGTCGGGTGACGCGGAGGCCGTCGCCGCAGCGCGCAAGACGCTCGATGCGATGGTAAAGCGTGAGGCAAAGGACATCTGCGAAAAGTACCTGAGCGTGCCCGCGACCACCAACTTTGGCATTCTGTTCGTTCCGTTTGAGGGCCTGTACGCCGAGGTCGTCAGCCGCCCCGGGCTTATCGAGACCCTGGGCCGCGACTATCACGTCAACGTTGCCGGCCCCAGCACCATGGCGGCCATCCTCAACAGTTTGCAGATGAGCTACCAGACGTTTAAGTTGCAAAAACGCACCGACGACGTGCTGCGCGTGCTCTCCGCCGTCAAGGCCGAGCTGCCGCGCTATCAGGCGGCGCTACGCCGCGCCCAGCAGCAGATCGAGACCGCGGGCAAAACGGTCGAGGGCATCATCACCACGCGCACCAACGTCATGGAGCGCAGGCTCAAGGATATCGACGCCCTGGAAGATTCCGGGGAGGCCGACGAGATTTTGGGGCTCACATCCGCGGAGCTGCTCGCAGGCCAAAAAGACGAGGGCTAGCTGCATCTGACGGCGGGGCGCCTGTACGAGCACGGCGCGGGCGCTTTTCGCATCGCACTTGTCTGAAGCGTGCTCCAATGTGCAACAATGGCGTTTCGCCCTATCAGACGCGAAAGGAAGCCCATGTCTCAGAGAAGCACCAGCCCGCTCAGCCGCTCCACCGTGCGCCGCACGCTGCAGCGGTTTTGGGACGTCACGCGCACGCAGCCGCTGATTGTCTTTCTCTCGGTGTTCTCGTCGGCGGGCTACATCTTTTTGCTGACGTTTGCCAATACCTATGTGATGGCCCTCATTGTCGACCGCGTTCAATCCGGTCCCGTGGCGGGTGACCAGGTGTTTGAGGTCTTCGGCCCCTATATCCTGGCGCTCGTACTCGTTAACCTGGTGGGTCAGATCCTCTCCAAGCTACAGGACTACACCGTCTACAAGCTCGAGATTGCAGGCAACTATCACCTGGCGCGTCTATGCTTCGACACGCTCTCCAACCAATCCATGACATTCCATACCAGCCGCTTTGGCGGATCGCTTGTGAGCCAGACGAGCCGTTTTATGAGCGGCTACACGGGGCTGGTGGACGTGACGGTGTATTCACTCATTCCCACTATCACCTCGGTTGTCTGCACGGTGGCGGCGCTCGCCCCGGTGGTGCCGACGTTTACCGTGATCTTGGTGGGCATCATGGTCGTCTACATCGCGTTTGTCTGGCTTATGTACAAGCGCATCATGCCGCTTTCGGCCGCGACGTCCGCCGCGCAGAACAAGCTCTCGGGCGTGCTCTCCGACGCGGTCACGAACATCTTGGCCGTCAAGACCTGCGGGCGCGAGGACTTTGAACGCGATCTGTTCGACGCCGCCGATCGTGCCGCGCGCGACGCCGAGACGGTCTCGATGCACGCCATGATGCAGCGCAACTTTACGACCTCGGGCCTCATCGTCATCACCATGGCCGTGGTGAGTTTGTTCGTGGCGGGCGGCAACGCGTGGTTTGGCATCTCGGCCGGCTCGCTCGTCATGATCTTTACCTACACCTATAACCTCACCATGCGCCTGAACTACGTAAGCTCCATGATGCAGCGCATCAACCGCGCGCTCGGAGATGCGGCTGAGATGACGCGCGTGCTGGAAGAGCCATGTTTGGTGGCAGACGACCCGGACGCCCCTGAGCTCAAAGTGACCGAGGGCGCGATTGATTTTGAGCACCTGAGCTTTGCGTACCGTGACGCTGCGGCGGGTGAGAGCGTGTTCGATGACCTGACACTTCATGTGGCGGCTGGCCAGCGCGTGGGCCTGGTGGGCAAATCGGGCTCGGGTAAGACGACGCTCACCAAGTTGCTGCTGCGCCTGGACGATGTTCAGGGCGGCCGCGTGCTCGTGGACGGTCAGGATGTCTCGCGCTGCACGCAGCAGAGCCTGCGCCGCCAGGTTGCCTACGTGCCGCAGGAGGCGCTGCTGTTCCACCGCTCCATTCGCGAAAACATTGCCTACGGTCGTCCCGACGCCACTGATGAGCAGATTCGCGAGGCTGCGCGCCTGGCCAATGCCCTGGAGTTTATCGATCGCTTGCCCCGTGGCTTTGACACTATGGTGGGCGAGCGCGGCGTTAAGCTTTCGGGCGGCCAGCGCCAGCGCGTGGCCATCGCCCGCGCTATCCTGACCGACGCGCCGATTCTGGTGCTCGACGAGGCGACGTCTGCTCTCGACAGCGAGTCCGAGGCGCTGGTGCAGGAGGCGCTCGAAAACCTGATGCATGGACGTACCTCCATTGTGGTGGCACACCGCCTGTCCACCGTGGCGGCGCTCGACCGCATTGTGGTGCTGGCCGATGGCGAGATCGTCGAGGACGGCACGCATGCGCAGCTCGTCGAGGCGGGTGGCGAGTACGCGAGCCTGTGGAGCCGTCAGACCGGCGCATTTTTGGAGGCGTAAAGACCTCATACGTGGGACAATTGTGCCCATAAGTTTATTGTGCCGTTGAGCCGAGGAGTCGTTATGCCACGCGAGACCAATGCCGCCAAGCGCGAGCGCGCCGTTGAGGTGTGCGAGCGTCTCAACCGTCGCTATGGCCCGGTCGAGTGCTTTTTGGACCACGAGAATCCCTTCCGCCTGCTGATCGCGGTGCTGCTCTCGGCGCAAACGACCGATGCGCAGGTCAACAAGGTGACGCCGCGGCTGTTTGCCCAGTGGCCCACGCCCGAGGCCATGGCCGGGGCGAGTGTGGCTGACGTGGCAGACACCATCAAGTCACTCGGCTTCTACAAGAGCAAAGCCAAGCATGCCGTCGAGGCCGCGCAGATGATCGTCGCCGACTATGGCGGCGAGGTGCCGGCCGACATGAAGGAACTCGTGAAGCTGCCGGGCGTGGGGCGCAAGACGGCGAACATCGTGCTCAACGTGGGGTATGGCATCGTGGAAGGCATTGCGGTGGACACGCACGTCAACCGCATTGCGCACCGCCTGATGCTGAGTCCCAAGACGCATGCCAAGGAGCCGCTCAAGACCGAGCAGGATCTGCTCAAGATTTTGCCGCACGAGTATTGGGAGTCGGTCAACCATCAGTGGATCACCTTCGGTCGCGAGATCTGCGACGCCCGCAAACCCAAGTGTGACGAGTGTCCGCTGGCAGATTTGTGCCCCAGCGTGCGCGTAGCGGGATAGGGCGGAACGCATCTTCGTCTGGCGTTTTTTGCGGGGCTGGGTTTGCCCTTGAGCCGGAGTCCTCTCCATGCGCTACCATGACAGACAATGTATTTGACGTACGACCCGCCGAGCTTGCCCCGGCGGGCTTTTGGCGTTGCGATGCCGGAGGAACAGCATGCTCATTCACCGTATAGCCGCGCAGCTCTACACTGCCGAGGCCTTGCAGACCGTCGAGGCCGGGCTCGATGCTGGCGAGGACGTGACGCTGGCCGTGTCTCAGTCGGGCCGAACGCTTATGGCCGCCGCCCAGTTTGCGCGTCGTCCGCGCCCCACGGTCTACATCGTGAGTGGCGAGGATGCGGCCGATCGCGCCGCACGCAGTCTGGCCGCCTATGTGGGCCTGGCGCACGTGTGCCGCTTTCCTGAGCGCAAGGACTGCCCTTGGCGCGAGCAGGCGCCCGACGACGCCGTGGTGGCCCAGCGCTGCGAGGCGCTCGGGCGCATCGTGCGCGGGGACAACTGCATCATGGTCGCCTCGGCTCGTGCGCTGCTGCGCTGCGTGCCGCCGGTCGAGAGCCACTACTGGGAGTCCACTACTTTTGCGGTGGGCGAGGAGATTCCCTTTGACGAGGTGCCGCAGCGTCTGGTGGGCATGGGCTACACCAATGCCGGCGCCGCTGACGCGCCCGGCCTGTTCCGTGTGCACGGCGACACCGTCGAGGTGTTTCCCGCGCAGGAAAAAGCACCCGTGCGCATCGAGTTCTTCGGCGACGAAATCGATCGCATCCGCCGCATGGTGAGCTCAACGGGGCAGACCATCGGCAACGAGGACAGCATCGAGATCTTCCCGTGCCGTGAGCTCGCACTCACCGACGAAGCCGTCCACAGCATGCATGTGGCGCTCTATCGCGCCAGCCAGGACGACAGCAAGTTGGCGGCGCTGCTCGAGATGGTGGATGCGCGTATCGTCACGCCCGAGCTCGACCGCTTTTTGCCGGTGATGTACGGCCAGACCGTAAGCCCGTTGGCGCACGTGAGCGGCAAGGCACTTGTGGTTCTGTCCGAGCCGCGCTCGCTGTTCGACGACTGCCTGCGCGCCTACGAGGATATTGAGGCCCGTGCCGGCGAGGCAGGGATTGACCGCCTGGATGGTCTGTACGTGCGCGCCCAACAGCTCGATTTTGGTGCCCAGCAGCGCCTGAACTATGTGAGCCTCATCCGTGCCGGCGGTGCGGTGACGGCCGAGCTCAAGATTGAGCAGCCGGCCATCGCAGGCTCGGACAACCGTTTTATGACGCGCATCCAGGAGGTCGTGGGCAAGCGCTACGCCTGCGTGTTTGCCATCCCCGACCGCGGTGCGCGCGAGTCGATGGAGCTCACCTTTGGCGACGAGGGCATTACCTTTGAGGAATCGCTGACCGCGGCGCCCGAAAATGTCGGCGCTATCGGCGACCGCGTTCGCGTGGCAGCGGCGGATTCCGCCGACCGTGCCGCACGCCAGGAGGCCCATGCTTCCATTCGCGAGCGTAAGGCCGACGCGCTCAACGCCCGCTCGCTCGAGGCGGGCGCCGCGCAGGCTGCCGCCGGCGCTGCCGTGCCCACCATCTCGCGCGGGCGCGTGACCTTTGTGGACGCTGCCCTGCCGCAGGGCGTGGTGGTGCCCGACGCCAACCTGGCCGTGTTCTCGATCGCCGACCTCAACGCCCGCATGGACGCCAACCGCGCGCGCAGCCGCCGCAAGGTGGACATTACGCAGATCACGTTCCCGTTTAAGCCGGGCGATTACGTGGTGCACGCTACCCACGGCATCGCGCTCTTTAGCGAGATCGCGCGCCAGGAAGTGGGCGGCAAGGAACGCGACTACTTTTTGCTGGAATATGCCGATGGCGACAAGCTCTACGTGCCGCTCGAGCAGGTCGACCGCATCACGCGCTACGTTGGCCCCGACGGCGACAAGCCGCGCCTGACCAGGCTCAACACAGCCGACTGGACGCGCGCTACCAACAAGGCGCGCAAGAACGCCAAAAAGCTGGCGTTTGACCTGGTCGACCTGTATACGCGCCGCTCGTCGATTACCGGTATCGCCTGCCCGCCCGACACGCCCGAGCAGATCGAGATGGAGGAGAGCTTCCCTTACGACGAGACGCGCGACCAGCTGGAGGCCATCGCCGACATTAAGGCCGACATGGAGGCGCCCAAGCCCATGGACCGCCTGCTGTGCGGCGACGTGGGCTTCGGCAAGACCGAGGTTGCCCTGCGCGCGGCGTTTAAGTGCGTGGACTCCGGCCGCCAGGTCATGGTGCTCTGCCCCACGACCATTCTTGCCCAGCAGCACTACGAGACCTTCTTTGAGCGCTTTGCCCCGTTTGGCCTCGAGGTCGAAGTGCTCAGCCGCTTCCGCACCCCGGCGCAGCAGAAGCGCGCGCTCAAGGCGTTTGCCGAGGGCACGATTGATGTGCTCATCGGCACGCACCGCTTGCTTTCTGCCGACGTGAACCCCAAGAACCTGGGCATGGTGATCATCGACGAAGAGCAGCGCTTTGGTGTGCAGCACAAGGAGCAGCTCAAAAACCTGCGCGAGCAAATCGACGTGCTCACGCTCTCGGCAACGCCTATTCCGCGAACCATGCAGATGGCCACGAGCGGCGTGCGCGACATGAGCCTGATCACCACACCGCCGACCGGGCGTCGTCCCGTGATCGTGCACGTGGGGGAGTACGACCCCGACGTGGTGAGTGCGGCGATTCGCCTGGAGGTGGGCCGCGGCGGTCAGGTGTATTACGTGTCCAACCGCGTCAAGACCATCGACGACGCCGTGGCGCGCGTGCACGAGGCCGCGCCCGAGGCGCGCGTGGGCGTGGCGCACGGCAAGATGAGCCCGCGCGAGGTCGAGGACGTGATGATCGAGTTCGCGACCAAGAAGATCGACGTGCTCATCGCCACGACCATCGTGGAGAGCGGCATCGACAACGCGACTGCCAACACGCTCATCATCGAGGACTCGCAGCGCCTGGGTCTGGCACAGCTCTACCAGCTCAAGGGCCGTGTGGGCCGTTCTGCCACGCAGGCCTACGCGTACTTTATGTTCCCGGGCGAGCTGTCGCTCACCGAGGAGGCGACGGCGCGCCTGACCGCACTTTCCGAGTTCCAGGACCTGGGCAGCGGCATGCGCATCGCCATGCGCGACCTGGAGATTCGCGGCGCCGGCTCGCTTATGGGAGCCGAGCAGCACGGCAACCTGTCGAGCGTGGGCTTTGACCTGTTTACGCAGATGCTGGGCCAAGCCGTGGCCGAGGCGCGCGGCGATGACGACGCCGGCGTGGAGGCGGCGAGCGTGGGTATTAACCTGCCGGCCGACTACTTCTTGTCCGAGGAGTACCTGCCGGCGGTGGATCAGCGCGTGCTCGTGTACCGCAAGCTCGCAGCGGCCGAGGACTTGGAGAGCATCGATGAGGTGCAGGAGGAGACCGAAGCCGCGCATGGCGAGCTGCCGTTGGCGGGACTCAACCTGTTCAATCGCGCGCGCATCCGCATTCGCGGCGAGCGTCTGGGGCTCGAGAGCGTCACGCTCAGTGGCGGCCGCATCACGTTTTTGGGCGTCGACGTGCCCAAGAAGGTGGCCTTTGAGCTTAAGAACCGGTACGGCGCGGTGAACTTCCCTAAGAGCCGCAAGCTGTCGGTGCCCTACAAGGCGGGCGCCGGCGCGGGCAGCGGCCTGGGTCGCGGCCTCGACGCCAACGACGGCACCGGCCCCGTGGCCGCGGCACTCATGCTGCTGCAACAGCTGGGTGCGAGCGACGACGACTAACGGGTCGACGCTGCAAACGCCCCATTTGGGCAATCTGACCCTCACTCGTCGGTCGCGTACGCAAGTACGCTTCCCTCCTCCTTCGGGCCACCTTGCCACAAATGGAACGTTTTCGCTTACTTATGCTCAACCTGTAAGGGTATTTACGGGACAAAGCCATCTTCGTCTCACCCACATTGCAGGTTGACCGCCCTTCGCCCGACCGAAAGGAAAGCATGTTCGGATACATCTATAAGAAAGATGTCGCCATTATCGCGGTTGTCCTGTGCCTTTGTCTGGGCGTGGGCAGTTTCTTCGATTACCAGATCTCGAGCGCGCTGTTCAACGTCGGCAGCATGTACGGCCGCTTTATCGAGGCCGCCGGCGAGCTGCCGTTCGAGCTGACGGCGAGCGTCGCGGGCGTTATGCTCGTACGCGCGATGCGTCCCGACTCCAGGGGGAGCAAATGGCTTGCCGTGCTCGGCATCCTCGTCAACGTTGGCCTGGCCGGCTACGAGATCGTTTCGTCCCTGCGGGTTAGCGGTAAACTCATTGCCGTTCAGCTGGTGCTGACGTTTGTGCTGGTCATCGCCGCCAACCTTATCATCTATCGCCTCACGCGCGCGACCGAGCCCGATGAGCTCAGGCGCTGGGCGTTGATGGTGCTTGCCGTGTGGGTCGCTCAGGCCATTATCCTCAACGTGATCGTCAAGCCGCTGTGGTCGCGTCCGCGCATGCGCGTGATCGAGGTCACGCCGGGGCTCAATTTTCAGCCGTGGTGGGTGATTGGCAACCCCGACAAGTGGAGCTATATCGCCGCCGGCGTAATCAAGGACGGCTTTAAGTCGTTCGCGAGCGGGCACACCGCGCATGCGGCGATCGGTCTTATGCTCGCCGGACTTCCCGCGGTGGCCTTTAAGGAAAAGCCCTCGCGCCGGCGGGTGGTCTTTTGGACGGCGGCTGTGGTCGCGGCGCTCGTCGCCTTTGGCCGTATCGTGATCGGGGCGCACTTTTTGAGTGACGTGAGCTGCGGCTTTGCCCTGGTGCTGGCGCTTGAGTGCCTTGCCGCGCACATTGCCTATCCGCACGGCGTACAATAGCCCCGTTTGAATCATCTGGCCGATACCCGGTAAGAGAGGATTGCCATGCTCGCGTTCAACAACGATTATTCCCACGGCGCACACCCGGCGGTGCTGCAGGCGCTCGTCGATACCAACATGGAGCCGCAGCCCGGCTACGGTACCGATGCGCATACCGAGTGCGCCAAGCAACTTATCCGCGAGGCCTGCCAGGCCCCCGATGCCGACGTGTTTTTTCTGGTGGGCGGCACGCAGGCCAACGCGACGGTGATCGACATGCTGCTTGCGCCCTACGAGGGCGTCGTTGCTGCCGAGACTGGCCACGTCGCCTGCCACGAGGCAGGCGCCATCGAGTTTGGCGGCCACAAGGTGCTCACCATCCCCGGCTACGAGGGCAAGATGCACGCCGAGGATCTGGAGGACTATATCCAGGTGTTCTACGAAAACGAGAGCTACGAGCATACGGTGTTCCCGGGCGCCGTGTACGTGAGCCTATCGACCGAGTACGGCACGCTGTACTCCAAGGCCGAGCTCGCGGCGATTCACGCGGTGTGCCAGAAGCGCGAGATTTCGCTGTTTGTGGACGGTGCTCGCCTGGCCTATGCGCTGGCGGCCGATGAGTGCGACATTACCCTGCCCGAGCTGGCGCAGCTGTGCGACGTGTTCTACATCGGCGGCACCAAGTGCGGCGCGCTCTGCGGCGAGGCTGTGGTGTTCTGCGGCATGCATGCCCCGGCGCATCCCATTCCGCGTATTAAGCAGCATGGCGCGCTGCTTGCCAAGGGCCGCCTGACGGGTGTGCAGTTCGAGGCTCTTTTTACCGATGGCCTGTATTTTGAGATTGGCCGTCAGGCGATTGAGACCGCTCAGGCGCTGCGTCGCGTGCTGCACGAGCGCGGCTACCAGTTCTTCTTGGAGACGCCGACCAACCAGCAGTTCGTGATTCTGCCCAACGAGGACATGGCCCGCATTCGCGAGCATGCGGCGATCGAGTACTGGGAAAAGTACGACGATACCCACACGGTGGTGCGTTTTTGCACTAGCTGGGCCACGACGCAGGAGGACATCGACGCGCTGGCGGCTGTCCTGTAGCCTGATGTAATGACAAGGGGCCGCCCTGCGCCTGAGCTTGGCGCAGGGCGGCCTTTGCTTTTGGGGGAGAAGGGTTGTATGACCGAGATGTCCGAGCCGACGATTCGCCTGGCGACGCCCGATGACGCGTCGGCGTTGCTTGCCATCTATGAGCCGTATGTGCGCCAGACGGCGATTACCTGCGAATATGAGGTGCCGAGCGTTGAGGAGTTCACCGGGCGCATCGAGCGTACGCTCAAGCGCTATCCGTATCTGGTGATGGAGCTGGACGGGCGTCCGGTAGGCTATGCCTATGTGAGCCCGCTTAACAGCCGCGAGGCATACGACTGGTCGGTCGAGACGTCGATCTACCTGGCGCGCGACGTGCGCCACGGCGGGCTGGGCCGCAAGCTGCACGATGCGCTCAAGCAATGCCTGATCGCGATGGGCATCACCAACATGTGCGCGCTCATTGCCGTGCCGCACGATAAGGACGATGAGTACCTGACGCACAACAGTCAGGATTTCCATGCTCATATGGGATATCGCCTGGTGGGCGCCTTCGATCGCTGCGCCCAAAAGTTCGGCCGCTGGTACGACATGTGCTGGATGGAGCTGGTCCTAGCCGAGCGCACACCCAACCAACCCAAACCAACCTGGTTCCCCGACCTCCCCAAACCTACCATTTAGGGACAGGTTTATTTTGGCAGGTTAGCCGATTGGCTCGGTGTATTTGGCGCGGTCGGTGCGTTGGATGCGCTTAGAGACATGGAGCGGTCGGCCGTCGGTGTCGTAGACGTAGTCGGTGATCAGGATCAGCGCCTGCCCGCGCTCGACGTTGAGCAAAAACGCCTCGTTTTGCGAGGCATAGCACACCTCAAAGGTCTTATGTCCCTGTGCTGGCGCGCGATGGAATTCTTGGCGCAGCGTCGCGTAGAGCGAACCGTTGATATCGCGGTCGATGAGCGACTCGAAGCTTGGCGGCAGGTAGGTGGTCTCCAGGCACAGCGGCGCATCGTCCAGATAACGCAGGCGGACAAGTTTGACGAGCTTGCTGCCCACGGCGGCATCAAAGAACTTAGCTATGCTGCCGCCCGCCTTGGTAAAGCCCGAGTCCACGGTGCGCGTGGTGGGCTTCATGCCCTGGCCTTCGACCTGCTTGGTATAGCTCGAAAACACCAGGTTGTTTTCGTGGAGCGCGGGCGTGTCGGCCACAAAGGCGCCGCGCCCGCGCTCGGTGCGCACCAGGCCCTCATCAACGAGTACCTTAAGGGCGTGGCGCACGGTGCTGCGCGACAGCCCCGATTCGTCCATGAGTTCCATCTCGGACGGCAGCTTGTCTCCGCGTGCGTAGATACCGGCGGCGATGCGGTCGCGAAGCGTACCCGCCAAGCGCTCGTATTGGCTCAGTTTCTTTTTAGATGAAGCGTTCATGCGATCAGCCTATATCTAACTTGTATGCTTATCTAAGCAAGCATGTATTCAACACAACAATAAAACCGCTGGTATCGAGCTACCGAAAACCTTACCAGCAAAATTTCTAAGACAAATATAGCATACAACTAGTCGACATAACCAAAACATGTATGTAACTTGTATGCCATCGAGAGCATCAAACGAGAAGAAAGGCTGATGCACGATGACTACTCAGGAACAGGTTAAGGACGTCGTCTCCCAGGTTTTGGCTGACAAGGCAGACAAGGGCGGCATCAAGCGCGTCGTGTGGATTGGCGCCGGCGGATCCAACGGCGGCAACTATCCTGCCCAGTACTTTATGGAGCACGAGGCCACGCAGGTCGTGAGCTCCAGCTACACCAGCAACGAGTTCGTGCACGCCATGCCCGCCTATGTCAACGAGAACACCCTAGCCGTCGTCGTGTCCATGCGCGGCACCAAGGAGACCATCGTCGCCGCCCAGGTCGCCAAGGACCACGGCGCCAGCACCATCGCCATCTATGTTGACGAGTCCGGCCTCACCGAGGTCTGCGACTACAAGATCCAGTACGACAGCCTGGCCGTCGACGAGTCCTGCATGGGTCGCACCAACTCTGCCGTCGTGACCATGATCGCCATGGAGCTTACGCAGCAGACCGAGGGCTATGCCGAGTACGAGACCGCTATGGCCGCCTTCGACTTGGTCGACCCCATCTATCGCAAGGCCGTCGAGTATACCCGTCCGCTCGCTGCCAAGTGGGCCGAGCAGAACGCCGACAAGCCCTGCATCAACGTCATGGCCCAGGGCCCGCTCTTTGGTGCCGCCTACGTCTTTAGCATCTGCAACGTGCAGGAGATGCTGCAGATCGACTCCTGCACCATCAACACCTGCGACTTCTTCCACGGCCCCTTCGAGATCCTGGACAAGCGCACCTCGCTGTTCCAGCTCATCAGCGTCGGCCGCAGCCGCTGCAACGACGAGCGCGGCATCCGCTTCGTCAACCAGTACGGTGGCGAGCGCGTCTATCAGCTCGACGCCAAGGAGCTCGGCCTCAACGACATCAAGGACAGCGTGAGCGAGTACTTCAACCACCTGATCTTTGCCCCGATCCTCAACAACGTGTATATGCGCGCGCTCTCCGCCGTCACCCACAAGGACTACATGACGCGCCGCTACATGTGGAAGCTGGATTATTAGTTACGGCGTTTTACCAAACGCCGTAACGGCTCGACGCTGCGCGGGCCGCATTTGGGCAATCTGACGTTCAACTTCAAGGGCGCGACCAGAAGGTCAGCGCCCTTTCGTTTCACGTCACCTTGCCTCAAATGCGGCCCGCTCGCTCATATGACCCAATCCGCTGTCAAGAGCCACAATGGCCCCGCCGACCGCTTGCAATCGGTCGGCGGGGCCTGCCGTTGAACCCGTCCCGGTCCGCCCCCGGCATGTCGTCGACGCCTT
>NZ_JBBNKO010000020.1:0-30969 GCF_040092945.1 Collinsella sp. CLA-AP-H1 | reverse complement strand
CTAACACCTTTCTTTTTGATTAGTGCAAACTAACCTGTCCTCATGGCATCAAATGGCGGAGAGGCGGCGTTTGCCCAGATAAACCCTCCAAAATTAACCTGTCCCATTGTGGCAGGTTGGTCGTAGTTATTACGTGGCGGTCGAGCTCGACCGTATAGGCCGCGCCTTGTTTGGCTAAAGTACAATCATCTGTGTTTAACTCGCCCGCAGCTGCACGGCGTGGGCGATGGCCAAAAAGGAAAATCACATGGGATTCATGTCAAAGCTGCTGTCCTTTGGATCCGATAAGGACCTTAAGCGCTACTACAAGATCGTCGACCAGATCAACGGTCTTGAGCCCCAGTTTGAGAAGATGACCGAGGAGGAACTCCGCGCCCAGACCGATAAGTTTCGCGAGCGTTACGCCAACGGCGAGTCGCTCGACGACATGCTTCCCGAGGCCTTTGCCACCGTGCGCGAGGCTTCCAAGCGCATCACGGGCATGCGCCACTTTGACGTGCAGCTCATCGGCGCCATGGCGCTTCATGAGGGTCATATTGCCGAGATGAAGACCGGCGAGGGTAAGACGCTCGTCTCCACCTTGTCCGGCTACCTCAACGCTATCGCCGGCAAGGGCGTGCATGTCGTTACCGTCAACGATTACCTGGCAAAGCGCGACTCCGAGTGGATGGGCCGCATCTACAAGTACCTGGGCATGACCGTCGGTCTGCTCCAGAACAACATGCCGCTCGAGCTCAAGCGTCCGGCCTACCAGGCAGACGTCACCTATGGCACCAACTCCGAGTTCGGTTTCGACTACCTGCGCGACAACATGGTCACCCGTCCCGAGCAGCGCGTGCAGCGCGGTCACAACTACGCCATCGTCGACGAGGTCGACTCCATCCTGATCGATGAGGCCAGGACGCCGCTCATTATCTCGGGCGCCGGCACTAAGTCCGCCAGCACCTACAAGGACTTCGCGCGCGCCGTGCGCGGCCTGGAGCGCGGTGAGGACGTGTCGCACGACATGCTCACCGCCACCGAGGACGTTGAACCCACGGGCGACTACGTCATGGACGAGGCCAAGCACACCATCGCCGCCACCGAGCGCGGTCTTAAGAAGATCGAGCGCCGCCTGGGTATCGATGACATCTATGCCGATCTCTCCGGCCAGCTGGTCAACCACCTGCAGCAGGCGCTGAAGGCCCAGTACATGTTCCACCGTGATAAGCAGTACGTGGTCACCAACGGCGAGGTCAAGATCGTCGACGAGTTCACCGGCCGCATTATGGAAGGCCGCCGTTACTCCGAGGGCCTGCACCAGGCCATTGAGGCCAAAGAGGGCGTGCTCGTACGCGAGGAGAACCAGACCCTGGCCACCATCACCCTGCAGAACTACTTCCGTCTGTATGACAAGCTCTCCGGCATGACCGGCACGGCACTTACCGAGGATGCTGAGTTCCGCGAGATCTACAAGCTGCCCGTCGAGGTCATCCCCTCCAACAAGCCCGTGCAGCGCGTGGACCACGAGGACCTGGTGTACCGCACCATTCAGGCTAAATACAACGCCGTTGCCGACGACGTTGAGCGTCGTCACGCCAAGGGCCAACCGGTCCTGGTGGGCACCGTCTCCATCGAGAGCTCCGAGAAGCTGTCCGCCGCCCTTACCAAGCGCGGCATCGCACACGAGGTCCTCAACGCCAAGCACCATGAACGCGAGGCCCACATCGTTGCCCAGGCCGGACGCTACGGCGCCGTGACCATCGCCACCAACATGGCCGGTCGTGGTACCGACATCCTGCTGGGCGGCAACCCCGACGAGCTGGTGCGCGAGCGCCTTGAGTACGAGGGCCTGACCATGGAGGACGTGACGCCCGAGCAGCTCGAGCAGTTTAACGCCGAGGCCAAGGAGACCTGCAAGGCCGAGCGCGAGCGCGTGCTTGCCGCCGGCGGCCTGACCGTTATCGGAACCGAGCGCCATGAGTCCCGCCGTATCGACAACCAGCTGCGCGGCCGCTCCGGTCGTCAGGGCGATCCGGGCGAGACCCAGTTCTACCTGTCGCTCGAGGACGACCTCATGCGCCTGTTCGGCGGCGACAAGATGGACCGCGTCTCCAAGATGATGGTCACGGCCGACATGGGCGACGACATGCCCATCCAGCACAAGATCATCTCCAAGGCCGTTGAGAGCGCCCAGCACAAGGTCGAGAGCATCAACTTCTCCATGCGTAAGAGCGTCCTTGAGTACGACGACGTCATGAACAAGCAGCGCCAGGTCATCTACGCCGAGCGCAATAAGATTCTGGACGGCAAGGACCTGACCGACCACATCACCGAGGTCATGCACGATACCGTGTACCGCTGCGTGCAGGAGTTCTGCACTAAGGACAGTCACGATGGCGAGCGCGACCTGGAGGGCCTGCGCAAGTGGGTTGTGGAGCTCACCGGCCACATCGATACGCCGAAGTTCCCCGACGAGGATTATGAGGCCCTGGCTGCCGATGTCCTGGCTTACGTAGAGAAGTGCTACAACATGAAGGCCGAGCGCTTGGGCGAGGACCTGATGCGCGAGCTCAACACCCAGGTCATGCTGCGCGTCATCGATACCCGCTGGATGAACTACCTGCAGGAGATGGACTACCTCAAGACCGGCATCGGCCTGCGCGGCTTTGGCCAGCGCGACCCGCTGGTCGAGTACAAGACCGAGGCCTACGGCGCGTTCCAGATACTTGTCGATACCATGTATGAGGATTACCTGCGCACGGTTCTGCGCATCGAGATCAAGGCCGCCCCGCGCGCCGTGGAGCACAAGGAGGAGCCCGCGCTCGAGGGCGCGCGCTTCTCCGGTCCTGCCGAGGTCGATGGTGACAACGGCGACTCGGTGCTGCGCAAGCAGGCGCAGGTGCAGGCCCGCACGGCTGTCCAGGGTGGTCCGGCTGCCGTCAACAACGGTGGCAAGGTGACCACCTATCGCAAGTCCGAGAGCGACGATCCGTACGTCAACGTGGGCCGCAACGACCCGTGCCCCTGCGGTAGCGGCAAGAAGTTTAAGTACTGCCACGGCAGGAATCGTTAATGGCTGAGGCTTTAGAGGTAACGCCCGCCGAGCTGGACGCGTTCGCGGATCGGCTCGGCGAGGTCGAGTCGTATCTCCACCTGGACGAGAAGCGTACCCGCGTGTTCGAGCTCGAGGCCAAAAGTGTTGTCCCTGGCTTTTGGGATGACGCCGACGCCGCCCGTGCCACCATGGAGGAGATCGCGCGCACCAAGGAAGATATCGCTGCCGTGGACACCGCGCGCGGCGAGCTTTCCGATGCCCGCGCCGCGCTGGAGCTTGCCGAGGAGATGGGGGATGACCCCGACGCCGCCACCCTTCGCGAGGAGGCTGCAGCCACGGCTGAGCGCCTGGCCCGTGCCATCGATGAGCTTGAGCTTTCGAGCTGGTTTACCAGTGAGTTCGATCACGGCGATGCCATCGTGACCATCAAGCCCGGACAGGGTGGTCTGGAGGCCCAGGACTGGACCTTCATGCTCTTTAAGATGTACATGAAGTACTGCCAGCGTCGCGGCTGGAAGGTCACCATCAACGACTGTCCCGCGGCCGAGGTCATCGGCATCGACCGCGCGACCTTTACCGTCGAGGGCAAGGACGCATTTGGCATGCTGCGCGCCGAGGCCGGCGTCCACCGCTTGGTTCGCATTAGCCCCACCGACGACAAGAAGCGCCGCCAGACCACGTTTGCCGGCGTCGAGGTCATCCCCGTGCTACCCGATGATATCGACATCGAGATCAGTCCCGATGACATCCGCGTGGACGTGTACCACGCGAGCGGCCCGGGCGGTCAGGGCGTCAACACCACCGACTCCGCCGTGCGCGTGACGCATTTCCCCAGCGGCATTGTGGTTACCTGCCAAAACGAGCGCAGCCAGATCCAGAACAAGGCCGCGTGCATGCAGATCCTCAAGGCTCGCCTGTACGAGATTGAGCTCGAGAAGCGCGCCGAGGCGCTCGATGAGATTCGCGGACCCAAGACCACGATTGGTTTTGGCAACCAGATTCGCAGCTACGTGCTCTACCCGTACCAGATGGTCAAAGACCTACGCACGGGCGTGGAGACCAGCAATGTCGAGGCCGTCCTTGACGATGGCGACCTGGACCCGTTTGTTATTGGCTACCATCGCTGGGCCACCGGCAACGCCGATGCAGAAGGCTCGGAGGTCTAAAACATCGGGCGGCTTCAAGCCGATGCTAAGCCCAGCGGTTGGACGGGTTTGTATCCAGAATAAACCCTGCGCAGGGGTGGTTTTTGTCCGGCGAATCGGTAGAATCGAATACAAGAAGAAGTTCAAAGCGCATCCGTTTGGGTGCGCTTTTTTGAGGGAGGCAGCATGGCATATCGTCTGGACATCAAGCGCATTCTTTCGATGAACTTCTTTCACGACCTGCCCCAGATCATGTTGGGGTGTGCCTTGGCCGCCATCGCGACCGACCTGTTTTTGATTCCCAACGGTCTTGCCGCCGGTGGCGTTACGGGCCTTGCGACTATTATCCAGGCGGTCGGCGCGGCGCGAGGCGTGTCGCTTCCCGTCGGTATCCAGACCATCGTGATGAATGCCTTGCTGCTGCTGGTCGTTATGCGCGAGGGCGGCATGTTCTACGTGGTGCAGACCGCGACGGGCTTTGTGCTTCTGGGCTTCTTTACCGATCTGTTCGCCCCGTTTGTAGCACCTCTGGCGGATGCGGACCTGATGCTTCCCGCTATGTGGGGCGGCATTATTACGGGCATCGGTTACGGCATGGTGTTGCGCGCCGGCGCCAACACCGGCGGCTCGGACACGATTGGCCAAATCATCTCGCGTAACACCTCGCTGCCGGTGGGCTCGACCGTCATGGCGATCGATGTTGCCGTATGCGCGCTGTCGGCTCCGGTCTTTTCAATCGAAAACGCACTATATGCAGGCCTTTCGATGGTCATTAGCGGCTACGTGATCGATGCCGTGGTCGATGGTGGCAACAAACGCCGTATGGTCCTCATCATCTCGGACAAGTTCCCTGATATCGCTGCCGATATCATGTATGGCCTGGGTCGTGGTTGTACCAAGTTTAAGGCGACTGGCATGTATTCGGGTGCCGAGAAGCCGGTGATTATGGTCATCGTGAGCCGTCGAGAGCTCAATACCCTCAAGACGATCGTGCGCGAGCGCGATCCTCACGCCATTGTGACGGTCGCTGACGTTACGGAAGCCTTCGGCGAGGGATTCAAGGACATTAGCGCGTAGGGGCGACCGCGTTCCATCCAAAAGACGTTCACATTGATAAACCGTTTCATCAGCGGTTCTGCCTGCTAAATTGTTCAAATAATGATAAAAACTCTGGTAAAGCCATCAGTTTCCAGCATAATGAATGACGTACGTGCATTGCGGCTGTGTTGGGATTACCTTCGGTGCCGTGCGCATTTTGTCTAATGAGGATGAAAGGAAGGCACAATGAGCGACGAAGAGCTCAAAAAGGTTGCCAACGAGGTAAGGAAGGGCATCGTCACCGGCGTGCACGCTGCCAAGTCCGGCCATCCGGGCGGTTCGCTCGGCGCTGCCGACATCATGACCTATCTGTACTTTGAGGAAATGAACGTCGACCCGGCCGATCCCCGCAAGGCCGATCGCGATCGCTTCGTGCTTTCCAAGGGTCACTGCGCGCCTGGTCTGTACGCCGTGCTCGCCGAGCGCGGATTCTTCCCCAAGGAGGATCTCGAGACGCTGCGCCACATCGGCAGCCACCTGCAGGGTCACCCCAACATGAACGACACCCCGGGCGTTGACATGTCTACCGGTTCGCTCGGCCAGGGCATCTCCGCCGCCGTGGGCATGGCGGTTGCCGCCAAGCACTGGGGCGATACTTACCGCACGTACGCCCTGCTGGGCGATGGCGAGAGCGAGGAGGGCCAGGTCTGGGAGGCCGCCATGTTTGCCGGCAACCAGCAGCTCGATAGCCTCTGCGTGATCGTCGACCACAACGGCCTGCAGATCGACGGCCCCGTCGAGGAAGTCAACGACCCCATGCCGCTCGCCGACAAGTTCCGCGCCTTTAAGTTCCACGTGGTGGAGCTTGCCGACGGCAACGACTTCGATCAGATCCGCGCCGCCTTTGCCGAGGCTCGCGCCACCAAGGGCCAGCCGACCGCCATTATCGCCGAGACCATGAAGGGCAAGGGCGTGTCCTTTATGGAGAACCAGGTGGGTTGGCACGGCAAGGCCCCCAACGATGAACAGTTTGAGCAGGCCATGGCAGAGCTCACGGCCGCCGGAGAGGAGCTCTAGGATGGCAGACGTCAAGAAAATCGCCACGCGTGTAAGCTACGGCGAGGCCCTCGTCGAGCTCGCCAACGAGCACGATGACTTTGTGGTCCTCGACGCCGACCTTGCCGCCGCCACGCAGACCGGCAAGTTCAAGGCAGCCTGCCCCGACCGCTTCTTCGATGTGGGCATCGCCGAGAGCAACCTGATGGGCGTCGCTGCCGGCATCGCGACCACCGGTCGTGTTGCCTTCGCGAGCACCTTTGCCATGTTCGCCGCCGGCCGCGCTTTTGAACAGGTTCGTAACTCCATCGGCTACCCGCACCTCAATGTTAAGATCGGTGCCACGCACGCCGGTATCTCGGTGGGCGAGGATGGTGCCACGCACCAGTGCTGCGAGGATATCGCTCTCATGCGCGTTATCCCCGGCATGACCGTGATTGTTCCCGCCGACGACGTGGAGGCCCGCGCTGTGACGCGCGCCGCCTACGAGTGCGACGGTCCGGTGTACATGCGCTTCGCCCGTCTGGCCTCGCCGGTTATCAACGACCCCGAGACCTACAAGTTCGAGTTGGGCAAGGGCATTGTCATGCGCGAGGGCGCCGATGTGACCATCATCGCCTGCGGCCTGATGGTCGGCGAGGCCCTCGAGGCTGCCGAGCAGCTTGCCGCCGAGGGCATCGACGCCGAGGTCATCAACATGCACACCATCAAGCCCATCGATGCCGATCTGATCGTCAAGAGCGCCACCAAGACCGGCCACGTCGTGACCGTCGAGGAGCACTCTGTGATCGGTGGCCTGGGCAGCGCCGTTGCCGACGTCCTGTGCGAGCAGTGCCCGACGCCGCTTAAGAAGATCGGCGTCAACGACACCTTCGGTGAGTCTGGCCCGGGTGCCGAGCTCTTGCACAAGTATGGCCTGGACGCCGCCAACATCGTGGCGACCACCAAGGAGTTCTTGGCATAAGGCAAGGCGGATCTCAAGGACTGCTTCGCCAGAACTATGGAAACCCGGCAGGGGCGCTCTCTTGGAGAGCGCCCCTGTTTCAGTTGCGGTGAAATAGGGACTGATTAGACCTTTTAACTGGTAAAACAGTCCCTATTTCACCGCAACTCATGAAGACGCCCCTCAAGCACGGTCCCATCAGGAAAAAGGGCATATATCGACAAAGCGCAATTCAGACCCTTCCAGCTTTGTATATGCAGCACCTCAAGATAAACGCGGCGACCCCTTAGTTATCGCAGGCCGGGCACAGGGTTACTCTCCAAATCTTTCCGCAGGACGGAGGAGCCCCCGCCGCGCGAAGCGCGCAGCGGGGGCTCCGACATGTCCGAGGACGATTTGGAGAGTAACCCTGTGTCCGGCCGACGGGATCCCTAACCACGCCATGCTTCTTATGTGCAGCAAAGCTAATGCTGCTAAAATACAAAGCGCTCATGTAGTTTAAACGCACGACGATAAGGAGCACCAGTGGGTAACCACTTCCGTACCTCCGGTGCGGGCGATGATGCCCCCAAGACGCAGGCAGGCGTCCAGGGCAGTCGTTTCGCCACTCCGGATTCAGAGGGCCAGCCTGTTGCTCAGGCCCCCGCTCAGCCGGCAGATCAGGCACAGCCGGCATCCGATCCCTTTGCCTACAATCCAACCAGCGATGTCGCGCTTTCCGGCACGGCGGGTTTTGAGCCCGTTCAGGCCGTGACCGCTCGCGTGGAGCAGCCTCAGGCTGGTGCCGCCACGCCGCAGCCTACCATGGCCGGCATTCCCGACCCCTTGGCCCCTGCGACGCCGGCTCCTCAGCCTGCGCAGTCCGGTCTCTTTGCCGCTATTCCCGACCCCACGCAGCCTGCTGCCCCGGTGGTCGAGAGCGATCAGGCAGCCGAGGTCGCAAGCCTCGATAACGCGCTCAACAACCCCGATTTTACGTCGGTGTTTGCGCCCATCGATCCGCAGGCCAGCCGCAAGAAGATGGCCAAGCAGGCCGGTGTCGAGCCCGTCATCCTTATGGAGCATGTCACCAAGATCTATCCGGCACAGCCCAACAAGCCTGCACTCGACGACATCAACATCGAGATCTATCCGGGCGAGTTCGTCTTCCTGGTCGGTCACTCCGGCTCGGGTAAGACCACGCTGCTGTCGACGCTCAACCGCGACGTCAAGCCGACGAGCGGCCGCATCCTGGTTGCCGGTCAGGACCTCATGAAGATCAAGAACCGCAAGGTTCCGTTCTTGCGCCGCCAGATTGGCGCCGTGTTCCAGGACTTTAAGCTTCTGCCGCAAAAGACCGCCTACGAAAACGTGGCGTTTGCCCTGCAGTGCATCGGCAAGCCCAAGGGCGTCATTCGCAGCCAGGTGCCCGAGGTGCTGCGCCTGGTCGGTCTGGCCGATCAGATGGACTCGCTGCCCGACCAGCTTTCCGGTGGCGAGCAGCAGCGCGTTGCCGTCGCCCGTGCTATGGTCAACCGTCCGCCGCTGCTGATCTGCGACGAGCCCACGGGCAACCTCGACCCGGCGATCTCGCTGGGCATCATGAAGCTGCTCGAGCGTATTAACCGCACTGGCACCACCGTGATCGTCGCCACGCACGACCGCGAGATGGTCGATAGCATGCACCGTCGCGTGATCGCCCTCGAGGGCGGCCACGTTATCCGCGACCAGGAGAGGGGAGGTTACGGCAACTATGGCACCAACTAACGTGGGCTACTCCTTCAAAGAGGCAATCAGCCACTTCTTCCGTAACTGGACTACCTCGCTCGGCGCCGTCATCACGATCTTCCTTTCGCTGTTTATCATCGGCCTGTTCATTATGGGTTCCGCGATGCTGAACTCCGTGATCGGTACCGTCGAGGATCAGGTTGTCATTAATGCCTTTATTAGCGATGACGCCGATCAGGCAGACGTCCAGGCCTTTGAGGCCGAGCTCAAGACGTGGAGCAACGTCAAGTCCGTGACCTATAAGGATAAGGACGACGCGCTGGCCGAGTACACGAGCAAGATGTCGGGTAACGCCGACGCCACCATGAGCGCGCTCGACGGCCAGAACCCGCTGCCCGCCTCGTTTGCGATTGAGATGGACGATCCGTCTCAGGTCGAGAGCACGGCCAAGAAGCTCAAGAAGGATGCCGATTTCCAGAAGATCGCGGATGACGGCGACGTCAACGCGAGCGTGCTGTACGGTCAGGAGGAAGTGAGCCGCCTGTTCCAGGTGACCAACTACATCCGCATCGCCGCCGTGGTGCTCGTTGGCCTTCTGACCTTTATCGCATTCATCTTCATCAACAACACGATTCGCCTGTCCATCACGGCGCGTCGTCGTGAGATTGCGATTATGCGTCTGGTCGGCGCCAGCAACGGCTTCATTCGTGGCCCGTTTATCACCGAGGGCGTGCTGCAGGCCATTTTGGGCTCGCTGCTTTCCATCGGCGTTCTGGAGCTGCTGCGCAATTTGATGATTCCGCGTCTGCAGGAGAGCATCGGCTGGATGTCGTTTGCCCTGCCGATGCAGTACTACCTGGTGACCTATGCTGCGCTGATTCTGGTCGGCGTGATTATCGGTCTCTTTGGTTCTGCCATCGCCATGCGCCGCTACCTGCGCGTGTAAGCATGCCTGGAATTCACCCCTTCCAACGGGTCGTCTCTTATGGGGCGGCCCGTTTTTTGTCCCCTAGGGATCATTTGGGTAGACTCTTGGGATGTAAACGGCAATCGATAGTTAGGAGGCGCCATGGGGCGCAATAACAAGCATAAGCGTGGAGCTCGCAATCAGCGCGGGCCGGTGCGCAGCGAACGCCGTCCGAGCCTGACCGGGCGCGTGCAGCTCCATGAACATAGCGCCTACGTTGTAACCGAAAACGGCGACTACAAGGTCATGGGCCGCGGTAAGCGCGAGATCATGGATGGCGATACCGTTGCCGTGAGCATTAAGAACAGCCCGCACGGTGAGCGGCGCGCCGTGATCGAAAGCGTGGTTGAGCGTGCAGCCATAAGCGTGGTGGGCACGTACCAGACCGCCGGTCCGCTCGGTGTGATCGAGCCGCTCGATTCGCGTCTGAAGGCCGACTTCTTCATTCTGCCCGAGGATACCTCGGCGGATCGTCTGAGTGTCCACCCGGGTGATGCTGTTGTCGCGCGCATTTTGACCTACCCGACGCGCCTGGAATCGGGTACCGTGACGATCGAACGCCGCATTGGCGGAGATGACGCGCCCGATTTGGGCGTTCAATATGTGATGGCGCGTTACGGCTATACCGATAGCTATCCCGAGGCCGCGCTGGCCGAGGCCGAGGGGCTTTCGCTCGATGTGTCCGCGGCGCTTAAGGACCCGCTCCGCCGCGATCTGCGCGACCGCTTTGTCATCACGATCGACCCAGTCGATGCGCGCGACTTTGACGATGCCATTTCGCTGGAGCGCACGCCCGAGGGTGGCTACAAGCTGGGTGTGCATATCGCCGACGTTTCACACTATGTGGCTTGGGACGGGCATATCGATCTTGAGGCTCGCCATCGTACGACATCGGTGTATCTGGCCGATCGCGTGCTTCCCATGCTGCCCGAACGCCTGTCCAATGACCTGTGCTCGCTTCGCCCTGACGAGGACCGTCTTGCGTTTACCGTCGATATCGAGCTCGATGCGCAGGGTCGCGTGCGGCATTACGATCCGTATCCCAGCGTGATTCGCTCGCGTGTGCGTATGGACTATGACGGCGCCGAGGCGCTGCTGGTGCGTGCCGGCGCGGTTGAGTATTCGGTGCTGGAAGGCGCCGCTGAGGATGTTGCGGCTGCCGAGACCTCGCGCGAGGAAGCGCTTGAGCGCGGTCTTGCGTGCGAGGAGGCCGCCCGCGGCTACAACGTCGACCTCGGCGATTTCCTTGTCGCCGCCAACGAACTCGCCGAACTCCGCCGTCGTATCCGTCGCGCCCGCGGCTCAGTCGATTTTGACACGGCCGAGATTCGTGCTCTGTTGGATGAGGACGGAGTACCCGTGCAGATTGTGGCGCGTGAGCGTTCGTGCGCCACGTCGCTTATCGAGGAAGCCATGCTGCTCGCCAACGAGTGCGTTGCAGAGTGGCTGGCAGACCGTGATATCGAGGCCTGCTATCGCGTGCATGAGGATCCGAGCCCCGATAGCCTGCACGGTGCCGCCGTTGCGCTGGCGCAGCTAGGCATCATCGACGATCGCCGTGCTGCCGGTATTGCCCTGGGGAGCCCCGATGAGCTGCAGGCTGCAGTTGATGCTGCCGCCGGTACGGCCAACGCACCGCTCGTTAACACGCTGCTTCTGCGCAGCATGCAGCGCGCGCTGTACAAGCCGCGCAACGAGGGCCACTTTGCGCTCGCCGCGCCGTGCTACTGTCACTTTACGAGTCCCATCCGTCGCTACCCCGATCTGGTGGTGCACCGCGTGCTCAAGCTGCAGTTGGCCTATGAGCAGCTCGGCGGCAAGGACGCCTTGGTCCGTACGCCGCGGCTGATCGGCAAGGGGCGCGAGTCGCTGCCGCGCATTCTGCCGCAGATCTGCCGCGCATGTAGCGATGCCGAGCGCGCGGCAGATGCCGCCAGCCATGCGACGCAAAAGATCAAGATTGCCCAGTACTATGAGGACCGTCTGGGTGAGCGCTATGCCGGAACCGTCTCGTGGGTTAGCAGCATGGGCCTCTTTGTGCGCTTGGACCTAACACAGGTCGAGGGCCTGGTTTCAATTAAGAGCCTGGGCAACGAGTGGTTCGAGTTCGACGAGGACGCGCTTACGCTGACGGGCGCCGACACGGGGACTCGCTATGAACTGGGCCAGCGCGTGATTATCGAGGTCTCGCGCGTCAATACCACGCGTGGACACTTGGACTTTAAGCTTATCCATTAGCTAAATCCCGACTCGTGGCGAGAGAGCGGAGGGCGGTCTTTCGGGGCCGCCCTCCGCATTTGAATCGTGGCTACCTTGCCGTCTGCTCGGCCGCCCGCTTACCTGCTATTTGAGAGGTAAAACCTACCAAAATAAACCTGTCCCTTTTGGCAGGTTTACAAGAAAGCGGGGATGAGATGGCGACGGTGTACGGGTATGCGCGGGTGAGTTCGCGCGATCAGAATCTGAATCGGCAGCTGGATGCGCTGGGCGCCTATGGCGTGGGCTCAGCGAATATTTATGCCGACCATGCGAGCGGCAAGGACTTCGATCGACCGCATTATCGCGAGCTGTTGCACGTCCTGGGAGACGGGGACGTGCTGGTGGTGCTTTCTATCGACCGACTTGGTCGTAATTACTCCGAGATTCTTGAGGAATGGCGACGCATTACCAAGGAGCTCGGGGTTGCCATTGTGGTGTTGGACATGCCATTGCTTGACACGCGCGCTAGGGCCAGCGGCGCGCCGGATGTGACCAACACCCTGATTGCCGATATTGTGCTGCAACTGCTGAGCTACGTGGCGCAGGTGGAGCGCGAGAATATCCATCGGCGCCAGGCGGAGGGAATTGCAGCGGCGCGGGCGCGAGGGGTTCGTTTCGGTCGACCTCGCAAGCCGTGCCCTCCTCAGTTTGAGCTGGTGCGCGATAGCTATGAGGCAGGCGATATTACCCGCAGCCAGGCAGCAAAGTGCCTGGGCGTGTGCGTGGGGACGTTCGATCGCTGGATGCGCGAGGCGGGGTAGGGGTTTGCGTCGCTTTGTCGCTTCCTGTTGCGATTCAAATTTTGATACGGTGACGATGCCATTTGGGGCTACACTCGCTGATATTCAAAAAAGGAGGTTGGCCCTTGGCGCGCGTAAAACAAATAATCGGATGGACCGCAATTGTTCTGTTCGTTGCAACGCTGGCGGGCATCTGGGTGCTGACGGAGCAAAATGCGGTGGAGACGTCGTTGCTGAGCGAGTCCACCGCGCGTGTGGTGGAGGGTCAGGCTACGGGCGTTCAGGCTGCTGATGCCACGGGTGAAGCCCAGACAGAGAACGGAATGACCGGGGGCGCCGATTCGGCTGCCTCGAATGTCCGGTCTGGCCGACTTGCTTCCATTCGCATGTGGGTGGGCACAAACGTCCGTCGCGTTGCCCATACCGTAGAGTTTTTCTTCGTCGGATTATTCGCCTCCGTGGTCGTGGTTTGCCTTTCCAGGCGTCCGTGGAGCGTATGCTCCCGTTGCGTGCCCGTATTGCTCTTTTGCGCCGCCTGCTCCGTTGGCGATCAGGTGCATAAGATTTTTGTTCCCGGCAGGCATTTCGACGTTATCGATTTAGGATTCGATGCTGCGGGCTATGTCACCGCCATGCTATTGGTATTGCTGGCAGCGGCGTTGGTGCGCCATGCGACTCGGCCGATCGGCGCCCATGCGAGGCGCTAGCCGGTAACAAACTCGTTTCTGATAATGCAACCTCGTTGAATTATTTTGTGTCGCGCGTATTTCCGAGCGGTCGGATTTGAGGGGCGAGCGGTAGAACGCTCGCCCTTTGTGCGCCACGATGCGGCACAATGTACCGCAAAAGCTGTTTGTATCCGGTACGAATCGTTCGTTGGTCTTTAATTCTTCTCAACGGAGGTGTTTGAGATGGCAAACGGATTGCTTTTGCGGCTTCGCGAGCGTGAGCTCAGCGCGAGCCCGGCGGAACGCAATGTCATCGCATATGTAAGCGCTCATCCGCACGAGGTGGTCGGGCTGTCCGTCCGCGGTCTTGCCGATGTCACGTTCTCCTCGCCCTCGAGCATTTTGCGCTTTTGCAAGCGTTTGGGTTTTGCGGGCTACAAGGAGTTCCAGCGCGAACTGATTGCCGAGCTGGCGCTCTTAGGTGACAAGAAAGACGTAGCCCTCGAGGACATCTCCATGGATGACAGCGTCGAACGTATCGTGGGGAAGGTGATGAAAAGCAACGTGCGCACGATCGAGGCGACGGCGCGAACGCTCGATTACACCGTCTTGGAGCGATGCGCGGCCCGTCTTAAGCGGGCGCGCGCGGTCAATCTGTTCGGTATTGGTGCCTCTCGTTTGGTCGCGCACGACCTGGCGCAAAAGCTCATGCGTGTCGACAAAGAGTGCCATCTGTACGACGACTGGCATGATCAGCTCTTATGTGCCAAGAACATGCATGAGGGCGATATGGCAATCGCCTTTAGCTACTCGGGCTTGACGCAAGAGGTGCTGGATTGCACCGCCGAGGCTCAACGTCACAACTGTCCCGTTGTGGCCGTTACCAAAGTAGATGGATCATCCAAGCTTGCCACCATGGCCGATGCCGTGCTCGGCGTCGCTGCGAGTGAACCCTTGGTCCGCAGCGGTGCCATGGCTTCGCGTATGGCCCAGCTTATGGTTGTCGATGCCCTGTACGCTGCTTACGTTGCCAGCGACTACGAACGGGCGACGCATGTCATTAAGCAAAACTACATCGAGAAACAGGAAAGATGAGGTGAATGAAATGCTCGATTTAACAAAATTCACGACCGAACAGCGTAATCAAAGGTCAATGGACCTCGATACGATGACATCGCTGCAAATCGTCACGACGATGAACGATGAGGATCTTCGTGCCGTCCAGTCGGTCACGAAAGTGTTACCCCAGGTTGCCACAGCAATCGACTGGGCTGCTGAGGCACTCGAGCGCGGCGGGCGCGTCTTTTACATGGGCGCAGGCACCAGCGGTCGTCTGGGCGTACTCGACGCTTCGGAGTGTCCGCCCACGTTTGGCGTGTCACCCGATCTGATTGTCGGGCTCATTGCCGGAGGCGAGACGGCGTTTATCAAGGCTGTCGAAGGTGCCGAAGACAGCGATGAGCTTGGCGCGAACGACCTGCGAGAGCGTGGACTCTCGGACAAGGATCTTGTCGTTGGCCTGGCGGCAAGCGGCCGTACTCCTTATGTGGTGGGCGGCCTTGCGTACGCCAAGGCAACTGGGTGCAAGACCATTGCAATTGCCTGCAACCAAGGGTCGAAGATCGGGGAGAGCGCAGATCTTGCCATTGAGCCCGTGCCCGGTCCCGAGGTGCTGACCGGCTCAACGAGGCTCAAGGCGGGAACGGTTCAAAAGCTCATTCTCAACATGATTTCGACCGGTGCCATGGTCAAGATCGGCAAGGTATACCAAAACCTGATGGTCGATGTGCAGCAGACGAACGAGAAGTTGGTGGTGCGCGGCCAGAACATCGTGATGGAGGCGACCGGCTGCACGCGCGAGCGCGCTGTTCAGGCGCTTGCAGATGCCGGCGGCCACGTAAAAACCGCTATTGTCTCGGTACTGCTGGACTGCGATGCCGAGCAGGCTACGGTAGCTCTTGAGCGGGCGCGAGGCCATGTCCGTGCTGCGGTGAGTGGCCATGAGAAAAGCAATGCCGATGCCCAATAGGTGTGCGGCGTGAGCTGATATGACATCCAGACGAGATACCCAATACAAGGAGGAGTTATGACGAACAAAGAGCTGGCTCAAAAGCTGCTGGACCTTTTGGGCGGTAAAGACAACGTGCTCGCAAACGCGGCGTGCATGACGCGCCTGCGCGTGACCGTCAAAGACACGGGCAACGTCGACACGGAGGGTATTAAGGCGCTCGACGGCGTGATGGGCCTGGTCGAGGACGACACGATGCAGATCGTGCTGGGTCCGGGCAAGGTGAATAAGGTGCTCGAGGAGTTCTCCAAGCTCACCGGCCTTGCGAAAGGCGTTGCTGACGAGAGCGTGGTTGACGCTGCGGCCACAAACAAGGCCGCGCAGAAGGCCAAGTACGAGTCTAAGCCGGTTCAGGCCTTCCTCAAGAAGATTTCCAATGTCTTCGTCGCCCTGCTTCCCGGCATCATTGCGGCTGGCCTCATCAACGGTATCTGCAACGTCATTAACGTCTCGACGGCAGGCGCGCTTGCAGGCGAGTGGTGGTACCAGGGCATTCGTTCCATGGGCTGGGCCCTGTTTGCCTATCTGCCCATTTTGGTGGGCTATAACGCGGCACGTGAGTTTGGTGGCTCCGCTGCGCTGGGCGGCATCGCCGGCATGATGTGTATCGCCAACAGTGCCATGCCCCTGCTTGCGCCTGGCGCGGCTGATCCTGCCACTGCCATTCTGCTGCCGCTCACCAGTGCGCAGTACAACCCCGCAGCGGGCGGCATGATCGCGGCTCTCATCGCTGGCGCATTTTTTGCCTGGATGGAGCGTCAGATTCGCAAGGTTATGCCCAACGCACTCGACACGTTCTTGTCCCCGCTGCTGGTGCTCATCATCGGCGCCTTTGCTCTGATGCTCGTCATCCAGCCGGTTGGCGCATGGCTGACGACTGCCATCTTTAGCGTTTTGACCTTTATCTTCGAGAAGCTGGGCGTCCTGGGCGGCTATATCCTGTCGGCAGGCTTCTTGCCGCTGGTGTCCGTCGGCCTGCATCAGGCGCTCACGCCGATCCACGCTATGCTCAACGATCCCGACGGCGCTACCAAGGGTATCAATTACCTGCTTCCCATCCTTATGATGGCTGGCGGCGGCCAGGTCGGTGCCGGTTTGGCGCTGTACTTTAAGACCAAGAACGCCAAGCTCAAGAAGTACGTCGCAGAGTCCATTCCCGTTGGAATCCTGGGTGTGGGCGAGCCTCTGATGTATGCTGTTACGCTGCCGCTCGTTCGTCCGTTTGTGACGGCCTGCCTGGGTGCCGGATTTGGCGGCGCGCTCGCGGCGCTGCTTCACATCGGCACGGTTTCTCAGGGCGTTTCCGGTCTGTTTGGCCTGCTGATCGTCGTTCCTGGCCAGCAGCTCGGCTACGTTGCCGCTATGCTGCTTGCCTATGCCGCCGGCTTTGTCCTGACGTGGTTCTTCGGCGTCGACGAGCAGAAGATCAACGAGTTCTTTGGCGAGTAGTTTGATATCGCGAGCCGTGTTGCTCGGGGTTCGCGGCGCGCGGCAGATTTCTTGATGTTATGGTTGTGCCGGCGGGGCTAGCTGCTCCGCCGGCCTTTTTTAAAGGAGCGTTGAAGCGTGAAAACGGGTATTTCGATTTATCTTTCCAGCCCTCTGCAGGATATTGAGCGGACGATTGAGCGTGGTGCCGCGGCGGGTGCGCGCTATGCGTTCACCTCGCTGCATATTCCCGAGGATGGGGGAGCGGCGTATGCCGATAAGGTCCGTCATGTGCTGTCGCTGCTTTCCGCCCGCGGCATTGCGCTCATTGCCGATGTGGGGCCTCGCACGTGCGATTTGCTCGGGCTTGAGCGCATTGAGGACCTGCGCGATCTGGGGTTGGAATACCTTCGTTTGGACTATGGCTTTAGCGCCCAGCGGGTCGCGGAGCTGTCCGGTGTATTTCGCATTGTGGTCAATGCATCGACGGTGAGTTCTGATGAAATCGCATCGTGGCGTGAGGCCGGTGCCGATGTGACTCGTTTTGCCGCCTGTCACAATTTTTACCCCAAGCCTTATACCGGTTTAGCTCTGGAGGACATTGCTCGGGTGAATCTTCGTCTTGCGGCGCTTGGATTCGAAATCATGGCTTTTGTGCCGGGTGATGCTAACGTTCGCGGGCCGGTATTCGAGGGACTGCCGACGGTCGAGGCGCAGCGCGGTCGCGCGTCAAAGGTTGCTCTCAATATGCTTGAGCTTGCACATGGCGCCGATTGCGACATTGTGTTGGTCGGCGACCCCGATCTTTCCGATGCGGGCTGGGCGCAGTTTGCTCAAGTTTCCGCCGGATACGTGGACCTGCAATGCGAGCTTGAGCCCGGTTATGCCTATGTGCGCGGGCAGATTCATCACGACCGGCCCGACTCGAGTGTCCTCATCTTTAGGTCTCAGGAGTCACGTACGACGCTTAAGCCGGATTCCGTGCCGACGGATGCCGGAGCCGGCCTGCCGCGAAAGGCGGGGTCGATCGCTGTGAGCAATAGCGGATATGGGCGCTACGAAGGCGAGCTTGAGATTGCGCGGGTCGATCTTCCCGGTGACGAGCGCATGAACGTTGCGGGCCATATCACGCCCGAGGCAATGGAACTGCTGCCGTTTATCAAGCGCGGATTCGGGGTACGGTTCGTTTAACGTGTGACCCGCGGGCTACAATTGGCCCATCATACGAAGGCGCCTTGTGTGGCGTGTGCCTGCGTTGGCCGATCTATATTCGGAGGATTCCCATGACCGTACTGTTTGTTGAATATCCCAAGTGCTCGACCTGTAAGAAGGCCAAGGCATGGCTGGACGAACATGGGGTAGAGTACATCGACCGCGATATCGTTTTGGACAATCCCACGGCTGATGAGCTTGCGACCTGGATTGCTCGTTCGGGGCTGCCGGTGCGGCGTTTCTTTAATTCGTCGGGCATGAAATATCGAGAGCTGGGCCTGAAGGCGCGTCTGGATGCGGGCATGACGGATCGGGAGTGCTACGAGCTGCTGGCGACCGACGGCATGCTGGTCAAGCGTCCGCTGCTGGTGGGCGACGACTTTGCGATTCCCGGCTTTAGGGAATCGGCTTGGGCCGAGGCGTTGCTGTAGCGGCTGCGGAAAGTGCGTCCCGGAATTCGCTTCCAGAATGGGATGCACTTTCCCAAAGTGGCCGGTTGCGGAAAGCACGTCCCATTCTGAGCTTCGATTGCGGGACACGGTTTCCGGTTGAGGGCTCAACGGGAAAGTGGGGACCAGTTTGAGCTTGAAATCTGGGACGCACTTTCCGCCGGCGGGCCTGCCCCAGTCAGTCCGCCAGCTGTGCCCATTCGTGCGGATCGTAGACCTTTACGTGTTTGTTGGGCTTGCCGCTCCAGTACTCCTCGTCCATAAAGGGCAGATATGCCTGAACGCCGGGGCAGATAAAGGGAATCCGCTGCTGTCGCAGTCGCTCGCGCTGGCGCTGCTCCAGGTGCGCCTCGGATATGACGGTCGGCATACCGGACAGCTCGACGAGACTTGCCTGGATTCGCTTAAGGTCGGGTAGTCCCGCGTGCCATGACATCCGCATGATCAAAAAGGATGCACGGCGGTATTTTGCCTGCACCACAGTAATGGCGGGGCGCAGTGTGGGATGGATTTTGTCCCGTTCGGGCCAAAGGTCGGCAGTGATCTCGAGGCCCAGGGTCTCCCATAGGTAATCAAGCTCTTCGTCCATGGCGCCTCGATATCTACGCGATCATTGATACTTCGATTGTGTTGCCTGGTGCTATCGTTTTCGCGGTAGAATCTGCCAACGGTTGACGGCTACCGCTCGCGGCGTTTTGCTCCTCGTGTACAGCGGTCGGCTTCACAGGTCCTTCATGGGTTGGACTAAATTAGGCCAATTTGACTGAATTTCAAAAAAGTCAAAATTGGGGCTTGCGTCACGGCGAGACTTCCCGTATATTTCTTTCTTGCGCAAAGGCACAGCCGAGCGCAGCGATGCAGTCATTGGGATGTCGTCTAATGGCAGGACAGCGGATTCTGGTTCCGTCAATGGGGGTTCGACTCCCTCCATCCCAGCCATTGCATTTGCTACATATGGCCCGTTCGTCTAGCGGTTTAGGACGCCGCCCTCTCAAGGCGGAGATCACCAGTTCGAATCTGGTACGGGCTACCAAAATTGAACGCCCGGGCCTCGTAAGAGACCCGGGTTTTGTGTATTGACCGTATATACGGCGCCTGCCGTGTTTCGCTCAGATCGAGGAGTAGCCATGGATCTGCCCATCAGCTTGCAAGACATCACGTATGCCGAGAACTATCTGGCGCAGGGCGACCTGGCTACGGCGACGCCGCTGCTGGAGCGTCTGGTGGAGCTCGCCGAGGAGTATATCGACGCTGAGTGCAAGACGGAGGAGAAGCGCCAATACTTTAGCTTCGATAGCAAGTTTGAGCGCTTGGCCTATCGCCGCGTGGAGAAGGATCCGCGCGAGCTCGTGCAGGTCGAGGTGCCGTTTGACCGCCTGTACTCTGACATGGCGTTTGCCTACATTCGCCAGCAGGATTATGTAAGCGCTCGTAATGCCCTGATGCAGGCTGTGCGTTGGGACCCCATGAACTGCAACTATCGCTTGGATTTGGCCGAGCTGTTCCGTGCACTCGAGGACAAGCAGGAATGGGCATCGCTCTCGTTCTCGGTGCTGGAGCGTGCAAGCGATGGCAAGTGCGCCGCCCGCGCTTACGCCAATCTAGGTCAGTACTTCTTGGAGCCCGAGACCGAGAACGTTTCGGCTGCCGTGGGCTGCGCGCGTCTGGCGCTGCGCCTGGCGCCCAACGATGCGCATACGACGCGCCTGCTCAACAAGATCCATACCACCTATCCGGATGCCGCTGATGAGAGCGACGACCATGTGATGGGTGAGCTCGCCCTGCAGGGCGTGCCGACCTCGCCTTCGGCCGAGATTGCCATCTGCCTGATCATGTGTGCGACCGATGCTGCAAGCGACGGCGACAAGCAGGAGGCGACGCGCCTGACGGTGCGTGCTCGCGACTTGGTGGGCGAGGAGGCCTGCGCGGCGATTATCAAACTGGTGCGCGAGAGCGATGCCGAGCTCAATGCCGAGCACAAGGCAAAGCGCGAGGCTGCGGGCTCAAACGCCGATGGCGCCAAGGAGGCCGGCGATGCCCAGTAAGCGCGAGCGCAAGCTCATTTCCAAGAATCGCTCGGCACATCACGAGTACTTTATCGATGAGACGTTCGAATGCGGCATTGAACTGAGCGGCACCGAGGTCAAGTCGATTCGCGAGCGCGCCTGCCAGATCACCGATACCTTCGCGCTGATCCGCGGCGGGGAGTGCTGGCTCGTCGGCCTGCATATCCACCCTTATAGCCATGGTGGCGTGTGGAATCGCGATCCCGATCGTCGGCGTCGTCTGCTGCTGCACCGCAAGGAGATCGACTTTCTTGACGGCAAACTTCGCAACCGTGGTTATGCGCTGGTTCCATTGGAGCTCTACTTTAATACGGACGGCCGCGTAAAGCTGCTGCTGGGTCTGGGTCGCGGCAAGAAGCTCTACGACAAGCGCGAGGACATGGCCAAGCGTGATGTCCAACGCGAGATCGACCGCGCCCTTAAGGAACGCAACCGCTAGGCACTCTGTATAAGTTGCGGTGGAATACGGACTGTTTTGCCTGTTTGAGGGGCTATTCAGTCCCTATTTCACCGCAACTGCGGGCGTCTCATCTTTCTTACTGTTCTGACACATATGTCTCAAAGGCGGCGTCCGTTATGGGTGCCGCCTTTTTTGTGGGTACATACATTCATGAGGTTCCAACCCGAGCTAGGGGAGTGATCGTTATGGACAAAACTGCGTTCTTTACGATGCCGAGCGGCCTGTATGTGGTGAGCGCCGCGGCCGACGGGCTGCGCGCCGGCTGCGTTATCAACACAGCGGTGCAGGTGACGTCCGCCCCGCCGCGCATTTCGGTTGCCGTGAACAAGGACAATGTCACCTCGGGCGTCATCGCATCGGCCAAAGCGTTCGCGCTGACCGTGATCGATCAGACCGCCGACATGCTCTACATCGGTAACTTTGGGTTCCGCACCAGCAGCGATTATGACAAGTTTGCCAAATACGAGACCCGCGAGACGGCTCTGGGCATGCCCTATGTGCCCGAGCACGCGGCGGCCCTGTTTAGCTGCCGTTTGATCGACACTGTGGATGTGGGCACGCATCTGCTGTTTATTGGCGAGGTCGAGGATGCCGAGCGCCTGAGCGACGAGACGCCGCTGACGTACGACTACTATCACAAGGTGCTAAAGGGCAAGACGCCGCCCAAAGCCTCGTCGTATCAAGGCTAGAAATGTTCTAAAAATACTTGCATTATATTATTGAGAATATATACTAATAAGTAAGTACACCAGCAGTCACGTTCGAGAGGAGAACACCATGACCGAGGAGAAGAAGACGTATAAGTTTGTGTGCACCGTTTGCGGTTACGAGGTTGAGGTCGACACGCCCGAGCTGCCCGAGGATTACGTGTGCCCGGTGTGCGGCGTTGGTCCCGATGAGTTTGAGCTTGTCGAGGAGTAGCTCGTAGACACACGACGATTAGCCATACAGAGCTCTGTCCAAGGGCCCCGGTCGGATATCCGGCCGGGGCCCTTTTCCTCCGTCCTCAAGGGATCACGGCTGCTGTTAGCCGATCCAGTCTGTTGTGAGTCCGGCCGACCGTTTGTCTTAATCTGTAACATCTAACAGTGAAAACGGGGTCTACGTGTTACAGATTGAGACAAACGGAGCTATCCCTCGGAATGATCTCGATCTGTAACATCTAGACATCAAAAGCGGGTCTAGATGTTACAGATCGAGACGTTTGCCTGGGTAGGTGCCCCGTCCCATTACATCCCTGTCAACAACACGACATCGAGAATCGTCACGATGGCGCCGATCCCTACGAGCAACGCGTTGAGCGGGCGTGAATTGGCATATTTGCCCATGACGCGGCGTGAACTGGTGAGTCGTATGAGCACAAAGACCGTAACCGGCAGCTGGAGCGACAGCAGTGCCTGACTCCAGATGAGACCTTCAAAAGGATTTGGGACGACCAGGCACGCCGCCACTGCGCCGGCGAAACAGGCCGCTACCCCGATTGAGGAATGTCGGTCGTGGATGTCGTATTCCTCGTCGAACATGCCCGCGGTGATGGTTCCCGCCGCCATGCCCGCTGTCACGCTGCTCGATAGTCCCGCGAACAGCAGCGCTACCGCAAAGATGGTCGAGCTTGCCGGGCCCAAGATGGGGGAGAGCGTGGCCGCTGCGACAGCGAGGTCGTCTACGACAATGCCGTGCGCAAAGAAGGTCGTTGCGGCCAGGATGACCATGGCCGAGTTGATCGCCCAGCCCACGCCCATCGAAAAGAGCGTGTCGAAGAGCTCGTAGCGCAGACGTTCCTCGATAACCTGCTCGCCTTGGCCTTCGAAGTGCATGGATTGGATGACCTCGGAGTGTAGAAAGAGGTTGTGGGGCATAACGACCGCACCCAGGACACTAACGATAATCGCGGCCGAGCCGGTGGGCATACTGGGCGTGATCCAGCTTGCGGCGGCTTGCGGCCAGTCGACCTTGACTAGTGCAAGCTCGGCCAAAAACGAGAGCCCTACCACGCCGACGAAGGCGATGATCCAGCGTTCGGCACGCTTGTAGGAGTTCGTCATGAGCATCGCCAACGATGCCGCCGCCACGATGACGCAGCCCGCGCGCACGGGCAGCCCAAAGAGCATTTGAAGGGCAATCGCGCCACCCAGGACTTCGGCCATGGCGGTGGCGATGGTCGCGAGATAGGCACTGGCGAGCACCGTGCGCCCAACGAAGCGGGGGAGAAAGCGGGTCGTGGCCTCGGCAAGGCAGGCGCCCGTGGCGATGCCCAGGTGCGCCGCGTTGTGCTGCAAGACGATCAGCATAATCGTGGACAGCGTGACGATCCATAGCAGCGCGTAGCCAAACTGTGAGCCTGCGGCCATATTGGAGGCCCAGTTGCCCGGGTCGATAAAGCCGACGGTCACGAGCAGCCCGGGGCCGATATGCCGCGCAATGTCTAGGCCTCCGTGACCGCCGGTGCGTCGGGAGCCAAAATGATGTTTGAGATGGTTGAGCATGGTGAGCTCCTGCGTGCCGTTTGCTTGACGCCGCAAAGGATACCCGTTTTATGCTAAAAGTTAAACAAGACTAACAAAATAATTGTATTTGAATAGGATGGTGAAAGGGGATTACCGAAATGTCTTGATCTGTAACAACTAAGGATGGAAATTGGGTCTAGGTGTTACAGATCGAGACAGGAAGAAATGGTCCTATGGAAAATCTCGATCTGTAACAGTTAGCTGCAAAAACCGGCCCTTCGTGTTACAGATCGAGACAAACCAAAACTGTCCTGCAGAAAATCTCAACCTGTAACATCTAAGCGCCAAAATCGGCTCCTCCTGTTACAGATTGAGATGTTTGAAGCGGTGAGCTTACAGGCCGAACTTGGGGCCCTTGTTGTCGTCCTTGAGGTCGGCGGTGTCCACTCGTAGGGCGCGCGTTACGCGATTGTTTCGAAACGGGCGGGAAACACAACGGGTCGGCGATGCTCCTAGTATGCCTATTCAACTGACTGTCTAATATCTAGGGGAGGATCGCGATGCAGGCAGATTCCGCTCAGCAGCAGGGCCTTTATCGCCCCGAATTCGACCACGATGCATGTGGCATCGGCGCGCTTGCCGATATCAACGGTGAGCGCCATCACCAGATTCTGGACGACGCGCTGTCCATTCTGGTCAACTTGGAGCACCGCGGCGGTACGGGACTCGAGAAGAACACCGGCGACGGCGCTGGCATTCTGTTCCAGGTTCCGCATCACTTTTTCCGTAAAGAGGCCCAAAAGTGCGGCCAGATTCTGCCGGCAGTGGGCGACTATGGCGTGGCCATGCTGTTCTTCCCGCAGGACGACAAGGGCGTAGAGGATGCCCGCCGCGTGTTTGAGGAGGGCTGCGCCGAGGCTGGCGTGCCGCTGCTCTTTTGGCGCGAGGTGCCGGTCGACCCGCACGACCTGGGCGAGACAGCCCGCGCCTGCATGCCCACTATCCTTCAGGCCTTCCTGGGCCGACCGGACGACACGCCCGCCGGTGATGCCTTCGAGCGCCGTCTGTATGTGTGCCGCCGCACCATCGAGAAGAAGGCCGATGCCGAGTTTGCCCTGCGCGACAAGATCTTCTACGTGTGCTCCATGAGCTCGCGCACTATCGTGTACAAGGGCATGCTGGTCGCCACGCAGATGCGCCGCTTCTTCATCGACCTCAACGACGCCGCCGTCAAGACAGCCGTGGCGCTCGTCCACTCGCGCTACTCCACCAATACCACGCCCAGCTGGGAGCGTGCACATCCCAACCGCTTTATCATCCACAACGGCGAGATCAACACCCTCAAGGGTAACGTCAACTGGATTCGCGCCCGCGAACCCAACCTGTACAGCCCCGTGCTGCAGCACGATCTTGAGCGCGTGATGCCCATCATCAACCGCGAGGGTTCCGACTCCGCGATTCTGGACAATGTGCTTGAGTTCCTGGTCATGAACGGCCGTCCGCTCACGCGTGCCGCATCCATGCTGCTGCCCGAGCCGTGGGACCACAATGACAGTCTGAGCGAGGAGCGCCGCGCCTACGACGCCTACCAGTCAATGCTCATGGAGCCGTGGGATGGCCCGGCGGCCATCGCCTTTACCGACGGTCGCACGCTGGGTGCCGCCCTCGACCGTAACGGCCTGCGTCCCGCCCGCTACTACGTGACGCGCGACGGTCGCTTTATGCTGGCAAGCGAGGTGGGCACCATCGAGGTGAGCCCCGAGAACATCCTGACGAGCGGCTGTCTGGGACCGGGCCAGATGCTCGAGGTCGATTTTGCCCGCGGCCGCGTCATCTACAACGACGAGCTGCGCGCCCGTTACGCCAAGGAAAAGCCCTATCGCGACTGGATCGCCGAGGAGACGCTGACCGTCGACGCGCTCGACAAGCCCGTCGCGCCCACGCCCGCCGAGGATACCGAGGTGCCCGCCGCCGTGCGCATGGCCAGGCTCGGGTATCACTGGGATGATGTTGACGAAGTCGTGCGTCCCATGGCCCAGCAGGGCAAGGCGCCGCTCGCCTCGATGGGTATCGATGCGCCGCTGGCCTGCCTGTCCAAGAAGACGCGCTCGTTCTTCGACTACTTCTATCAGCTGTTCGCCCAGGTCACGAACCCGCCGATCGATGCCCTGCGCGAGCATATGGTCACCTCGACCACGCTCTACCTGGGCAACCACGGCAACCTGCTCGAGGATTCCCGCACGGCCTGCCAGCTGGTGCGCTTGGAGCGTCCGCTGCTGAGCGAGGAGGAGTTCGAGCGTATCTGCGCCATCGACCGCGTGGGCTTTAAGACCCGCCGTTTCTGTGCCGTGTACCGCCGCGACGCCGGCGAGGGCGCGCTGCAGGCTGCGCTCAAGCAGCTTGCCGAGGACGTCGAGACTGCGGTCCGCGACGGCGTGAACATCGTGGTGCTGAGCGATCGCGCCGGGGCGGGCGAGGTGCCCGTGCCGTCGCTGCTCGCCGTGGGCTGCGTGCACAACCACCTGATCCGCGCCGGCGTGCGTACCTTTGCCGACATCGTGGTGGAGTGTGGTGACGCCGTGTCCCCGCACGACTTTGCGGCGCTGGTGGGCTACTCCGCGAGCGGCGTCTATCCGTACAACGCGCATGCGTGCATCCGCGATCTGGCGGCACGCGGCGATCTGGGCGTGACGGCCGAGCAGGGCATCGCCAACTACAACAAGGCCGCGACGGCGGGCATCGTCTCCATCATGTCCAAGATGGGCATCTCCACGGTGCAGAGCTACCATTCGGCGCAGATCTTCGAGGCCGTGGGCTTTATGCCGGAGTTCGTCAACGCGTACTTCGCCGGCACGGTGAGCCGTGTGGGCGGTATGGGTGTCGAGGACGTCGAGCGCGAGCAAAACGAGCGCTACGACGCCGCGCTCGCTATCCTTAAGAGCCCGGCTCCCGATCAACTGTCCACGTTGGGCCTGACCAAGTGGCGCCCGCTCGGCGGCGAGGATCACCTTATCGACCCGCAGACCGTCTACCTGCTGCAGACCGCCTGCCGTGAGGACAGCTACGACACCTTTAAGGAGTACAGCGCCCGCCTGCACTGCACCGGCCGTGCCGTGCGCCTGCGTGACCTGCTGGACTTTAATGCCAACGGTCGCACCCCGGTGGCACTCGACGAGGTGGAGCCCGCGCTCAACATCGTCCGCCGCTTTAACACCGGCGCCATGTCGTACGGCTCCATCAGCAAGGAAGCACACGAGTGCATGGCCATCGCCATGAACCGCCTGCACGGCCGTTCCAACTCGGGCGAGGGCGGCGAGGACCCGCGTCGCGAGACCCCGCTGGCTAACGGTGACTCCAAGAATTCCGCCATCAAGCAGGTGGCAAGCGCGCGCTTTGGCGTGACGAGCCGCTACCTGTGCAGCGCCTTCGAGATTCAGATCAAGATGGCCCAGGGCGCCAAGCCCGGCGAGGGCGGCCACCTGCCCGGCAAGAAGGTCTACCCCTGGATCGCCGAGGTCCGTCAGTCCACGCCCGGCATCGGCCTGATCTCGCCTCCGCCGCACCACGACATCTACTCCATCGAGGACCTGGCGGAGCTTATCTTCGATCTTAAGAACGCCAACCCTGGCGCACGCGTGTCGGTCAAGCTGGTCAGCGAGGCCGGCGTCGGCACCATCGCCACCGGTGTGGCCAAGGGTGCCGCCGACAAGATCTTGATCAGCGGCCACAACGGCGGCTCGGGTGCCGCTGCGCGCGACTCTATCTGGCACGCGGGTCTGCCGCTGGAGCTCGGTCTTGCCGAGGCCCAGCAGACGCTGCTGCAAAACGGCCTGCGCTCTCGCGTGGTGCTCGAGGCCGACGGCAAGCTCATGGACGGTACCGATGTCGCCGTCGCCTGCCTGCTGGGTGCCGAGGAGTTTGGCTTTGCGACCATGCCGCTCATCTCCATGGGCTGCCTCATGCAGCGCGACTGCCAGCAGGATACCTGCCCGGCCGGCATTGCCACGCAAAACTGTCGCCTGCGTCGCGGCTTCCGCGGCAAGCCCGAGCACGTCGAGCACTTTATGCTCTTTGTTGCCGAGCAGCTGCGTGAGGTCATGGCGAGCCTGGGCTTCCGCACCGTCGACGAGATGGTCGGCCATCCCGAGTGCCTGCGCCAGATTGAGGTCCCGGGCAACCGCAAGGCCAACCTGCTCGATCTGTCGCCCGTGCTGGCGAGCGCGACCTGCGAGTTCGGTGCCCATATCCCGGGTGCCGACGGCCGTCACTTCCTGCCGCAGATGGCTGCCGACAGCGAGCTCGACAAGACGCTCGACTCCACGTTGTTTGTGCCCTATACGGCCGATGCCCGTGCGCACCTGCGCCCGATTCGCTTCCGCGCCGATATCGCCAACGTCAACCGCTGCGTGGGCACCATCCTGGGCAACGCGGTGACCAAGGCGCATCCCGAGGGCCTGCCCGCCGGCTCCATCACCATCGATTGCGATGGTTCGGCCGGTCAGAGCTTTGGCGCCTTTCTGCCGCGCGGCATTACGCTCAACGTGTGCGGCGACGCCAACGATTACTTTGGCAAGGGCCTTTCGGGCGGCGAGGTATCGGTGCGCCCCAACCCGCATGCGACCTACAAGTTCGACGAGAACATCATCGTGGGCAACGTTGCGTTCTTTGGCGCCACGAGCGGCCGCGGCTTCATTAACGGTCTTGCCGGCCAGCGTTTTGCCGTGCGCAACTCCGGTGCCACGGTGGTGGTCGAGGGCTGCGGCAACCATGGCTGCGAGTACATGACGGGCGGTCTGGCGCTCATCCTGGGCGAGGTCGGGCAGAACTTTGCCGCCGGCATGACGGGCGGCGTGGCTTACGTCTTTGACCAGTACGGCACGCTCGATGCCCGTGTGAACCACGAGAGCGTTGAGCTTAAAGCCCCGACGGCCGGTGAGCTGGCGCAGATTCGTGCGCTCATCCAGGAGCACGTGGACGCGACGCAGAGCCCGCGCGGCATTAAGCTGCTCTACAGCTTTGAGACGATGAGCAAGCACTTTGTGAAGGTCATTCCGACCGAGTACGAGCGCGTGCTGGCGATTGTCGCCGCCGCCGAGGCCGTCGGCAAGACGCATGAGCAGGCCGAGGAGCTGGCGTTTGACATTGTGACCGGTCGCGCCGACGCCGCCGATGTCGCTCGCTTTGATGTGGCGGGTGGTGTCGCTGGCGCTGTGCCCGCCGCCGCCAGCTCTGTTGCTTCGACCAAGAAGGAGGCGTAAGTGCCATGGGTAAGCCCGGTGCTTTTCTTGATATCGATCGCGTGACCCACGAGCTTCGCCCCGTGGAGGAGCGCAGCCGCGATTTCGATCCGCTGTACGTGGAGCTCGATGACGACGCACGTCGCGCCCAGGCGAGCCGCTGCATGATGTGCGGTGTGGCGTTTTGTCAGATGGGCGCGAGCTTTGGCAAGGCGCGTCCGAGTGGCTGTCCGCTGCACAACCTGATTCCCGAGTGGAACGAGCTAGTGTATCGCGGCCGCTGGGACGAGGCTGCCGAGCGTCTGTCGCTCACCTCGCCCATGCCCGAGTTCACGAGCCGCGTGTGCCCGGCGCTGTGCGAGGCCGCGTGCAACCTGGGTTCGGTCGACGGCCAGCCCACGACGATTCACGATAACGAGCGCGCGATCAGCGACCATGAGTGGGCCAACGGCGGCCCGCGCCGCTTTGAGCCGGCAGGGGAGGATGCGCCCACGGTCGCTGTGATTGGCTCTGGCCCGGCTGGCCTGGTGGCTGCATGGGAACTTGCGCGTCGCGGCGCGCGCGTGACGGTGTTTGAGCGTGACGACCGCCCGGGCGGCCTGCTCATGTACGGCATTCCCAACATGAAGCTCGAGAAGTCCGTGGTCGAGCGTCGCGTGACACTTATGCGCGAGCTGGGCATTGTGTTCGAGCTGGGTGCTGACGTGAGCGATCCCAAGGTTACCGCCAAGCTCGACGACTTTGACGCCGTCGTGGTGGCTGCCGGCGCCCGTGCTCCGCGTGGGCTTTCGGCTGCGAACATTGATGCCCCGGGCGTGGTGTATGCCGTGGACTACCTGACGGCTTCGACCGTCTCGGTGCTCGATGGCGGCGAGCCTGTCGTCGATGCACACGGCCTGGACGTCGTGGTCATTGGCGGCGGCGATACCGGTAACGACTGCGTGGGCACCGCGGTACGTCAGGGTGCGCGCAGCGTGCGCCAGTTTGAGTTTTTGCCGGCGGCGCCTGATGCGCGCGCGGCGAGCAACCCCTGGCCGCAGTGGCCCAACGTGAAGAAGACCGATTACGGCCAGCAGGAGGCCATCGCTGCCATGGGCGGCGAGATGCGCGCTTGGGGCGTGGATACGCTCGAGGTGCTGCTGGACAAGAAGGGCGCGGCCGCGGGCCTGCGCGTGGTCGATCTGGATTGGTCGGCTGGCAAGCCCGAGCGCATCGCGGGCTCCGAGCACGAGGTGCCGGCCCAGCTGGTGCTCATCGCCTGCGGCTTTACGGGTCCCGAGCATGGCGTGTTCGACGCCGTTGGCGTGCCTGTTGCCACCGCTGGTCGTCCGCTGCCGGTGATGGCTGCCGAGGGCTCGCACCTTGCGGCGCGTGTCGACGGCGTCGCCGCGGATGCCGCGCCGGTGTATGTTGCCGGTGACGCTCGCAACGGCAGCTCGCTCGTGGTGAACGCCATGGCCGACGCCCTGGCCTGCGCTGCCGAAGTCGCCGACGCGCTGGAGCTGTAAAGTAGTCATTTAAGAACGTCCCCAATGACTAGTCATTTTTTGTCTAGTCGTTGGGGACACTCTTTGCGACCGATTTGCTCGTTTGTCGACGTACGGGTGTTCATTTGTCGACTTCTTGGGCTGTGGTCACCTGTTGTTTCTGTGGTGGCTACGGGCATCTGGCTCAAAAGAGCGGGTTGGAGGTCTATGTTTACCTGCGGTTTTGTTGCGGTGCGCATTTTCGATCAAGCATCCCGTCAAGTGTTTGGTCAGCAGTTGGTTTGCAGCCGGAGGCCTATTTTGTCCGTGTTGACAGTGGCTGCCCAGCCTCCTCGTAAGCTCAAATTGAGGTTCATCAGTTTGAGGAGGATGCCGTGACTGACCACGTTTTAGACCGAGCGCATCTGGCCGAAGCCGTCGGCAACGATATTGCCGACATGGCCCATTTTTGGATGCTGCGGAAGTTCCAGTTTTTGGAGCCGGCGCGCGAACAGTTCGAGATCATTGTCGACCCATGGCTCGGCTATTGCACCGAGCCTTCGCAAAACGAAAGGC
>NZ_JBBNKO010000001.1:0-305477 GCF_040092945.1 Collinsella sp. CLA-AP-H1 | reverse complement strand
GTACGCGGCCTAGCGGGCGGCGGGATCAACCGAAGAGGAAACCAAGCGGGGGCGCCAGATGCCCGGATGCGTCATGCCGAAATGGCGCGAAGCACGCGGTTGACAAAACTATAGAGACACGTCCCAGGAAAACCCGTAAGTAAGAGATTCAACCCAAAAAAGTCCTTGCATCAAAGAAAGTCTTCCCCTATAGTATCTCCTCGTCACGGGGGCGTAGCTCAGCTGGGAGAGCGCTTGACTGGCAGTCAAGAGGTCAGGGGTTCGATCCCCCTCGTCTCCACCATCGTGAATGCAAAGGCCTTCGGAATTCCGAAGGCCTTTTTTCATACCAAAACACCATGCGCCACAAACCCCACCTACGCCAACAAAATGTTGCACAAATTTTTTCCCATGTCTGTACATAGTTTGTTAGCCAAACGCGATTTATCAGTGTAGATCGCCGTTCCATATGGGCTTCAGGAACGCGCCTAATCACCGTTAGCATCCCATTAACCTGCATCAACGTGAACAACATCCCAAAATAACCCCCTTAAGCACGCTAAATGAACGATATGTTGTCCAACGCAGCCCAAATCAGTTTCACTAACAGCTTGTGCTAGGATACCTAACGTTACATGAGTTCAACTGTGCTCGCGGCTCCAGCAAGTTGCAAAGCGCAGGGTCGATCAGCATCCGGCCGTAACGGCGGTGCCAGAAACACCACGAGCTCCAATAAAGAAGTCATGCGACGTTTTTTATTTGTATTGAGTTAATTTCCTAGTGCAAATAATTAATAGATTGCATGCCAAAACGTAACAGTCCTACAGCTGTTTGCGTGCGGTCCAGTTTTGTACCCGCTTGACTGGTTCGCAAGCAGCCAGCTGGGGATGCGGTCATTTTGCGATACACGTCCGTGTCTCTAGCAACTGCATATGTACATACCGTTCACGGTGGGGCAGAGCCACGTTGTTGTCTGACTGGGCTCAGGGTTTGAATATGGAGCGCCTTCGCGCACAAGCGCCCTGGCGAAGCCATACCCAAACCCTGTGAGCCACACGTAAGACAGCAAGGGGGTGGTGCTCGTGTAGTATGTGATCCAGGTCATTAACGGTCGCGAAGACGCAATGCGCGAGCGCATCGAGCGCATGGTGCCGGAGAGCTCCATGCAAGAGCTCTTTTATCCCCAATACCAAACCGAGATCAAGGTGCACGGCGAATGGGTCAGCACGACCAAGCCTCTGTTCCCCGGTTATCTCATCTGCGATACGGCAGATCCCCGAGCCGTGCAACAGTATCTGCTACGCATGGACGACTTTGCCCGGGTGCTATCCCAGGACGGTCAGTTTGTGCCGCTGGCAAAAGAAGAGACTCAGCTCATTGGCAGTTTCACTAACAGGGGAGACCGCGTGGTGCCCATGAGCGAGGCCCTAAAAGACGGCGACCAGGTCGTAGTGACGGCTGGTCCGCTGTTGGGCCACGAAGGCCTGATCAAAACCATTAACAGACGCAAAAGCACTGCTTATTTGGAGCTTGACCTGTGTGGCCGACGCGTAACCACCCGCGTTGGCCTCGCGGTGCTTTCAAGCGAGCAGCGCGTAATGCGAAGCCTTAAAAAGGCGATCGCCTAGCTGCAGGCGATCGCTACACAGAACAGGGAGGATCCCCGACCCGGGGACGAAGTCTTGGAAGAAAACGTGTCGGATAAAACTCAATTTGCAACGGATGCGCCTGCGGGGGCAGCGCTCATTTCTCAGGCCATGGACCGGCGTGAGGGCGCCGCCAGCTACAGGGCCATGCAATCCATCATGGACTGGGACAACTCGCGCCTGGCCTACCGGGCCATAAAGCGCACGTTTGATATCGTTTTCAGCGGTGTTGTACTCGTCTTCATCGCGATCCCCGGTCTGGTGTTGGCCGCCGCCATCCGCCTGGAGAGCGAGGGCAACCCGTTTTACAGCCAGATCCGCGTTGGTCAGACCCGCCCCGACGGCAGCCTGACCACCTTCCGCATGTGGAAGTTCCGCTCAATGTACAGGGATGCCGACGAGCGCCTGGCCGAGCTCAAGGAGCAGAACGAGATCGCCGGTGCCATGTTCAAGATGAGGGAGGACCCCCGCGTAACGAAAATCGGCAAGTTCATCCGCAAGCACTCGATCGACGAGTTCCCGCAGTTCCTGAACGTCTTTCTGGGTCAGATGTCCGTGGTGGGCCCGCGTCCGCCGCTGCCGAATGAGGTGGCCGAGTACACGGAATACGACCTGCAGCGCCTGGCCGTGAAGCCGGGAATTACCGGCTGGTGGCAGGTTACGGAGCGCAACTCGACCGGATTCGACGGGATGGTTCGTCGCGACCTGGAATACATTGCGCGACGCGGGCTCCTCACCGATTTGAGAATTATCGCTCTCACCATCATCGAAGTGATCACGGGAAAGGGTGCGTGCTAGATGGATCTTTCAAAAGCCAAAGTGTGTATCCCGAGTTCAAGTGGAGGACATCTGACTCATATGTGGCTCTTGAGGCCATTTTGGTCACAAGCTGCCGATAGGTTCTGGGTGACCTTCGACAAGGAGGACGCGAATTCTCTTCTGGAAGGGGAGCGCGTCTACCATTGCCACTATCCGACGAACCGCAACATCCCGAACCTGCTGAAGAACACGGTTCTCGCCTGGAAGGTGCTCCGCAAGGAGCGTCCTAACCTAATTATCTCGTCTGGAGCTGCCGTGGCAGTTCCTTTCTTCGTACTGGGCAAGCTGCTGGTTGCCAAATGCGTTTACGTAGAGGTGTTCGACCGCGTGGATAAGCCGACCATGACAGGTCGGATGCTCAACGGGATCGCTGACCTGTTCGTTGTCCAGTGGCCGGAGCAACTGGAAGTATACAAGCACGCCGTGAACCTCGGCTCGATTTTCTAAGAAGTGGTCGAATGATTTTCGTTACCGTGGGCACCCACGAGCAGCAGTTCAATCGCTTGGTCAAGGCTGTCGACGAACTCAGGGCGGACGGGATACTTACGGAACCGGTTTTCATTCAGACAGGCTATTCAACATATGAGCCTATCCATTGTGATCACTCGCGGTTTGTGCCGTTCCATCAGATGAAGAATTATATGGAAGTTGCGGATGTGGTGATTACGCATGGTGGCCCTTCGAGCTTCATTGAGGCGATGGCGGCCGGGAAGGTCCCTGTTGTTGTTCCGCGTCGAGGGGACCTTGGCGAACACGTGAATGATCATCAAGCGGATTTCGTTCGCATTGTGGCGGAGCGCCAGGGCGGTATCGTGCCTATTTATGACGTTAAAGAGCTGCCTCAAGCAATAGAACGAGCCCGTGAACTTTCATGCGGAACCTATTTTAAGAGCCATAACTTAGAGTTCTGTAAGGAGCTCTGTGGTTTGATTGAGGAGCTTTAACCCCATGATACCCAAGAAGATTCATTACATTTGGTTTGGCGGTAATCCGCTTCCCCCTCTAGCTGAACGCTGCATTGCTTCATGGGAAAAATATATGCCAGGCTACGAGATCGTTCGTTGGGACGAATCAAACTTTGATACTGATTGCTGTGATTATGTTCGCGAAGCTATAAGCGTAAAGAAATGGGCATTTGCAAGCGACTATGCGCGATTCAAGATTTTGTATGAGCATGGAGGGGTCTACTTAGATACTGATGTCGAGCTTTTGAAGCCTCTCGATGAAATTATTCAAAGGGGCCCTTTTATGGGTTTTGAACAGGATTTCAGCTCTGGTACTGCCGGCGCTGTCGCTCCGGGGCTTGGCCTTGCGGCCAATCCGGGGCTTGGCCTCTACAAGACTATCCTCGATTCCTATGAGTCTGATCACTTTATAAAGACTGGTGGTGTCTACGACCAGACCACTGTCGTTGTTCGTACAACTGATATTCTTAAAGGTTTTGGACTTGAAGATAAACTTGGCATCCAAGAAGTTGCTGGGATAACTATTTATCCAAGTGAATATTTTTGCCCAAAGGATTTCCTTACGCATGAGATTAACGTAACTGAAAATACGTATGCCATTCATCATTTCGACGGATCATGGGCTGGACCGGCGACGCATTTTAAGCATAAAGTTATGAGAGCGGTTGGCCCTAGAGGGGTTATTCTTTTCAAGGCGTTTAAGAACATAATTAAGGGTGTTCGTTAATGGGCAACGCATTATTAACGATATTTACACCGACCTATAATCGTATTAATGAGCTTGAGCGCCTGTATGCATCACTAATATCTCAGACCGACTTTCGATTCGAATGGCTCATTGTGGATGATGGATCGACTGACGATACTGAGAACATGGTTATCTCTTGGTTAGACACGTCGCCCTTTCCTATTCGATATATCAAACAGCCGAACTCTGGAAAACACGTTGCACATAATCTTGGTGCTGCTGAGGCATCTGGAGAGTATTTTATTTGCGTTGACTCGGACGACTGGCTTGAGCCCAACGCTGTGGAGACTATCTTGCACGACATAACAGCTTTGGATACGGAAGAAGGTCTTCTGTATCCAAAGCTGTTTGCTGCGCAAACGGCTTTGGATACATGGTTTCCCGATGGTGCTGACAAGATTGAGCTTGCCGATATGCGCATGAAATACGGTCTCGTCATCGAGACGGCGATTGTCTTTAACACCGATGTTTTAAGGCGGCATCCATTTCCCGTTGTTCAGGGCGAGCGTTTCATTCCTGAAGGCTCGGCTTACTACGACTTCGTTGCTCCCGAGCTGTTTTGCGTGCACAACGAACCCTTCTACAGATGTGAATACCTCGAGGAAGGTCTCACCAAAAACATCTGGAAGAATTGGCTGGGCAGCCCGGTGGGTACGCGCATGGCACTTGTCAAGCGACATGAATCTGCCAGGCGGTACTCGAGCGTCCGAGCGCTGAGGGAAAGAATTTCGGCCCTCGTCGGAATCGAGTCCCTGAACATGGCGGTCGCTGAGCCCGTCTTCTCCGGAATCGATTCTAATAGGGTATTGGCCCTCCTTGTATTCCCCTTGTCTGTGCTGGTCGAAAGGAGACGTTTTGGAAGGAAAGTATCTTGATTAAGCGCAAGGCTGCCATAAAGCAATACACCGACATGAATGCGGGGAACGTTTCCTCCATGAGAGTCGTGGACCTTCTGTACTGCGCGTATCTTTTCTCGGTCGTGTTTATGAGCACGCTTGGCCTGAGCGCTGGTGACGATATTTATGTCGCCTGCGTCGGGCTCGGTGCCGCATTCGCGGTTATTAGGTTTCTTGCTTTGGACTTTGATCCGCGTTTCTTCTTGAGTGCAATGGGTCTTGCAGCCCTCGGCGTCATCGAGTTGGTTGTTAGCAAACGGTTCACCCTGCTACTTACGGTCATGCTGTTGGTTGGCGCCAAGGACATTGATATCAAGAGGGTGCTACTTACATTTCTGACCGCGAAAATCGTAGGACTTCTTTTCGTAGTGCTGTTTGCCGCTACGGGTATTTATGAAGTTGAATTTTACCAGTATTATAAAATGGCGACAGACACATACATTCAGCGAGTCCTTGTAAACGGCTCCTCTACCAACGTCATGCACTTGTCTTTTCTCACGGTCGTCTTCCTGACGCTCTATATGAAAAGGGGAAATTGCGGAATTATCGTCTACCTCGTGTTTGCCGTTTTGAACATCTTGTGTGAATACATCACGGGCAGTTACATCGGCCTGTTCCTCGGCATGGGTGGTCTGCTCCTGTTCTATGTACTTCAGCATTCAGGGAAGATAAGGGAACTGTTCGTCAGGTTCTCAACGGCCGTGCTCCCGCTTCTTATCGCATTTTCGTTCGGCACTGCGTTGCTCTATGGGAGAAACGGTTTTGTCGGCGTTCTCGATAGGATTTTTCAGGGTCGTATTTATTACAACAACTTCTTTCTCAGTAACTACACGGCGAGTCCATTCGGTCATGGCATGCTGACCTCAGAGGGTAATTTTGACAATAGCTACGTCTTCGTCTTCGTTGCCTACGGATTAATTGCCTTCATTTTGCTATTCGGATCAATGCAGTTAATTGTTAAACGGCTTAAAGAAACACGCGATTGGGCATCTCTTGCATTTGTGGTTATTTACATGATTGCAGCTCTGAGTGAAAGTTTTTACCCGGCTGCTGCTGTCAATCCATCCTTATTTCTGCTTGTTCCATTACTTAGCTTTAATGGGCATTTTGATATGTGAAGCAGGGCTGCGTCCTGAATAAACAATCTACTTTATAAAACCTTGAAACCTTGTTCGTGATGGGAATAGCTTACCATGTCACAAGAAATATCGTATTCCTCTAGCGAAGGCAGCTTTGCACCAGTTGCAATTACAACGTTGAGTAGAATCGAGTGCCTAAAAACAACGATTGATTCTCTCGGTAGATGCCATTGTGCCGAGTACACTGACGTCTATATTTCAGTCGATTATCCTCCGAATACAAAATATAAGTCTGGTTATGTGGAAGTCTGTAATTATCTGAACACAATTCATGACGACCATCCGTTTAAATCGCTACATCTATATTTTCATAAGGTTAATTTAGGCCCGTTTGAAAACTATCTTTGGCTCGTACGTTTAATCCTCTCAAAACATGATTCGATTATCATTTTGGAAGATGATAACGAGCCTGCTCCTTGTTTCTTAGATTTTTGCAACAAGGCGCTTCAAATTTACGCTACCGATAACGATGTTGTTGTAATTAATCCTTCTGATTACGTTTGGTGTGGAGATGGATACACTCCATTACTTAGAAGCATAAACATTGATGATTGCAATACCGAGAAACGACAAATGTTATGGCATGGCATGGCATCCTGGAGTGAATGTATCCTACCGTATTACAACTTTGTTCTAGATCAATCAATCCTATCGATAGGCGATCATCCGTTAGCTTTATTAAAGCTATTCAAACGCTCCAAGTCCCTCTGCTACCAATATCTCAAGGACACATATAACACTAGAGTCAAAACGCCCTGGCACAATGGACGACTTTACTCTATTGATATGACATGGGATGTTGCCATGATTGTATTTGACAAGGTCGCCATTTGCCCTATCGAAAACTTGCAACGTGACTTAGGGGTCGTGGGCAACGGCCATAGCTTTACAAAAGCGTTCTCTAATTCAGCAGAACTACAGAATCGAAAACTAAAAGAAGAACCAGAATTTGACTTTGTGAACCCTCAAGACGCTGCCCTAAACATGGATGAGCTTATTCTTCACGACAAATTTCAGTCAAAACCTTGGTGGAAATGGGCATTCTTAATCACTGGTTATCTAGCGAAGTATTTACAGAGAAAGCTGACTGGAAAATCTCAAAAGCTAATCAACCCATGGAGCGAATATGACAAGTAGACAGGAGCCATCACTTAAACAAGAGACACTTTCTTCTTTAATATGGAAACTATTTGAAAGGGGAGGAAATGCAGTTGTTCAACTCGCCGTACAGATTGTTATGGCGCGTCTGCTTGCCCCTGAAGAGTTCGGTGCCCTAGCAATTATTCTTGTCTTCGTTAACATAGGCAATGCAATTGTTCAATCTGGCTTAAATACATCAATAGTTCAAGCTCAAACAGTTGAAGATTCCGATTTGTCGACAGTGTTCTGGTTGAGTTTTGGAACCTCGATTGTTCTGTGCTTGTTGGTCTATATTTCAGCACCAGCAATTGCGTCCTTTTACTCCTTGGATTATCTAATCTGGCCCTTACGTGTTATGGGTTTTTTGCTATTGGTAACAGCCTTCAATTCTGTTCAGGTGGCAATAGTACAGCGGGACCTTAAACTACGTAAGGTGTTTAATGCAACAATTGCAGCTGTCATCGTCTCTGGAATAGCTGGTATTGTTTCAGCCACTGCAGGGGCCGGCCTTTGGGCTTTAGTTCTTCAGCAGTTAATTTATCAATTTAGCAACTGTCTTTTTTTGGGCCTCCAGGTTAAATGGTTACCGAAGCCCATATTTAATAGGTCGAAAGCTCGCAAGCATTTTAGTTTTGGCTGGAAACTCCTCGTTTCTGGTTTATTGGATCAAGGCTATCAATCTCTTTCAGATTTAATTATAGGTAAGCAATTCAGCGCCTCAGACCTCGGCTTAGTTTCTCAGGGAAAAAAGTACCCCCAGGCTCTAGGGGGCATGTTGGATGGGGCAATTCAGCCTGTCATGCTATCAGCAATTTCGCGTGTTCAGGCTGATTCCGATCAGGTGAAGCGATTAGTGCGAAGGGCCCTAAAAACATCAACCTTTATTATTGTTCCAGCTATGACGCTATTTGCAGTAGCGGCTAAACCGATTGTTGTCTTATTACTAGGAGAGAAATGGCTGCTTTGTGTGCCGTTTCTGCAGATGTATTGCTTTATATACGCCCTATTACCAATACACACCACTAACCTACAGGCACTTAACGGCATGGGGCGTTCTGATCTGTTCCTGAAGCTTGAACTTATCAAAAAGGCCTATGGAATCTGCTTCATTTTGTTTGCTGCCTTTATATTAAAGGACGTTTACTTAATGGTTGCCATGTATATGATTACCGGCATCATCTCGACATTTGTTAACGCTTATCCCAACAAACGGGTTATCGGATACTCCTACTCTGAGCAAATACGCGATATCGCTCCTGCATTTGTGATTTCAGCAATAGCAGGAGGACTTGCGCTGTTTTGCGGGTCATTTGTCGCCTCGCCTGGACTTCAAATTTTTGTCGAAGTTGCCGTAATGGCAATTACCTATTTTGGTATCGCAGGCATTTTTAAACTCGAAGCCTTTGAATACCTCATCAATACCGCTAGGGATTTCTTGGGTGCAAAACGTCGTTAAAGACGTTGCGTCAATACAGTATCCGTTTTAGACATCGTTCTTTGAAAGCAGCATAGCGAAGGGAAGGTACCTGATATGGGTAACCGCATTCTTGTCACACAATCTTCCATGCCTCCTATGGAGGAATACTTTGAAGAGGTCACACCTCTATGGGAAAGCCATTGGCTTACCAATATGGGTGTTGAGCATAAGAAGCTCGAGGCGGACCTCAAGGAGCGTTTGGGGATCGACAACCTTGCTCTGTTCACGAATGGTCACAATGCTCTAGAGTGCATCCTCGAGGCCTTGGCTCTTCCGACCGGCGGAGAGGTCATCACTACACCGTTCACCTTTGCCTCGACCACTCACGCTATCGTGCGAAAGGGACTTACTCCCGTATTTGCCGACGTGAATCCCGTAAATCTAACGTTGGATCCCGAGAGCATTGAACGATTAATCACCCCGCGCACCTGCGCCATCGTGCCTGTGCATGTTTACGGCAATCTTTGCGATGTTGATGCCATCCAGGAGATCGCTGACCGTCACGGGCTTAAGGTCATCTATGATGCCGCGCATGCCTTCGGCGTCGAGCGCGTGAACGAAGACGGAAGCAGCGATAGCGCGGCGACTTTCGGCGATGCTGCCATGTTCAGCTTCCATGCGACCAAGGTATTCAACACCATCGAAGGCGGTTGCGTCTGCTTCAAGAACGAGGATCTGTATCCGCTGCTCAATCAATGGAAGAACTTCGGTATCACGGGACCCGAGGACGTCGAGTACGTCGGTGGCAATGCCAAGATGAATGAGTTCTGCGCGGCTATGGGCGTCTGCAATCTTCGTCACCTGGACGCCGAGATTGGCAAGCGCAAGGCCGTTGCTGAGCGTTATTGGGACAACCTTGAAGGCACGGCCGGCGTGACCGTTTTCCGTCCCGCCAAGAACATCCGCCACAACTATGCGTACCTTCCCGTGCTGTTCGATCCGAGTGTCTTCGGCGCCACGCGCGATGACGTTTTCGATGCCCTGGACAAGGTTGGCGTCGGCGCGCGCAAATACTTCTATCCGCTGGTCAACGATTACGCATGCTACCGCAGCGTTTATTCCAGCGACCGCACCCCTGTGGCAAAGAAGGCGGCATCCGAGGTGATTACGCTTCCCATGTACGCCGATTTGGCGTTGGAAGACGTCGACCGAATCTGCAATACGGTTCTGGATGCAGGAAAGGAAAATTGATGAGTAAGACACTTCTCCTTCTTGGCGGAGCACGCTATGCGCTACCGGTTATTAAGGCGGCGCACGAGTTGGGCGCGAAGGTCGTTACTTGCGATTACTTGCCGCATAACTATGCACATGCCTTCTCGGATGACTACATCAATGCGAGCATCATCGATAACGAGGCTGTTCTTGCCGCCGCTAAAAAATGCAAGGCGGACGGAATTATGTCGTTTGCCGCAGACCCGGGTGTGGTGTCCGCGTCATATGCTGCCGAGAAACTGGGGCTGCCGTTCCAGGGAGGCTATGAGGCGGTCAGCATTCTTCAAGATAAGGAGCGCTACCGCGCCTTCCTTCGCGACAATGGCTTTAATTGTCCCGAGCTTCATATCTACCGCTCTGCCGACGAGGCCATGAAAGAGGCCGATTCGATTGCTTTTCCCGTGATTGCCAAACCGGTTGATTCGGCTGGATCGAAGGGCTGCTCTCGTGTGGATGGTCCCAAGGATCTTAAGGCAGCGGTTGAGTACGCTCTCGAGTTTTCGCGTGATGGGCGCTGTATCGTCGAACAATTTTTGGAAAAGGAGGGAGATTCGTCCGATGCCGATGGATTCGTTAGCGACGGAAAGTTTTCGTGTGTAAGCTTTACCTCGCAGTTGTTCGATCCCTCCGTTCCAAATCCCTACACGCCGGCTGCGTATGCAATGCCAGCATCATTGCCAGCCTGGGCACAAAAAGAGCTTGTCTCGGAATTGCAGCGATTGGCTGATCTGTTGGGCCTTCGTGACGGCGTATTTAACATAGAGACTCGCGTGGCAACCGATGGCAAAGCCTACATTATGGAGAGCTCTCCGCGCGGCGGCGGCAATCGACTGTGCGAGATGCTCAAATATGCCACCGACGGAAAGACCGATCTTGTCATGGCGGCGGTGAAGGCCGCCCTCGGCGAACCTGTTGGCAATCTTTCAATGCCCGTTTACAACGGTTTCTGGTACCAGCAGATGCTTCACTCTGATCACGACGGCGTATTCGCTGGCATGGAATATGCATCTGATTTTGTCGCTTCGCATCTTGCCGAAGAGCAGCTGTGGATTGAGCCCGGCGCCAAAGTTGAGGCGTTCACTGCAGCAAATCATGCATTTGGATCGGTATTCCTTAGGTTCGACACACAAGCCGAGCTTGATGCATTTCGCGCTGAACCGAGTGAGTTCATGAGAGCGAAGGTGAGCTAACCGTGAAAAAAATTGTAGTAATCGGTGCAACCGGCAACACTGGTGCATACCTTACCGAAGATCTAGTAAATCACCTGCCTGCAGATGAATATGAGGTGTTTGCCGCCGGTCGTAGAGAGACGAATTTTTTCAATCGATACAACATTGGTTATACAAGTGTAGATATGTCCGATGCTTCTACTCTAGAGCAGCTCCCCCAAGAGGACGTCCATGCGGTGATTCTTCTCGCCGGTTTACTGCCAGCATATATGAGCGGCTATAACCCTTCCGATTATATTGACGTAAACAGCCGTGGAGCGCTTAACGTACTCGAGTATTGCCGTAAGTCAGGTGCTGATCGCATTCTTTATGCTCAGACTATATCCGATGTACTGGGTTCCGTTACTCCTGAAAACCCCGTAATTCATCCTTACGATGATCGCAATATTATTATGACTGGCGACCACACCGTCTATGCTCTTTCCAAATGCTTCGCCGTTGATTTGATCAAGCATTATCAGGCTGAGTACAGATTAAAAGGCTTTGTGTTTAGGCTTCCCACTGTCTACGCCTTTACCCCCGACAAGACATATAACGTCGATGGCGTGCGTCGGACACTTGGATATCGATTGCTGATGGATCGAGCCATGGCAGGAGAAACGCTTGAAATCTGGGGCGATCCCACTCGCGCCAAAGATGTTGTAAACGTCAAGGACTTCTGTCAGCTCTTACGTAAAGCTGTGACCGTAGAGAACGTTGACGGTGGCTTCTTTAATGTGGGTACCGGTATTGGAACTTCAAATGAGGACTGGATTCGCGGTATCGCGAAAGTATTCAATCCAGATGGCGTTGAATCAAAGATTGTCTACCGTCCGGAAATGCCAAGCGGTCCTTCTTATGTAATGGATATCGAAAACTGTCGTGAGCTATTAGGCTACGAGCCGAAATATGACTTCTTAGACTTTCTCGAAGACTTCAAGGCTGAAATGGCTCTCAATAGGTTTAAAGATCTGAGATAGAACCAAAGCCATAACCAAAGCCATAACCAAAGCCATAACCAAAGCCAATTCTGAACCGAACGCTGAATCCAATCACGGAAATTCGCAAGAACGGTATCAGACTCCTAAGAGACTTACGACCGATATATTATTTGTCCAAGCAGCCATAAGTGACTTGAGCAGCAATGCGCACTTTATTTCGACTGCCGCTGAAGGGAAAACGTTGAAAGGCATAATTCTTGCAGGTGGGTCTGGCACTCGGCTGCATCCGATTACTAAAGCCCTTAGCAAACAGCTTCTGCCAATTTACGATAAACCACTTGTGTACTACCCTTTGAGCGTTCTGATGCTCGCTGGAATCCGAGAGGTGCTTGTCATCTCGACACCACGTGACCTGCCGGCGTTCAAGGAGCTTCTCGGGGACGGATCCGAGTTAGGCATGCGCCTAGAATACGCAGAACAGGCCAAACCTCGCGGTCTAGCCGAAGCTTTTACCATCGGGCGCGATTTTCTTGCCGGCGAACCGTGTGCGCTGGTTCTGGGCGACAACATGTTCCATGGTCAAGACCTCACTCGCGTGCTTACACGCGCAAAGGAGAAGGTCGAATACCATGGCGGGGCCGTTGTGTTTGGATACCCCGTGCAGGACGCTAGAGCCTTCGGTGTGGTGGAGTTCGACCAGAACCATCGTGTGGTTGGCATCGAGGAAAAGCCCGAGGTTCCAAAGTCGAACTATGCAGTACCAGGGCTGTACTTCTATGATGGACAGGTTTCCGACATCGCGGCAAATGTTAAACCAAGCGCGCGCGGAGAGCTCGAGATCACAAGCATCAACAATGCCTATCTAGAGCAAGGTCAACTATCAGTTGAGCTGATGGGGCGAGGCATGGCGTGGCTAGATACGGGCACGCCCGAGGGTCTTTTGAAGGCCGCAGAATACGTAGAGGCCGTGCAGAGCCGCCAGGGGTATTACATTGCGTGCCTGGAAGAAATCGCTTATCGCCGCGGTTTCATTGACCATAATCAGTTACACGAACTGGGCGAAACGCTGAAGAAGACCGCCTATGGAAAGTATCTTTTGAATGTGGCCAACGAGGCAAAGAGGGGGTAAATATGGCCGACACTTTTGAGCCTAAGAACATCATCGTCACGGGCGGCTGCGGCTTCATCGGCAGCAACTTCGTGCACTACGTGGTCGACAACCACCCCGGCGTGCACGTCACCGTCCTGGACAAGCTGACCTACGCCGGCAACCCCGAGAACATCGCCGGGCTGCCGTCGGACCGCGTGGAGCTCGTCGTGGGCGACATCTGCGACGCCGCCCTGCTCGATGAGCTGGTCCCCGGCCACGACGCCATCGTGCACTACGCCGCCGAGAGCCACAACGACAACTCCATCGCAGACCCGGAGCCGTTCCTGCGCACCAACGTCGAGGGCACCTTCCGCCTGCTGGAGGCCGTCCGCAAGCACGGCATCCGCTACCACCACGTCTCCACCGACGAGGTCTACGGCGACCTGGCGCTCGACGACCCCGCCAAGTTCACCGAGGAGACGCCCTATAGGCCCTCGAGCCCCTACAGCTCCACCAAGGCGAGCTCCGACATGCTCGTGCGCGCCTGGACCCGCACCTACGGGCTTCGCACCACGATCTCCAACTGCTCCAACAACTACGGCCCCTACCAGCACGTGGAGAAGTTCATCCCCAGGCAGATCACCAACATCATCGACGGCGTGCGCCCCAAGCTCTACGGCCGCGGCGAGAACGTCCGCGACTGGATCCACACCGAGGACCACTCCTCGGCCGTCTGGGACATCCTCACCAAGGGCCGCATAGGGGAGACCTACCTCATCGGCGCCAATGGGGAGAAGGACAACATCACGGTCCTGCGCATGATCCTCGAGGCGATGGGAAAGGACCCCGAGGACTTCGACTGGGTCGCCGACCGCCCCGGCCACGACCGCCGCTACGCCATCGACAGCACGAAGCTCCAGCGCGAGCTGGGCTGGAGGCCGGCCCACACCGACTTCGCCGAGGGGCTCAAGGCCACCATCGACTGGTACGTGGCCAACGAGTCCTGGTGGCGACCGGCCAAGGAGGCCACCGAGGCCCGCTACCGCGCGCAGGGGCAGTAGAGGTAGCAGCCCTTGCGAAACAAAGCGGGGTCCCGGACTAACGCTCCGGACCCCGCTTTGTTTAGTGCGCAGTTGGCCGAATGTGTCCCTGAATGGCGGTTGGTTGGTGGAGCGTCGTGCGTCGTGTATTGTATTTCTTGCGCCTTTGCTTGTGGCCTTCCTCGCCATAAATACTGTGGTGATGCTATTCACCCAGTTGTACGCCTACGCGGACGAGCCCGGCGGGGACGTATACCTGCACGGCGATCTGATCTGGTGCGGCGAAACGCCCGAATGCAAGCAGTCGATGGCCATGTGCGGCGCAAGGTGGGGCTGCAGGTGAGGCTCGTGCCCAAGAGCAACACGAGGCGGCTCTCCTTCGAGTGCTGGCAGGGTGCGCAAAATCTGCATCGACCCGGTGCGCTGCCCGCTGGCGCATGAGAAGTCCAGGCTCAAGAAGTACGACCACGACTGCGACGGGACGTGGCTTGAGGGCATCCCCGACGGCAACGACCACTCGATCGAAGCAGTGAGGTTCGCAATTATGGACGACATCTTGCGTGGGTGAGGGCGCAGCGTGCTGCTTCTCCTCGCCACTGAAAGGCGCTAAAGGTTAATCTGCTGTCTTCTCCGTTGTCTTAGGATCAGCCTCCTCGCCCTGCTCGTCAGATACTCCCTTGAACTTCGCCATAACGTTTTTCTTTGTCTTGACAATCTTTGGACGCGCGGTCTCACGCCACCATTTTTCGACATGAGGCTTTGCCGCCTGAGCACCTTTCACCGCCAGAAAGCTAACGGCAATTACGGTAATCGCAGCAGCCGCCACCTTGCCACCGTTCGGATTGGAGGCATCATCTCCATTGCGCTGGCCGTCATCAATACTATAGTCGCCATTTGCCGCAAGCGATGCCTCCAATTCTTCTCTCTGCCTTTTCTTTTCGGCGCGATTGGCTGCAACTGAATCGGAAAGCTCGCGTCTGCGTTCTGAGGAAAGCGGCCCCATTTCATCGAGAATCTCCTCTTCCCATTACGTGGCAACATAGCCAGCATGATTTGGGCTTCCAGTTTCCCTATGCCTCTGCGTGGCATAGGGATGCCCCTTCTCGGTGACCCTATAATCTCCAGGTTCGCCTTCGAGGTATCCTTCTTCCTTCAGCCAGACATTCATCTCCTCAGCATTAAGCCCAACATCCCGCCCCAAGTATCTTGCTGACTTACGCATCGCAAGCCTCCATTCGCTCATCAACAGTATGATAGTCTCGCAAATGTTGATGTAGGTCTCTGCTCTCGAGGGTGGCCGAAGGCTGCCCAAGGAACCGAGAACCACCTAGAATGCCGTCATTCTAGCTAATGTCACACCGCCTCCCCGCCGGGAACGGGGCTGTCGGCCACACCGAGCCCGATGGTCCTGGCCGCGTGCTCGGCGGCGGTGCCCCCGTAGGCGTGCTTCGGCGTGTTGGTCCTTGGCGCCCTCCACAGCCCTGCCGATGGAGTCGTCGTCGAACCAGCAGAGGCCCGCCCAGTCCTCGTCCTTCTCGGAGAACATCGCTCTCATCATCCCGATGGGCGACTTTCTGTTGGGGAACACCTGCACCACGCGGCTGCGGCGCTTGGGCGCGCGGTTGGCGCGCTCCTGCACGTTGTTGGTGCGAAGTCTCACGTGGTGCTCGTAGGGGAAGTCGAGGTAGGCCAGAGCGTCGATCTCGGCCTCTTTGAGCACCTCGGCCGCCTTGGGGCAGAACCCCTCGGTCTGCTCGATGGTCATCTGGGAGCTCGAGTCCGGGCTCGCCGACTGCAGGGCCACGCGCGCCATTAGCGAGGGGCGCGGCGACCGCGAGATACACGGTAGCGACCTTGGGCGCACGTGCGCGCTTCTGCAGGTTCGAGCGGAAGGCGGTGAAGTGATAGGTGAGGACGTGAAATGGGCGTTGGGCATTGCGGTCACGGCGCTCGTGCTCATGTCGTTCCTGTCGCTCGTGCCGGTGCTGGGGCCGTGGAGGACTAGGGGGGGCGTTTGAGACCGAAACCCCCGCTGGAGGGCCGTCCGTTTTTTGTCCGGACGAGCTGAGATGCTTTTATCTCGATAAGCGCAGATGGGAAGCACATCACTGGTATGATTTGGCAAAGGAGGAAACAGATGAAAGTCCAAATCGGGACAGAGTACTGCGCGATGGAAATCGCCGAGTACGCTGTCAGCAGGCGATATCGCCACGACACGCCAATCAGCAATCTTCAGCTCCAGAAGATTCTTTACTTCCTGCAAGTCATACACGCGAGCGAGACCGGCGAGCTGCTATTCGCCGACCAGTTTGAGGCATGGCCCTACGGCCCGGTCATCAGAGATGTCTACGTTAAGTTCTCTGACTGCGGCGGCTTCCCGATAAAACGTGAGTTCGACATTAAGATAAATGATTCCATCCGCCCTTTCCTGGATGCAGGGGTGGACATGCTAGCTGAGAAATCCCCATGGGAGCTCGTCAGGATCTCACACGCCGAGGGGTCCCCGTGGGACGTCATCTACAACCAGAAACGCCTACACAAGGGAATCATCCCAAATGAGCTGATCATGCAGTGCGCTAGCGAGGTCTCTGAGTGACCGAGCAAGACTACGAAAAGGCGGCCGAAAACTTCGGAAGGGCCCTCTCTCTGCTTGCCAGCAAAATTGGGACTCTTTCGAAGCCGCCCCTGAAGGTTCCCCCTATAAACGCAGGCAGCGACGACGCAGAGAAACGCAAGGCTCTCCGAGACATGCTCGAATCGCTCGCCAGCACGGACGATGCCGCGGTGCTCTCCCAAGAGGACATCCGCCGAGCCTCGAACTTCTTCGCAAAGCTATATGGGGGGAGCGAGCCCTATCGCCATAGATATGCCGACATCTGCGACTTGGTATTCAATGCACTCGGGCAGTCCTCTGGGGACTTGGACGAAGGGGTCCCCTATTCGGTCAACTGCCTAGCCGAGAACATTCGCATCATCCATGAGTACCTGACGAAGCATGGACTTTGTGACCAGGCGAAAAGTGTCCTCAAACTCGCCGACCACATCGACCTGGAAAAGACGAGGCTGAGCCACGACATCGAACAGCAGCAGGCCATGCGCGCATTCAATGCGGCAATTGCCGAAGTGAAAGCGGAAAGGGATGAGGCGGACCAGAAACGCGCAGAGCTGGAAAGGGAGTTCGACGAGCGCCTCGACAAGACGAGGATGGAGTACATCGCGATCCTCGGCGTATTCGCGGCGGTTGTGCTCGCCTTCAACGGCGGCGTCGGGTTCTCGACTTCCGCGATGGGCGCGCTCGGCATTGACGGCGGCATACGCGCCATCGTGCTCCTCGCCGCGCTCGTGGGCTTCGTGCTCATCAACACGGTGTGCATCCTCCTCGTGTTCATCTGGAAGATGTCCTTCAACCACCGGAATGTCGAGCTGGGAAAATTGCCGAGGAACTGCCTGATCGCCGCAGACGTCGTCCTCGTGGTCGTTATGGCTGCGATGATGGCGCTCTCCCACCCTGGACTCAGGGGGTTCATCGGGCTGTAGCCCGAACGCGACGCCAAGGGCCGTCCTCCGGGGCGGCCCTTCTCCTGGCGACACGTCAAGGAACATAGCCGTGCGGTAATCCTCCGCCGCATGGGGCACCGGGAAGCCGTCCTTTGGGGCGGCTTCCCGCTTTTCGCGGCGGGGCGCGATTGATTGGGGGCGAAGCTTGGACGCCGACGGATCGCGTCGAAAATGTTGGTGTAAGGGCGGCGCCCTAGCGCCCGTTTAACGAAGAACGGCCTTCGTCTTAGAATCTGAAATCACCACAACAACAGGTTCTAGGAAAGTACGAAGGCCGCTATGGAAATCTTATCAGACCCGACGCCGGACATGCTCGCCATGCCCCGGTTCGACGACGGCGCCATCGACATGCAGGAGCTGCTCAGGCGCCTCGCCGAGCAGGTCGTGAACGCCGTGATGGACGCGGAGGCCGACCAGCTGTGCGGCGGCGGGGCGAACAGCCGCAACGGCTACCGCGAGAGGGCGCTCGCCACCTGCGTGGGCACGCTGACGCTTCGTATCCCCAAGCTGCGCTCGGGCAGCTTCTTCCCCGAGGACGTGATTGAGCGCTACCAGCGCGTGGACCGCGCCCTCGTGGCCGCCGTGGCGGAGATGTACGCCACCGGCACGAGCACCCGCAAGGTGCAGCGCGTCGCCGAGAAGATGGGCGTGTCCAGGCTCTCCAAGGACCAGGTGAGCGCCATCGCCTCGAGCCTGGACGCCGACATCGAGGAGCTCTGCGGAAGGCCGCTCGACGGCTCCCCGGTGCCCTACGTCTGGCTCGACGCCACCTACGTCAAGTGCCGCCGCGGGGGCCGCGTGGCGTCCACCGCCGTTGTCACCGCCATCGGCTGCGACGCGGGCGGCTGGAGGCGCGTCCTGGGCGTCGACGTGGTGGATACCGAGTCGTACGACCCGTGGCTCGCCTTCCTGCGGACGGTCCGCGGCCGCGGCGTCTCCGGGGTGGAGCTCGTCGTCTCGGACGCCCACCCGGGCCTCGTCCGCGCCCTCGGCGAGGTCTTCCAGGGCGCCGCGTGGCAGCGCTGCGCCGTCCACCTCATGCGCGACTGCATGCGCGAGGCCGGCTCCTGGCAGCTCAGGCGCCGCGTGGGCAGGATCGTCTCGCAGGTGTTCCGCGCCCGCGACGCCGCCACGGTGGCGGCCATGTACCACGCAGCGTGCGACATGCTCGAGGAGTGCTGCCCGGGGCCGCGGCGGTGCTTGAGGAGGCCGAGCCCGACGCCCTGGCCTACCTCGACTTCCCTCCGACCCACTGGAAGCGGCTGCGCACCAACAACGTGCAGGAGAGGACGAACAGGGAGATAAAGCGCAGGTCGCGCGTGGTCCAGGTATTCCCGTCCACGGGCTCGCTCGTGCGGCTCGCCGGCGCGGTCATGTGCGAGCAGGACGAGACATGGCAGGAGTCCAGGTACTTCTCGGAGGCGAGGATGAACGAGCTCTACGACGAGGGGTGCAGGCGCGGAATCGAAGGGCGGGTAGACTGGGCCCAGCTTGAGGCGGAGGCCAGGAAGATGATAGAGTCCGGCCTCGAGCTTGCGGACAGGGTCGAGACGGCATAGGATATCACCGTATTCCAGGTTCCCGGACGCCGGGCAGACTCGCTTCGGCTCGGGCGCTACACCAACTTTCTCGACACTACCCGCCGACGAGCCGCTGGCGAACCCGCGCCACGAGACATACTGCCGCGAGCGCGTGGCCGGCAAGACGTAGAGGTATGCGATGTTTGCCGCATGGCCCGACCGCTCGCGCTGGAAGCCCGAGACGGTGGACAACAAGGCCTGCAAGCTCGAAGCCGAGCATGAGGTCAAGGCATGGATTGCCCGCTTCAAGAGGCCCGCAGCGGAGAAGGTCACCACGACGCGCGCCGAGGTGCTCGCGGGCATAAGTTATACCTTCCAGGCGGGCATAGCGCGCGTGCGCGGCACCGGGGACGGCAGGCAGCTGGACTACACTTCGGTCAACGCCGTCACGCAGCTGGGCAAGACCCTGCTCGACGTGCTGCCCAAAGAGGGGGAGGCGGCCGAGGCCGAGCGGTCCTTCTGCATGGACTCTGGGTCGACGAGTCGACGCTGTCAATCTACCACGCCGACGAGCGCATCGCCACGCACCGGTTGCTGCCGCCCAATATCAGGAATGTTACCGTCAATGGGAAATCGGCCAATTGGTTGTATTTAGATTAGCCCTAACGCAACTGCTACTCCAACGTTGGCGAGGAGGGCGCATACGCCGTCCGCCTCGCCGAGCAGGAGGACGTGCTTGCTGAAGGCGGGCTCGTCTGGCATTCAAATACGTCAAGCTTACACCTTTCCGGTCAAATCTTGCTACAGCCCTGGTGAATCCAGACGCGAGGTTTTGTAAGGCCTCTATAAGGCGGAATCTGTAGAGGAGGGAGACTGTGTTATCGTGCGCTTCGACGATGATATGCTTGGAGAAAGGTTTTACGAGCTCTACCGCGTGCTCTTTTACCCTGGGCTTCACGAGAGGCCTGCGGCCAGAATGCGGGGTGTACGACGGGAGCAACGAGCCGTTCGCCGAGTGGGGCCCGACGACCTGAAGCCTCTCATAAATGAGACGGACATGAAGAGACGGGGCTGATCTTTCGAGACTCTACGCGCGCGGACGCTTTACCGAAGGCAGAACCTCGAACGGATCCTCGTGAGCGATGAGCCCGCAATAGGTCCGTGCGCCAACGGCCCGGCCCCGCTCTACGTCACCGAGCCCGTCCACGATGGCGAGGCTGTGGACGAATTCGTCGACCCGAGGTTGGGGGCGAGGATAGGCGCGAAGACAGGAGAAATTCTCTGATGGATAGTGTGTTCAATGACCATGTATTCCCTAAATACAAGGATCAACAGGTCATAAAGCCTCAGATGGATGGATTCAATGACCCCACTTTGAGAAATTTCACGCTGCTGGACTCGTCTGCCTTGATGAAAGATGAGCTTAAAGCCGACAGGTTCGACGATGAATTCATTAGATCTTTCCTCAATGCCGCCAAGGAGCTTGCGGCCGCCGGGAGAAGAGCGACCGACAGGCCGGGCATGTATGTGTTCCTGGAGCATTCCTACGCGATTCCGGTGATGTTCCTCACAAGGCACTGTATTGAGCTTTCAATCAAGAGGGCGATAAAAAGATGTGGGGCTAAGCCTAAGAAGGACCACAACCTTACGAGCCTGTGGAACTCCTTGCTCTCAAGGTTTCCGAGGCAAAAGTGCCGTGAAGATAATAGAACCATCAAGAACATGGGTGCTTTTGTAAAAGCCATTGCCGACGTCGATGACAACGGCATCAGTCTTCGCTATCCGCAAGACAAATCAGGCAGACTGACGCAGGACAGGCCGCTATTCGTGAACGACGAGGCAGTTGTCTCGTATTTGGAGAAGTTCGTAGAGCAGCTTCAACTGATTAACTTCGACTATCTTGCCGTGAATGGTAAATAAGTGGTTGGAAACCGCTGTTTATTGTTTGTGAAAACCATTGGTTGGAATCATGGTTTCAGATCAAATCCCGCTACAGCCCTGGTGAATCCAGACGTGAGGTTTTGTAAGGTTTCCATAAGGTGGAATCTGTAGAGGAAGGAGACTGTGATATCGTGCGCCCCGACGATGATATGCCTGGAGAGGGGTTTTACGAGCTCTACCGTGTGCTCTTTTACCCCTGGCTTCACGAGAAGTCTGCAGCCAGAATGCGGGATGTGCGACGGGAGCAGCGAGCCGTTTGCTAAGTGGGGCCCGAAGACTGGAATTCTCTCTTTAAGACGGTGGCGCTGGCGGAAGGGCTGACTAAATGATCACGGATGGCGTTGTGATTAGTTTCAACGGTCAAATCGATTTCGGCACGGTTGTTGCTCTCCTAGCTCTGGCACTCACTCTCCTCCAGTGGATTGTCTCGCTGATACGTGGCCGCCGGGAGGCCGCGCGGAGTCAGGCATCGGCCATCTGCGCCCGCGTGGTCAGGATGCCCGAGGGGGAGATGGCCACGGTTGGCGGGTGCAGGGTTCATTTCGCGCCCCAGTTCGGCCTAGAGGTGATGAATAATAGCAACGACGTCATTTACCAAGTTATCCTCACTGCCGTGCTCGTCCAAGGTGCTGGGCCTCAAGACGGAAGGGACGTCGAGGGGTGTGGCGGCAGAGTTCTACTCTCGTCCGTTGCTCCGGGCAAAACCGTGAGGCCCATCGGGTATCTCGATTGCTCGATGCATAAGACCTTCGGCTGCGAGGTGGCTTTCACCGATCGCTATGGACGCAGTTGGGTGCGGAAGAGTGACGGTCATTTGTGCAGGATTCGATTCAAAACGCCCGTCGATTATTATGGTCTGATGCTGCCTGTAGAGTGGATGGACTTCGATGAATGGTAATCGACATGCTCTGGTTTTGAACGAAAAGTCCCAGAGACGATCGATAACGATTCTTCTTTTATATTCCGCTCGCAGATAGACCCCGCCATGTTGACCACCGAACGCATCTTGACCGATGTGCTCGTGCCCCTCTTCGGGCACAGGACCATCGATTAAAAGCTGTTTCTCTGCAAGGGACTGCGCGACGCGGGCATTCCCAAGAGCAACTTTCTGAGCGACCGGCTCGGCAAGCACCCGAATAAGCCAATCAACCGGTGCACTTCCGACAGGGTGCTACTCTTGGCAGATATCACCCTGAGGGGCAAATGGAAGATCTCACAGGCAACCGCCTCTAACATGATTCGCTCGTTCATCCTCTGCTCAATCTCCCCGCACAGGGCATCAACTGCCTCGGCGATCTTGGCGGCCCCGGCCGCCCGGCCCTCAAGCTCCATAATGCGTCCTCTTGCTTGGCGAGATGGACCTTGAGCTCGTCGGGGCCATCGTCGGTGGCGGCCACTTCTTCTTCCGCATGCTGTGCTTGTTCATCTGGTTGCTCTTGCGGGTCCTGCTGCGTCTCTGCCGCCTGCGCACCATCGGTGCCCCCCTTCATGGGAACCACCCTCGTGAATCACGCAGGCAAATGCCCGCTCGAATGCATGTCAAGAGCAGAGTGTTTCTCTGTCACAAGTTTGAAGTCAGCTCACGCCAAATTTCATGTAACCTTGTGCCACTATTTTAGCTTCTGAAGGCTTTGGCACAATCTAAAAAATACCCGCTGTAACTGTGCTATCTTAAGCATGTTCCATCTTTCTGAGACTGAGAGGTAATGGTATATGGACGCAATAGACTACATGCCTAGGCTGGTGAGAGCCTGTTTAGAGAATGACAGAAGACTCGTAGAATCAGTCTCGCTCACGGTGTCCCGCAAGCTGAGACGCGATCGTCCCGATCTCGCTTCGGAGATTGCTGGGGCGCTTGCCGCATCTGGCATGAGAAGCGAGGCTACCCGTGCAGCCGAGATAAACCCGCTACCGATCGACCGAGAGACCCGCTTCTCTCTCGTAGAGCTCATAGAGCCAACCGAGCTTCCGGATCCCATTCTCGATGCTGCAGCCACAAAAGAGCTTGGCGACTTTCTCAAGGAGAGAAGTCTGATTCAGCGGTTTTTCGAGGATGGGATCGAACCCTCGAACAGCATCCTCTTCATTGGCGCTCCGGGCGTGGGCAAGACATACACGGCCAACTGGCTTGCATACAAGCTCGCTCTTCCACTCATAACGCTCGACCTCGCAACCTCGATATCCAGCTATCTCGGTCGATCCGGGCAAAACATCAAGAGTGTCTTCGACTATGTCCGCGCACAGCCTGCGGTGCTCTTCCTGGACGAGTTTGACGCAATTGCGAAGCGGCGTGATGACGAGGGTGACCTCGGCGAATTGAAGCGCCTTGTGAACGTTCTTCTCAAAGAAATCGAGACATGCCCTAAGGGCAGCATCGTGCTTGCAGCAACAAATCATCCGGAGTTGTTGGATAGGGCGATTTGGCGGCGCTTCGACAGAGTTATAGAGCTGCCGCTTCCCGAGGAGGATGAACGCATGCGACTCTTCGAGAGGCACCTGCCCAGCGACCGCTTCACGCTCTCGTCAGAGGTGCTCCTACTCATGGTCGAGAAGAGCGCGGGCATGAGCGCCGCAGACATTTGCAAGCTTTGCGAGCACATTAAGCGCCAATCAGTGATGAACCCGGGCGAGAGCATAGAAATCATTTCTCTGAGCGAGCTGTACTCCAAATGCAAACCTCAAACGAAGCAGGATAAGAGTGAGGCATGCATAAAACTCAAAGAAATTAAACCAGCTCTTACCGTGCGAGACGTTGCGCGGATCGTCGGAGTCGGCGCCTCGACGGTCTCCCGTTACATGAAGGAGGCATAAGCCATGTTCGACCCGCTGCCAATTCTTGCCCACGGCGAATCGTATGCTCAGCCAGTTCAGAAGAAAACCGGTGGAGGTCCTAGGCCACGGCCACATGAGTACGAAGAGGCTAGGGTCCGCCTTCTTGCTAATATCGGCACTGTGTCCAGGAAGATACAGACCGACCCCGATTCCTATCTTGAGGAAAAGGTGGTTTGTATACGTATGGAGCCCAAGTTCGAAGCAAAGTCCTATGCACCCTCATCGGTGCTCACCTCTTCGGACGAGTTGCAACTCATCGGCGGCAGGAGATACAAGACAGGCAACGTGCAACCTCAGAAGAACAGCGATGACGAAGACGCAGGAGAGCAGCCTGAGTTCGCAAAGCTCTACTTCCTGCGAACGACCTCAAAGGGCATCGCCGATTTTGAGAACGCGCTTCGCACCGGGTCAAACACATCGGATGCATGGCGCAACGAGGTAATGTCCATCCGTTCCTTCGATCTGCTTGAGCCTGATGAGAAGATACTTGGCTTCGATGCGGAATGGAAAGAGGGCCTGGTCGAGGCCGTGCTTCATCCGCTCCAAGAAAGCGCCGAGGATGCCATAGACCTGTTCTGCAAGGCAGCAGGCCTCGGTCGTGACAAAATCGAGGTACGGACATACAAAGACGGCGTTACATTCATCGCCGCACAGTTGAGCAGGGAAGCCACTATGGCAGCAGCGAGAATCAACCCGCTGCGCACGGTTCACCCGATGGGAAGAATCGCCTTCGAGCCGATACGGAGCGCGATGAGCGCGCCAGCACCGCAGGTTGCTGCAGCCCAGAATGTCCCACCTGTGACCGTCGGCGTCTTCGATGGTGGATGCAATCCCAATGTCCCTCTCCTCGCCGGTTATGTCAATGCGCATGATGCCGTTGCATCACTGCCCGACCAAGGCGGCATCGACCATGGAACGGGAGTCTGCGGAGCCGTGCTGCATGGCGAGCTTTCCGGTAAGGGAGCTAGTGACGTCCTCCCTGCACCCGAGGTGAAGGTTGAGAGCTTTCGAGTGCTGCCGCCGAGCGATCCCGTCGACATTGACCTCTACGAATCGATTGACGCTATCGAGTACGTAGTCGGGCATTATCCTGACATCCACCTGTATAATCTCTCGTTTGGCCCCACTGGCCCCATTCTCGACGACGACATCAGCCGCTTTACTTATGCGCTTGATGTGCTGTCGTACAACTGCGATGCTGAGCCGCCCCTCTTTTGCATTGCGGCCGGCAATGACGGTGATTTGCCAAGTCCAGATAATCGTGTGCAGTCACCAGCGGATCTGGTCAACGGCATCGGAGTTGGCGCGTTTTGTATAATGCCTGATGGTACGAAAGCACGCGCTCCTTATAGCTGTGTTGGTCCGGGAAGAGAGGGTGCCAAAATCAAGCCCGACCTCCTTGAGTATGGAGGGGACATCAACAAGCCATTCGTGGTGGTTGCCTCAAGCGGCAATGCTTTAGGCGCAAGCGCGGGTACCAGCTTTGCATCCCCCTTACTCGTCCACAAGCTTGGCAGAATGATGTCGCGAAGCGAGGATATCTCACAGCATCTCGCCCGGGCTCTGGCCCTCCACAATTCGGAGCACAGTGATAGCTTTGTTCGAGAGGAGTACGGTTTCGGCATTGCTCCAGATGATCCATCGACTTGTCTGAACTGTGACGACAACCGTGTCACCACGCTATATCAAGGCACGCTCAGACCCAAGCAGCTTGTCTCGCTGCCGATATTTGCCCCCGGCATCGAGTCGGCGAAGGGGCTTATCACAATCAGTTGGACCATCGTTGCAGTCTGCAAAACGAATCCCAACGATTCGGATGCCTACACCTCAAGCTGCATAGTAGATACCCTCATTCCCCACGCCAACAAATTCACGTACTCGCTCAAAGGTACAAGCTATAGGCATACGGTGAATCTCGCCACCGAGGAGGGGCGTATCAAGGCGGCTGAGCTTGAACTACAGGGCTACACCTCATCAACCTTGCCGGTGAGCAAGCCTGCAAAGAAGTACTGGGAAGAGTCAGAGTTACGAGCCAACGACATGAAGTGGGACAGTGTCATCAGCAGGACACAACGCATGAAATCAAGCTCATTGTATGACCCGAAGCTGACGCTCCAATCCATATTCCGTAACAATAACGATCCCGATGCGCTCACTCGTTACTATGCTGTCGTGACGGTCGATGCTCCAGGCTACAATGGCAGTCTTTACAACAGTACGCTCCAGGAGTATCGCAACTTGCAGCCAATCAAGCTTAGGATTGAGCCGCGTCTTGAGGCAAGGAGTTAATAGAAGGGACGGCCATCGTGCATAATTGCCTGATGGCCGTTCTGCTACATACAAAGCAATAGATAGTATTAGGCAGACAAAACGATGCCTCTCTTGTCGAGTAACCTGTCTACTGTGTTGAACAATTCTTGAAAGTTTCCAAGGGTCACATTAACGAACTGATACCTTAGGTCTTTGGAATGTAGACTCTCTCTCCGAAGAGCTCAGTAATCCCCAAGTTGAATTGTGACTTGTCATGGCGACCTTCTCTTTCGAGGAAGGTCGCCATGACCCCATTCCGGTCTTGTGATTATTCGCTGATTATTGCATCAGTTTTGGTATGCCGTTCCATGCCGCACTGGCACGAGCTCCACGGTAGGCTGATACACATTGACACCAAGAACCTCTACGCGCCCGCAAGAAGCGTTTTCTTTTCAGAACAATCCAGATGGCACGAAGCGTGCCTTGGCAACGGGTAGGAGCTGATGCTGGCTTAGGTACTGTAAGTGGCAGTAAAGCTGTAGCTAAATCTAGAACTTCGAAGTTGTCTTTGGAGTTGGGCGCATCTATAGTCGAGATTCCTGAGTCCATAGGTCGGACTTTCGCATCGGCGTCGCCTCAAAACACATAACGTGGACTGAGCATGGTTCGACCGCCAGCTTTCAATCAAGCTTATGCCATCATTGTTGTGAACGGGGCGACCTCGGTTGCGGGTTGATATAGCGCAGTGAAAGAAATCTTTCGCTCTAAGTTGATGCAGGAGGGAATAATGGAGACATGCCGGTCAAAAGAGCCTGCTGATCAACTCATCGATCATATTGATTCCTATCTCAAGGATAAGGACAATCAATATGCAATTGCACTTGAGGGAGATTGGGGATCGGGAAAGACCCGATTCATCGAAGGGAAACTCAACGAGTATCTCGAAAAGGGCGAATACAACCTTGTCCGCGTTTCCATGTTCGGAATTGCCACTGCTGATGATCTATACGAACGTATTGTGATGGCGCTTGTACACCTTAGCGATAAAGGTATGAAGGCGCAAGCTGCTGCCAAAACTATAGGGGGCGCCCTCAACGGTATTTCGAGGGCTTTAATTAAAAGAACGGGATTATCGGTGAATCTCGCCGTCGGGATACAATCCGTTGCCTGCCTAATGCTCAAAAAGAAGCACTTTCTTGTATTCGATGATGTGGAGAGGCGTTCTAAACATAGCGACGATTTGGCGCTATTCGGAACGATGAACGATCTTGTCGAAAGACTTGGATTGAAGGTCATGCTGGTTTCAAATGCCTGGGAAGGAAGTGATGTGCAATCGATGCGAGAGTTCGATAGGGACGTACGCGAAAAGCTAATTTGGAAAGTCTATCCTTTCAAGCCGTGCCCGTCTGCATTGGCCAAAGAAATTCTCATGGGAGATTGTCGCCCATCGGAAGACCTTGATATGCATAGCGCCATACTTGCGGGGGTAGAGGCCAGCGGATGCGTAAATGCTCGGGCAATGATTCGTGCTCATGAGCTAATCAGAAGAATTTGCAGCCTTGAGGTGCTTCAAAATACAGGAATTGCACTTCAAAACCGGTTTTACGCTCTACGGGACGCAGTCCATTTTGCTTTGTTGACCTCCATGGGGAACGCACCTTCCATGCCACAAAACGGAAAGCCAGAGGAATGGCTCAGTCCGGAGGCGCTGGAATACGATCGCAGAGTGTCTCTTTACGAGCAATACTCTGATTTCTCCGTGATAGGTAAGGCATTCGACCCTTCAGGCGATGTAGATATTGAAGATCTCGAACAAGGGTTTAAAACATACATTTGGAAACGGTACCCGAGCAACCGCGATACCCTCGAAGTTAGGGAGATCGCTAAAAGTATGCGGTGCGCTTACGATCTTGATGACGATAATGTAGATGGCCTCGCGCAGCGTTACTATGATTTAGTTACTAGAGCACATTATTCAGTCGATTGTTTGCACGACGTGCTCGAGGTTTATTACCTGCTATCTGACCTCAAATGGGAATGTCCATTTTCGCAAAATGACTTTATCAAATATTGCAAGAAAGTGATCGATGCCGATCTAGACAAAGCTTCTGAGCTCCTCTCTGGACCAGTATTTAGTGCAGACGAAAGGCGGAAAAGACGGGCGCTCGCCGAAGAACTTGAGCGTTATGCTCGGACAGAGCTGAATAAAAAGATGTCGAGTCAGTTGATGATATCTGAGGGAGCGGAGGGACTGACGGGCAGGGAGATTGCTCGACTTCTCAACGATGCTGCAGAACGCGATGTCAAAGTGTTGGTTAATGCTAGTCCGAGAGTCATTGTCGAGTCATTTTGTAGAGAAGATGCGGCGAATCAAGAGGCGCTTCGCAAGTTCTTTGTGCATCTTCATAACGTTTGGATTCCGGGTGGGGTGCCATCGGCGGATTTAGTTGAATGGATACTTGAGATAAAGACTGCACTGGAAGAAACGAACGTTGAAACGAAAACTGGATCAATGAGAAGGCGTTTGTTCTTGAGAAATCTGGAGGAGCTTGAGAGCCGATTTGGGTATCCCGTACAGAAGTAGCACCGATGCTCCACTTGCCGTGCGCTTCAGTGCCAGCGGTCTTGTTTTGCGCTTGCGCGGTGCCGGCTTGATTTCATTTGTTGCATAGATTGAAGGATGCGCCAGTCACGTCTTCTTCGCTTGCTCACGGTCTTCTGTCCGTCTCGGCTGCATGGTGGGTCCGATTGCTTTTTCGGAGTGGCAATGATACGTATGGTGTGAAACGGATGGTACGCGGATAACGAGGGGCGGAAACAACGACAGCCCCACGCTAAAGGAAAGGAGCGGAGGAACTATGCCAGAAAATAATATACCAGGCCTCTTCACCGTCTACTACATGAATCAGCAGAAGGTGTTCGAGACGAGGATGCTCCTGGACAACAAACTCAAGACTACAAGCTCCAAGGAAAACCAGAACGGGACGACAAAGAGAGCATCATTGAACGCCGAAGCGGAGCTCAACCCTCCCTTTCTGACGAAACTCAGGGCAAAACTCGAAGGAAGCGTCAGGCACGAAAAACAAGAGAAGATCGTGGACACCCTCGAATACGTGAACACAAATAGCCGGATGCTCGCCGACATAATGGAGCATTGCAAAGCCCCCGAAAGCGGAACAACGCTTGCAGAAGGCGACCTCGCATACATCGGCGATGTCTCGCTGGAGCTCATCAATGAGGAGGAGATTCGAGGCATCATGGCGATCATGAGCGGGACCTTCGACGGAATCACCGTCCCCGATGCCGGAGACCTCGACATCGGCCACATGATGCAATCCTTCATAGGAGACGGCGCAGCCTTCAAGCTCAGAGGAAACCGCGCAAGAAGAAGAACGCCGCTGTACGCGAAGATTCCCCTCGATGGAGAAGAAATGTTCGAAAGCGGGTACACAATCGACGACCTGCTCATCGGAAAGGTCGGCATCGTCGGGATATGCAAAGGGAAAATCACCCCGGCCCAGATGAAGAGCCCCCTCGATTACTTCCAACAGCCAGACGACCCGAAACGCACGCCGCAGAACGACATTGTTATATGCGGAAAGAACCTGTCACCCACCGCCATGACCGGCGGCGGCAATCGGGTAGAACAGGGCTATTACATAGACATCCTTGCTGTCATTCAGGCAGTGTCCTTCGAGGCTTGATAGGCAACGCCATGCGCAAACTCGTCACATACAACAAATCCCAGTATAAAGCCCTGATCGACCAGCTCGGAGACGGCGGCTTCAAGTTGATGTCGCTTCTCGAACTACACGGAAGCGACCAAATCTCCGAGCTCCTCTCCGAGAAAAAGCTCGTCGTGGACGTTTCATCACTTGTGGGGTTACTCTCGGGCGATCTTCAGCTGGCATCGAAATTCGAGCTCCTCGTCCACCAGCTACCCTTTGGCACCCTCTTCATCGGAGACGATAAAACCGTGAACGAAGGAGCATACCAATTGAGAACCATGTTCGACGACATTATAGAATGCGACATCGAGATCGATAAGGACGCCCAGAAGGACAAAAGAGTAAAGAGAACACTCGTATCCCTCGACGAACTCGAATTCAAACAGGTCCTCACCACCCTCGAAAGCGAGCTCATAGGCCAGATCGAATTCAAACGCTCCTTCGAATCCCGATCGCGCAGCTTCAGGCTCTTCAACGCGCTCGACGAGCAGCCGGTGTTCTCGTTGCTCCTTCTTGGCCCTTCGGGTGTCGGGAAAACAGAAGTCGCCAAGATTCTCTGCGAGGCAATCGCGCCATGCCAGCCCCTCCCTAAAGTCAATCTTGGGAACTACAGCAGCAAGGACTCTCTAAACTCCCTGATTGGCAGCCCGAGAGGATACATGGGAAGCGAAGAAGGCGAGCTGGGAAAGAAGATCGACTCGTCCGATGCCGGAATTCTCCTGGTGGATGAGTTCGAGAAAGCTGAACCCGCCGTCTGGAACTTCTTCCTCGATCTCCTCGAGACAGGATCGTTCACGGACTCCCAAGGGATGGAGCACGATCTCCGCGGGTTCATCATCGTATTCACGACAAACTGCCCCCTCGGGAAGATCAATGAAACTTTCCCGGCAGAACTCCTCTCCCGCTTCAATTTGATGAGCCACTTCTCCAAGCTAAGCGTAAGCGACAAAAAGTTCTTTGTCGAAAGATACGTATCCATGTTTGCCAAGAAGTACAGGGAGACTGCTCCCAGTGGCTTGCCGACATTGCCGGACGACATCGCCGGCAGGGCAATGATGGAAATCGACATTGAAGCGACCGAAAACATCCGGATCCTCAAGAACACAACAAGATCTTGGATCAGCGAATTCGTAGAGAAGGCCCGAAAGAGCAGTTCAATCGCGACGCAGCCCTCCATCATCAACGCCCAAACATAACGAATATATGTTCTTATTGCATCGCATCTACATTACGAAATTCAGATTGCTTGAGATGTCTTGACGCAAGTTCAGATTCACTTCGGAGTATCATGCTGTCAATTTGAAGGATGCTACCTGCGCTTTTGAAGAATCGAAACGGAGGTTGTAAGCCGATTCTTCCTTTCACCGACTGGCAAAACGATTTACACCTAATTGTGGGAGTTGCCCACGCGATTTCTCTTTGCTCCTGCATCGATCTCGCTAAACTAATTAGTGCTGCCACCAGGGCATTTTCTGGTGCATATTCTATTGGCTCCCGCGAAGATCGGAGCGGGTATGTTTGCTGCCGAGTCCCACACCAGCCGTCATCACATTGCGATCGCTGCCATGGCCTGCCTATGCTTTTTGCTGGGCGGGCCTTCTTATGCCGCGGGCGCTGAGAGCCTCATCATCGCGGGCGCGACGTACTACGAGCCGGGCGTGTCGGGCCCCGGCTGGGCTTGGACCGATGCCGACCACCTTGAGCTTAACGGCTACGCGGGCGAGGCCATCGGCGCCGACGGCGACCTGGTGCTGACGCTTGCCGGGCAAAACTCCGTGACGGAGTCACATGCGCCCGATGCGGACATCACGCTATGCGGCATGGAAGTGTGGGGCAACCTGACGCTTCGCGGCACCGGGACCCTGAAGGCGACGGGCTCGCAGTGCGGGATCCACATTTCGCAGTCGCTCGTGGTGGACGGCTGCACCGTCGATGCCAGGGCAGATGGGGCCGATATTACGGACGAGGCGGTCGCCGGCGTGATCGCTGGCGACATGGCCGTGCGCGGCGGCGGGCGCGTCGTTGCCGCGGGCGCCGGGTCCGGGGCGGGCGTGCGCGCCTACGGCGTGTATCTGCAAGATGCGGGCTTTGGCGATGGTTCGGCCGGCTGTCGGCTTTCCGTCGACGCCTCGTGGCTCGATGCGACCGGTGCCGATGGCGGCGTTGCTTGTCTGGGTGGGTCGCCTGTGTCTGCGCGGTTTGCGACGCCTGCTGGTGGGGTCTTTGGTGCTAGTGGGGTGGTGGATGCCTCCGGTGCGGTGGCACCGCATGTGGTGGTTGAACCCGATGTCGCCACGCCGCCGGCGGGGAAGACCGAAGGGGTCGTCGTGCCTGGCGATAGCGTGGATAAGTCTCCCGCCGATGCTAACCCCGCTGCTGGAGATCCCACCACAGGACCCACGGCAAATCCCTCACTGAAACCCGCAGCCACGACAACCAAGACAACAACGACAGTAACCAAGACCACGGTCGCCAAAGTCCCCAAGCCCAAAGCTGCCACCGCGACAACTGCGACACTCCCCAAGACCGGCGACACCAATTGGATCGCCGCCTCTGTGGCGCTTTTCCTGCTGGGGACAGTGTTTCTGGCTGCTGCGTGCCGCTGCTGAAGCACCATTTCTATAGGCTATATAGAAGGCTATATTCGTAACGACGAATTATTAGAATAGTTTTTACGACAATTACTCGGGACTTATCTAACATGAAACACGAATCGGATCAAACAGTTGAGGCTGCCAAGAACGTAAAAGACGCCGGCCTTCTTGAGCTGTTCGAGCGTTGCAATTATCTGTACAACGAGGCATTTTATGCCAACACGGAACTAGCAATCCTTCGCGAACTGTCTAAAGCATCTTCCGACTATGAGAATGAAGTAATTGCGCTGGCTGCTTCTTCAGCTTTACACAACTTGCATTAACCGAATCCTGTTTCATGAATTGCGCGCGGTTATTTGATACCAAAAGCGACGTCAGTATTGGGAACTTGATAGAAGACGTCAAGTCTCATTCTGCTGAAATCGACGCGCTTGCAATCTCCTTATTTAATGATCGGCCAAACTTTGACAGGCTTAATCCAATCGTTCATCCATTGGCAAAGGACGAGGAGCGTTTCTACCCCAAAGAAGTTGAGTCACAACGCTCAGATGAAAAGCTGTTCGGAAATCATTACAGAATGGTTACTGTGTGTATAACCACTCATGACCTTTCCAATTTATGGAAAAAACGACTCAACAGTCTCCGTAAACTAACTGACATGCTTCGCGATCAGCGAAATAAGGTTTTCGCCCATAGCGACATGGAAGCACTGAAATATGATGAGCTTGTTAGGCGACTTCCTTTAACTTACGGCGAAATTCAAAAACTAATCAACTTCGCACTCGATCTAACAATCGAATTATTCGCCAAAATTACTGGTATTGAAAAAGATCGATTGCCCAAGAACTACAACGATATACAAGGCCTCCTAAAATATGCGGAGGTTGGCATGGAGGCTGTTGAGCAGCATTTGGGTAATCTATAGGATTCAAGCTCCTGCAAGCTGTTAAGCATGCAGGAGCTTGAATCTAAGTACAATTCATGACATAAAGCCCGGCCAACGCACAACGACTGTTTTCCATGCCAAAAAGACACTGAAGTGTGAGACGGTTCAAATCTCAATAAAACAAATAATCAGCAGTTCAGGTCTTATGGAAATAATTCAATTCGCATCACGTTGCATCTAAGCGGTTGTTTATACTCGGAAGTAAACACTAAGGAGGCAGCAATGCTTTGGAGCTATGTTCAGCTAGATGATGGCACTCAGTTTGCCTACTCAGAAACGCGCGACGACGGGACCGTTCGCATAGCCGTCGAGCGCCCGGTTGATTTTGGTTTTGACCATGCAGAATGCTTTCTACCTGCGGTCAAATGGTTTAACGTCAAAGGATTTTCTACTGACGATCTGGATTTTTTGACCGAGTTCGTTAGATCAAACGCTCCGTTTATCTTCGAGCTTGCAGAACGGCAAAAAGCTGGACCGGCGGTGGCATAATGCCTCGAATTCTTGTTTTTGGACAGTATGTTCTGTTCTTTTGGATTGCGGAAAACGGAGAACCCGTTCACATCCATGTAGGGGTAAAGAGGGCGGCTGCTAATTCGACTAAGTTTTGGCTCACTAAAAATGGCGGATGCACACTTGCGAACAACGAGAGCAAGATTCCGGCTAAGGATCTCAGGGATCTTTCAAAACTAATCACCATGAACCATCGATACATTTGTGACAAGTGGCGCGAAACCTTTGGTGATGATTCCCTGACATTCTATTGCTAAACCGCAATTGAGCCATGATTACGCTTGTCGACATATCCGCTGCCGCCTCTCGCGTGTTACCTCGCCACGACGTCCGCGAGGCGTATCTATTTAAAGGAGGCGGACATGCCTTGGAACTACGTTCAAGTTGATGACGGTGCTGATTGTGCTGGCCAGGAAGATCCTTCAATTGCGCACGAGGCCGATTCCGCTTCGCCTATTTCACTTGACGGCATTATGTCAATTGACCATGCAGTTGAGTCAACCATAGCGTCCATGCCCAACGCGCTCAGGCTTTTGGAAAACTCATGATTGCCGATGTCGACGGGCGGGCGATTCCTGTTGCGCCGCTAGTGCTCGATGACGCTGGGTCACTCGAGGCCATGGCCGGCGCCGTCATGCGCCTTCACAGTACGCTGCTAACAATCGGACGCTGCTATACGACCGACGCTACGGACGAAAGAGCCGCGCGCGAACTTGGGCGCGTCGAGTCCGTGCTTGCGGGCGCGTTCTGCACGATATTCGGCCAATCGCCAGCCGATCGTTTCACGGACATCTTTGACCAGGTCGCCTACGTCGCCGAGCACATGGTCAAGGACCACATCTTCGAGGACGGCAACAAGCGAACCAGCCTTGTCTTTGCGTTGTCCGTCCTAAGGTTCGCCGGCACTCCGGTCGCGCTGTCCGACAGCCCCGAACCCAAAGACAACCAGTACTACGCCTGGATCCAGGACCTCGTTGCTAGACGCCGCACGCTCGACGATCTAGCCAACGAGCTAAGGTGCCATTGCATCGTGATCTCCGACGACGCTTCGCACGTATAGAATCAAAGTATCCACACGCCTGTCATTATCTTGATTGGAAGCCACATGGAGATCCCCAACACCCTGTGCAGCAATGTATACGACTTTGCGTTTTGCCCCGAGCCCTGTTACGAGCGCTTGGCCGACCTCGCCGACCCCGAGGACTGGGGTCCCAGCAACCGCATCCTCAAAAACTACCTGTCGTTTTCGTTTAGCCGCGCGGTGTTTTTGACCGAGCGCGACGTAGACCAGACCGCGCCGTCCAACCTGCCGCTGGTGTTCGACGACGACCGCTGCCTGTTCAACACCGGCCTGTATACGCGCCGCTACGAGACCATCTATGGCCTGTTTGAACCCAACACCAAGCCCGACGCGCGCCAGCGCTGGTTTTTGAAGGGCTTCTTTAAGGAGAGCGACCCCATGCTGGTCTCATTTGAGTACCTGCCGTGCCGCGTACGCTTTGCCGAGGACCCCTCCGAGCTGGTCTTTGACTACCGCCTTCCCATCCGCTCCAACATCGACCACATTCTGGGCGACGAGGAGAACCTGACGCGCATTCCTGCCAGCCTGATGGGGGAGGGCAACTCGCTGCTGCCGCGCCGTGCCTTTGAGGGCGCCGTCGTCGAAGCCGCCCGACGCGCCGCCGCCAATTACACGCTCGCCGTACCGCAGTTCTACGGCGGCCGGATCCAGCTGCTGCTGCCGCTGTGCCTAACCGGCGACAAGCCTGAGCTGGCGCTGACCATCCAGCGCGAGGATGGCTTCTATGCCGCACGCACGTGCCTCACGCTCGACATGGCGTACAACAACGCGCGACTTATCTGTCGTCCCGAGACCTCGTGGATTAAACGATAAAGGGTGGTTTAGCTGGGGGTTTGTCGGCTGCCCTGATTGCTGTGGCGCGGTTTGCGCCCGCGAATTTAAAATCGGAAGCAAAAAGTTCTTGGTAAACCACGCACGGCTATGTTAGTATCTCTTTTGCCGAAAGGCGACGGGCGATTGGCTCAGGGGTAGAGCATATCCTTCACACGGATGGGGTCACAAGTTCGAATCTTGTATCGCCCACCATCTAAAGTACAGGTCAGAGGTGTTTAGCCTCTGGCCTTTTTCTTTTTGACACCAAGCTTGACACCAAATCTGACACCAAAATCGAATCGAAATTTTTAAACGCGCTTCTAGCTGATCTCTCCTGAACTGACGTCATTGCGCGTTTTGCATAAAGCTCATGCGCTCTTTCATTAAATTTGCCATGGGATTCACGTACAAATGTGGAGATAGGGACCACGGCCCCAGAACGCCTGCCAGCAGATTTGTGCCACACGGCGATCTTTAGGCGAAATGCGTCAAGCTATTTGTCGGCATTTGGTCAGCTTCCGGTACTTACCGGCATGATGCCGCCATTGATAATCGGTCTACCTGCAAACATAACGGCACGCAGCCAAAGCTAGGGGAGGCCCATATGGACGAGATCGTCTGCGCAAACACCGCATTCCGCTACTGGCGCTGCCCGCCCCAAGTGCGCAACCTCTACCCGCGACTGCCAAGCCCAGAAGACGGCTGGCGAGCCCTAGCCCAAGCCCCTTTCGTAACCGATATCCTCAAGACCCCGATTATTACCACAACAGTGCCCGGTGGCGTTAACTACCATTCGGGATTACGGACAACAATCCACTGTGATGATACTTCGGGGGTGGATAGCACGCTGGAAACCGCGATGAGCTTTAGGGTTACCAATCCACTTGCGACGCTATTTACCATGGCGCGTTTTGTATCTCCAACCGATCTTGTCCTTGCCATGTACGAATTTTGCGGATGGTTCTCAGTCTTTGAGCCCACCGCAGCAGCAGAGGCGGAACTAGACACAGCCAATGACGCCGCCGAGAATGCAACCACCGAATCCATCTTTGACCTCGATGAAAGCCAAGACGAACCACAATGGAAACGCGTTTATGCGCGCATAAAAGTCAAAGAACAGGTAAATACGAAGGGGCCCAACGGACAAAAGAAAACGAAGGAGGTCACAAGGCTAAAGGGCACTTCGCTCTGGATGAGGAAGCCGCTCATCGAATTACACGAGCTTCATGAGTATGCCAGTAAGATGAAAAGACGAAAGTGGGGTACGAAGTTTTACAACGCCGCGCAGCTGGTGACAGGTATAGCAGCTTCTCCGCTTGAAGTTGCAGGAATTTTATTGCTATCGCTTCCTCGCTCTCGCGGCGGTGCCGGCTTTCGAAACGTTTATGTTAACGACCTTACGCCGCTTACCGCATCGGCGCAGAGCATTGCAGGGCAAAAAATCTGCTACGGGGATATCGTGATCGTAAATCCAACCATAATGAAAGAAGGCATCGTGGAGATTCAGGGAGAGGTTATCCACGGATCGGGCGCCGTGCTCGACCACGATGCCAAACGCATGACGGCGCTGCAAAGTATGGGGTATGACGTCTTTCTGGTTACGCACGAGATGCTTAACGATGCCGAGCAGCTTGATGCGATCGTGCGAAGTCTTTGCTCGCGCTTGGAATTGCGCTATAGGTGCAAAACTAAGGTGCAAAAGACGACGGAAATGGAGTTGCGAGCCAACGTACTATGCAACTGGCTGGAAATAGGTCGTTAGACGGGCACCCTGCTCACTTCCGGGCGCCCTCGGTCAGCCGCCTGCGATGCCGCCGCCACGAAACCGGCCCATCTACTACGTCTAAGCCCGGCCCCTCGACCATATCCCGTATTTCGCGAAAACCGCAGGCCGTCTACCTGCGGTTTTATTTTTGCCCGAGGCACCATGGTCGGGGGATGCCGGCCGAACGTAGTAGATGGGCCGGTTTCGTGGCGGGAGGCCCATCAGGCTCCACTCCGCCCGCCCCAGGAAAGTTTTTCCAAAATTGTCCTTGCATCGCCGTCCGAGTTCCCGTATAGTACTTCTTCGCACGGGGGCGTAGCTCAGCTGGGAGAGCGCTTGACTGGCAGTCAAGAGGTCAGGGGTTCGATCCCCCTCGTCTCCACCCGAGCATTGAATGAGGCTCCAACGCAAGTTGGGGCCTTTTTTCATATAGGAACACAAGGTCAAAGGCGGCACCATGATCCTCCTGGTCGACAAGATCGTGCGTTGAACGGGCGTCGCGTGCATGGTAGTATTTCACGACGTGGTTCAAAGCGTTGGAGGCTGTTCTGCCACCCCAACTGTAAGTGCCACTTTATAAGGGCTCTTGGCGCAACGGTTAGCGCAGGGGACTCATAATCCCTGGGTTCTGGGTTCGAATCCCGGAGGGCCCACCAGGTTTTTCAACAGGTCAGGCAATATGTCTGGCCTGTTTTCTTTTTCATGGCAGTAGTTTTCACTTGCGAATAGCCTGCTTGCTCACTTCCGGGCGCCCTCGGTCGGCTGCCTGCGATGCCGCCGCCACGAAACCGGCCCATCTACTACGTTTAAGCCCGACCCCTCGACCATACCCCGTATTTCACAAAAACCGCAGGCCGTCTACCTGCGGTTTTATTTTTGCCCGAGGCGCCATGGTCGGGGGATGCCGGCCGAACGTAGTAGATGGGCCGGTTTCGTGGCGGGAGGCCCCGGGGGCGGGCGGAGTGGAGCCTGATGGGAGGGCGGCGGCAGCGCCGCCCTCCCGCGGGGCGCGCCCCGCGGGCTTAGTCGGGCATCGCGGGCCCATCGCTCTCGAGTCCGTCCGGCATCCGCGCCGCCGGCCCAGGAAAGTTTTTCCAAAATTGTCCTTGCATCGCCGTCCGAGTTCCCGTATAGTACTTCTTCGCACGGGGGCGTAGCTCAGCTGGGAGAGCGCTTGACTGGCAGTCAAGAGGTCAGGGGTTCGATCCCCCTCGTCTCCACCCGAGCATTGAATGAGGCTCCAACGCAAGTTGGGGCCTTTTTTCATATAGGAACACAAGGTCAAAGGCGGCACCATGATCCTCCTGGTCGACAAGATCGAAAAAAGCTTCGGCGCGCGCGTCCTCTTTAGCGGCGCGTCCTTCCAGATCAATCCCGGCGAGCGCTTCGCGCTCGTGGGCCCCAACGGCGCCGGCAAAACCACCATGCTCAAGATCATCATGGGCATCGACAGCCCCGACGCCGGCCAGGTCCAGTACGCCAAGGACTGCCAGGTAGGCTACCTAGAGCAGGAAACCAACCTGGAGCACAAGGACACCACCATCCTCGCCGAGGTCATGGCCGCCGCCAAGGAAATTCGCCGCATGGGAGAGCGCGCCAACGAGCTGCAGGCTCAGATCACCGAACTCTCCGAACAGGGGAAGGACGTCGATGCACTCCTCAACGAGTATGGCCAGGTCCAGGACCGCTTTGAGCACCTGGGCGGCTACGAACTCGAGAGCAACGCCCGCAAAATCCTGTCCGGCCTGGGCTTTAAGGTCACCGACTTTGAGCGCCCGTGCTCCGAGTTCTCGGGCGGCTGGCAGATGCGTATCGCGCTGGCAAAGCTCTTCCTGCGTCATCCCGACCTGCTGTTGCTGGACGAGCCGACCAACCACCTGGACCTCGAAAGCGTCCAGTGGCTGCGCGGCTTTATCGCCAACTACGACGGCGCCGTCCTCATCGTCAGTCACGACCGAGCCTTCATGGACGCCTGCGTCGACCACGTCGCCGCACTCGAAAACCGTCGCGTGACCACCTACAACGGCAACTACAGCAGCTACCTCAAGCAGCGTGAGGACAACCTGGAGCAGATGCGCGCCAAGCGTGCCGCTCAGGAGCGCGACATCGCCCACATGCAGGTCTTCGTCGACAAGTTCCGCTACAAGCCCACCAAGGCCGCCCAGGCCCAGGAGCGCATCCGCAAGATCGAGCAGATCAAAAAGGAGCTCGTCATCCTGCCCGAGGGCCACAAGCACATCGATTTTAAGTTCCCCGACCCGCCGCGCTCGGGCGACATGGTCGTGGGTCTGGAGGGCGTGTCCAAGTCTTACGGCAATAAGCACATCTACAGCGGCATCGACCTTAAGCTCTACCGCGGCGAGCACGTGGCACTTGTCGGACCCAACGGCGCCGGCAAGTCCACGCTCATGAAGATCCTCGCCGGCCTGGAGCCGCCCACCGCCGGCACGCGCGACCTGGGCACTAACGTGGGCGTGGCCTATTACGCCCAGCACGCGCTCGAGGGCATGACCGAGTCCAACACCGTCCTGCAAGAGATCGACACCGTTACGCCCAAGTGGACCGTGCCGCAGCAGCGCAGCCTGCTGGGCGCCTTCCTGTTTAGCGACAACGACGCAATCGAAAAGCAGGTACGCGTCCTCTCCGGCGGTGAAAAGGCGCGCCTGGCGCTCGCTAAGATGCTCGTGGCCCCCGAGGCACTCCTGTGCCTGGACGAGCCCACCAACCACCTGGACATCGACTCGGTGGATATGCTCGAGAACGCCCTGCAAAACTTCCCCGGCACCATCGTGCTGATCAGCCACGACGAGCACCTGGTACGCGCCGTGGCCAACCGCATCATCGACATCCGCGATGGCAAGGTCACCGTCTACGACGGCGACTACGACTACTACCTCTACAAGCGCGAGGACCTCGCAGCCCGCGCCGCCGCCGAGGCGGCAGGGGAGAGTGCGCCGGCCACTGCCAAGTCCGCCAAGGTCACCGCGGCCCAGCCCGATGCGCCCGCCGCCGCTTCCAAGCCTACCGAGGGCAAAAAGACCAAGGAGCAAAAGCGCGCCGAGGCCCAGGCCCGCGCCGCGCTCAACAAAAAGCTCAAGGGCGTGCGCAACCAGCTCAAGAAGATCGAGACGGAGCTCGACAAAAAGCGCGCCCGCTATGACGAGCTTATGGAATTGATGGCCAGCGAAGAGCTTTATGCCGATCAGGACAAGTTCAACGCCGCGCTGGGGGAATATAACGGCCTTAAGCAGGAGCTGCCCAAGCTCGAGGACGAATGGCTGGAGCTTTCCACCCAGATTGAAGAGGAGACCGCGCGTGAACTCTCGTAAGGCCGCCGCCGTTGCGATGAGCATCATCGCCATCGCCTGTCGCATCTGCGGCATCTTTATGAGCGCAATGACCGTTCTGCTGTGCTTTAGCGGCCTCACCGCCAAGCTGCAGATCGTGGGCTTTGTCGTTGAGCTTTCGCGCGCGCTGCCGAGCGGCATCGCCGGCTACGGCGTCATTACGTCGCCCTTTGGCGGCGTGTTCCGCCTGGATTACGCCATCGTCGCTGTGATCCTGTTTGTGGCCGATTACCTGCTCACGCGCGCCTCGCGTCGCGTCCGCTAGGGGAGTGACATGTCCAGCAGCTACCTCATGAATCTGCTCGTCAGCGCCGTCGCCGTCATCGTGGGTATCGTGATCCACGAAAGCGCGCACGCCGCCGCGGCCTGGGCGCTCGGCGACAAGACGGCCCGTTCGCGCGGCCGCGTCTCGCTCAACCCGCTCAACCATATCGATCCGTTTGGCACCATCATCCTGCCGCTGCTTATGCTTGCCGCCGGCGGTCCCGTATTCGCCTTCGCCAAGCCCGTGCCCGTCTACCTCAACAACCTCAAGCACCCCAAGCGCGACGAGGTCCTGGTGAGCGTTGCCGGCCCCGCGTCGAACATCGCCCTCGCGTGCCTCGCGGCCGCCCTCATGCACGCAACGTACGGCAACCTCTACACCAGCATGTCCTTTGCCCTGGCGTCACAGATCATGAACTTCGGTGCCACGTTTATCGTGGTCAACCTGTCGCTTGCGTTTTTTAACCTCATCCCGATCCCGCCGCTCGATGGCTCGTCGATCATCGTGCCCTTCCTCAAAGGCAAGGCACTCAACAACTATTACCGTCTGCAGCAATACGCTATGCCCATCCTCATCCTGGTGCTGTACCTGCTGCCCATGTGGACCGGCATCGACGTGATCGGACGGTATTTCGACGTTACCGTGTATCCACTCGCTGAGCAGCTGCTTAACTTCGCAATCGCCGGCATCTAAGGTAAACTTACAGCTCGACCGTGCAAAATGGTCGCAACATGCACCCAAACCGCGCCGCGAAGGCGCCGTCAAAGGAGGTCGAAGATGTCGTATCGCGTGTCGACGCAGGTCTACAGCGGACCGTTCGACCTGCTCCTGCAGCTGGTAACCCGCCAAAAAGTTGATATCGGCGCCATCTCGATCAGCGAGGTGGCCGAGCAATACCTGGCCGAGGCCGAGCGCATCGAGGCGCTGGACCTGGACGTGGCGAGCGACTTTTTGCTGGTCGCGGCAACCCTTTTGGACATCAAGGCCGCCTCTCTGGTACCGCAGGAGGCCCCGCGCAAAGTCGATGACGACGATGACGAGTTCGACGAAGACCTCGAGGAGCTCAGTACGCTCGACGGCGACGCCCTTCGCGAGGTCCTGATCCAGCGCCTGATTGCCTACAAGCAGTTTAAGGGCGCGGCGGCGGCCCTCGGTGCTCGCATGCAGGCCGAAAGCCGCATGCACCCGCGTGTGGCCGGTCCCGACCCGGAGTTTTTGGGCCTAATGCCCGACTATCTGGCCGGCATCACCCTGCGCGGTCTCGCCGTCATCTGCGCCGACCTGGACGGCAAGCGACAGACCTTCCTGCTGGAGGCCGAGCACGTGGCGCCGCATCGCGTGCCGCTCGACCTGACCGTGGCCTCAGTCGACCGCTTTACCATGGCGCACCAAACCTGCACCTTCCGCGAGCTACTGGACGGCGATGCCACCACCGAGCAGCTCGTCGTCACCTTCCTGGCCATACTCGAGCTCGCCAAGCGTGGCTCGCTCACGCTGAGCCAGGACGAGATCTTTGGAACCATTCAAATCAACCGCGTCGAGGGCGCCGAGGCCTATGTGCTCGGCGAGGGCCCCGAGCTCACCGAATAGGAGCCGCAACCATGTCAACCCTTTCCACGCTGGAGGCAAACAGCCTCAAAGGTGCCCTCGAGGCGCTGCTGCTGGTTTCGAGCGACCCAGTGAGTGCGCCCGCGTTGGCCGGTGCACTGGATATCGCCCCCGGCGAGTGCGCGTCGCTGCTCGCCGAGCTCAAGGTTGAGTACGAGGAGGCCAACCGCGGCTTTCAGCTTCGCGAGGTCGCCGGCGGCTGGCGCCTGTTTACGCATCCCGCCTACCACGACGTGGTCGAGGCCTACGTGCTGAGCTGGGACACGCAAAAGCTATCGCAGGCAGCGCTCGAGACCCTGGCCGTCATCGCCTACCACCAGCCCGTCACGCGCGAGGTGGTCAAGGGCATCCGCGGCGTCAACTCTGACGGCGTCATTGCGTCGCTCGTGGACAAGGGTCTGGTGCGTGAGCTCGGCCGCGATCCCCAGCGCGGTCAAGCCATCATCTACGGCACGACCAACGCCTTCTTGGAAAAGTTCGGTCTGCGCTCCACCCGAGACCTGCCCGACCTGGAGCAGTTTGCCCCCGACGAGCAGTCGCGTCAGTTTATCCGCGAGCGCCTGAGCGGCCGCAGTATTCAGTCCACGCTCGAGGAGCAGGCCGAAGACCTGGACGAAGAGCGCGAACTGCTCGATACCGATGTTGAGGATGTTGAGGCAGTCGAGGACTTGGAGACCCTAGTCGTCGACGAGACCTCGGAGGATTTGCATGACGAGGACTAACGAAGTAGGGGAGACGCGCGCCATGGGCAACGCAGCACCCGCATCCGGCGCCCAGCACGTCTACCCGCACACCATGCGCCTGCAGCGCTTTTTGGCGCGCGCGGGTGTGGCGAGCCGCCGCGGTTCGGAGGACCTGATGACCGCTGGTCGTGTGACGGTAAACGGCGAGGTCGCGACCGAGCTGGGCACCAAGGTCGATGTCGACCGCGACCATATCGAGGTCGACGGCATGCCGGTCAAGCTCAACCAGGGCGCCGTGTACCTGATGCTCTACAAGCCGACTGGCTACCTAACCACCATGAGCGACCCGCAGGAGCGCCCCTGTGTGGCGGACCTGGTTCCCCGCGACCGCTTTCCGGGCCTGTTCCCGGTGGGCCGCCTGGACCGCGACACCACGGGCCTTTTGCTCTTTACCACCGACGGCGACCTGTCTCAGGACCTGCTGCACCCCAGCAAGCACGTCTACAAGACCTACCAGGCACTCGTTGACGGCGAGCTGTCCGACCGCGATCTAGACCCGCTACGCCGTGGCATCGAGCTCGACGACGGCCTGTGTCAGCCGGCAATCTGCCGCGTCATCACCGCACGCGAGGCCGAGGCCGTAGCTCCCCAGGGCGTCAAGCCTGGTACCACCGCCGTGGAGGTCATCATCCGCGAGGGTCGTAAAAACCAGGTTAAGCGCATGTTGAGCAAGATTCACCATCCGGTGATCCGCCTGCACCGCTGCAACTTTGCCGGCCTTGAGCTCAAGGATGTGGCCAAGGGCTCGTGGCGCGAACTCACCGACCACGAGGTGCAGATCCTTAAGGCCGGCGGCATCCCGCCCAAGCAGGCGAGCTCCAAGCGCAACGGCGGCAAGCCCCAAGACACGACCGCCAGCCGCACGCGTCACCACGGCAGCCACGGCTCCGCACCTAAGCGCAACACCTACCGCGAGCGCTACACCGGCTAGGCAACCCGCCGCGCCCCAACGCCCGCGAACCATACCAGCACGTCACCCATCGAAAGGAAGCATTGCATGATCGTCGCCATCGACGGCCCCGCCGGTTCCGGCAAGTCCACCATCGCCAAGGAGATCGCCCGCCAGCTGGGCTTTAACAAGCTCGACACGGGCGCCATGTATCGCGCCGTCACCTTCGCCGCGCTCGACCGCGGCATCGACCTGGATGACGAGGCGGCCATCGACGCCCTCGCCGAGCAGATCGAGATTCGCTTTACCAACGGTACCGGCGAGGATACGCGCCTGACCATTGACGGCCAGGACGCTTCGGCCGCCATTCGTACCCCGCAGGTCGACGCCAACGTGTCCAAGGTCTCGGCCTACCCGGGCGTGCGCACCGCCATGCTCATCCACCAGCGCCGCGCAGCCGAGGACCGCGATATCGTGGCCGAGGGTCGCGACATCGGAACCGTCGTGTTCCCTAACGCGCAGGTCAAGGTCTTCCTGACCGCCGACCCGCGCGAGCGCGCCCGCCGCCGCGTGCTTCAGCGTCACCAAAACGATGCCCAGCCGCTCACGTCCGAGCAGCTCGAGGCCGAGGTCGACGAGACCCTCGACGCCCTTAAGCAGCGCGACAAGCTCGACAGTAGTCGCGAGGTCGCCCCGCTCGTGCCCGCCGAGGACGCCGTGCACGTCGACTCCACCGCCCACACCATCGACGAGGTCGTCCGCATTATCGAGGACCTCATCAACCAAAGGAGGTAGCCCATGCGCCTGTTTAAGCAGACGCCCGAGGACTATTACAACGCCCCGTATGCCGAGTTTCCCGCGCTCATCCGCGGCACCGTCTTCGTGGTCATGGCAATCCTTTGGGCCTTCTCCAAGCTCATGTGGCGCTGGAAGGTAGAGGACGCCGATCTTCTGTTTGAGCGCCAGGAAGGCCGCGGCAGCGTGGTCATCTGCAACCACACCTCGATGGCCGAGCTCTTGGCCGTGGAGACGGCGCTGTTCTTTGGCGGCCGCCGCATTCGACCCATTTTTAAGTCCGAGTTCGCCAAGAGCAAGATTGTGCGCTGGGCCTTTAGCCGCGTTGGCGGCATCCCCGTCGAGCGCGGTACCGCCGACATGAAGTGCTTGCGCGCCGCTCAGCACGCGCTGCAGCGCGGCGAGGACGTCCTGATCTTCCCCGAGGGCACGCGCATCCGCTCGCGCGAGATCAAGCCCGAGGTCCACGGCGGCTTTGCGCTCATCGCCCAGATGGGCAAGGCGCCCGTCAACCCGCTCGCCATCTGTGGCTGGTCCGACATCACGCCCGCGGGCAAAAAGCTCATGCGTCCCAAGAAGTGCTGGATTCGTGCCGGCAAGGCCGTCTCACTTTCCGACGCACCGGCCAGGCTTAAACGCACGGAGCGCTTGGCCTGGTTTGAATCCGAGGCCATGAACCGCGTCTACGCCATGCGAGACGAGCTGTGCGCCGAGCATCCGGGCAGGTTCTAGCCATGGGCGAGGATGTCATGAATACCGTCGAGGCCGTTGCCGGCAAGTCAGACGCCCCCACCATCGAAATCGCCGCCCACGCCGGCACTTGCTACGGCGTACAGCGTGCGCTCGATATGGCGCTGGCGGCCGCGCCGCAGGCAGGAGAGTGCACTCAGGTCCATACCTTGGGTCCGCTCATCCATAACCCCATCGTGGTACGCGAGCTCGCTGAGGCAGGCGTTGGCTTGGCCGAAACCCTGGACGACGCAGCAACCGGCACCGTGATCATCCGTGCCCACGGCGTGGTGCCGCAGGTCATCGATGCTGCCCGCAAGCGCGGCCTCAACGTGATCGACGCCACCTGCCCTTACGTCAAGAAGGTCCACGTGGCCGCCGAGCGGCTGGTGCGCGAGGGCTATCGCGTACTCGTCGTGGGTGAGCCGGGGCATCCCGAGGTCGAGGGCATTCTGGGTCACGCCAGCGATGATGCGCAGGTCGTGAGCTGTGCCGCCGACGCCAACGCCTTGTCGCTCAAGGGCAAGGTGGGCCTCGTCGTGCAGACCACCCAGACCGCGCAGAACCTCGCCGAGGTTGTGGCTGCCATCACCCCGCGCGTGCAGGAACTACGCGTGATCAACACCATCTGCGCAGCCACGAGCGAGCGCCAGCAGGCAGCCGCCGCACTTGCTAACCGCTGCGACTGCATGGTCGTCGTGGGCGGCAAGAACTCGGGCAACACGCGCCGCCTGGCGCAGATTTGCGCAGACGCCTGCGAGCGCACGTATCACATCGAGGAAGCTTCCGAGCTCCAGGCCGCATGGCTTGCCAACGCACGCCACATCGGCATCACTGCCGGAGCCTCCACCCCGCAAGAACACATCGAACGCGCCGTTGCGCGCATCAAGGAGCTTTGCCGCTAATCATGGACCAGACCGTACCCGCATACGCCGCCGAGGTGGCCGATTACGGGCGCAGCCGCGACCCCGAGCCGGGTGAGGGCGCGCTCGTTAAGAACGTGCGTCCCGAGTCGCCCGCATGGGATGTGGGTATCGAGCCGGGCATGCGCGTGCTCACGGTCAACGGCGAGCAACTCACCGACATGATCGTATGGCTTTGGGAAGCAGACGACGACACCGTTGATTTGGAGGTATTCGACCCGCGCGACGGCACCGTCACCTCCGTCGAGCTCGACCGCTTCCCGGGAGAGGACTGGGGTTTGGAGTTCGATGGCCCCATCTTCGACGGCATGCGCACCTGCGTGAACGCCTGCGTGTTCTGCTTTATGACCATGTTGCCCAAGGGCGGCCGCTCCACGCTCTATATTCGCGACGACGACTACCGCCTGAGCTTTTTGCAGGGCAACTTCGTCACGCTCACGAACCTCTCCGACGAGGACGTGCAAAACGTCATCCAACGCAACATGAGCCCCATGAACGTATCGGTCCATGCCGTGAGCCCCGACGTCCGCCGTCGTATGATGGGCCGCAACGCCCAGCGAGGCATGGACGCGCTCGAGGCCATCATGGCCGCCGGCATCGAGATTCACGCGCAGATCGTGTTGTGCCCCGGCATGAACGACGGCGAGGAGCTGGAAAAGACCCTGCGCTTTTGCGAGGAGCACGAGCAAATCACAAGCCTGGGCATTGTGCCGCTCGGTTTTACCAAGCATCAAAACCGTTTTAGCTGGTCCTACAGCGACAAGCCCGAGCTAGCGCGCGAGACCATCGCCATGATCAGGCCCTTCCAGGACCGCGCCTATGAGCGCTTTGGCCGCCACACCTTCCAGATGAGCGACGAGTTCTATCTGGACGCCGGCATCGATCCTCCCGAGGCAGACTTTTACGACGGTTACCCGCAGTACTACGACGGCATCGGCATGATCCGCTCGTATCTGGACGAGACCGACGACGTGCTTGCCGCCGATGCCGAGCGACTGGCCCGCGTCCGCGAGGCCATCGCCGCCCGCAGCCAACACCTGCTGTGCCTCTCGGGCGCCAGCGCACGCGACACGGTGGCCCGCTTTGTGGAATCGCCCAAGGGACTCGCCGGCACTGTCACGGCCATCAAGAACCGCTACTTTGGCGGCAACGTGGACGTGACCGGCCTCATCGTCGCGTGTGACATTCTGGAGCAGCTGCCGCAGGACCTCTCGGGGGTTATGCTCTTTGTGCCTAAGCTCATGTTCAACGCTGACGGCATGACGCTTGACGAGTATCATCGTGACGATTTACTCGCAAGCCTTACCAGTCGCGGCGCCGAGGTTCATGTGGTGTCGACCATGCCGCATGAGCTGCTCGATACCCTGGAGCGCATCCTTGGCATTGTGCCCGCAGACTCCAACACTTCCACTGACCCTACCCATTAAAGGAGAGCAGATGAAACCTATCGTCGCCGTCGTCGGACGCCCCAACGTGGGCAAGTCCACGCTCGTTAACCGCCTGGCCCAGACCTCGGACGCCATCGTCCACGAGTCCCGCGGCGTCACGCGCGACCGCTCGTATCACACGGCCGATTGGAACGGCCGCGAGTTCACCATCGTCGACACGGGCGGTATTGAGCCGCTCAAGAGCGATGACGTCTTTGCCACGTCCATCCGCGACCAGGCTCTTGCTGCCGCCGAGGAAGCTGCTGTCATCCTGTTTGTGGTCGACGGCCGCACCGGCGTCACCGAGGAGGACGAGTCGGTCGCCCGCATGCTCAAGCGCTGCGACAAGCCGGTCTTTCTGCTGGTGAACAAGCTCGACAACCCCGATCGCGAGAACGACAGCATCTGGGAGTTCTATTCGCTCGGCATCGGTGAGCCCACGCCGCTCTCGGCCCTGCATGGTCATGGCACGGGCGACCTGCTCGACGATATCGTGGCCCTGCTTCCGGAGGAAGAGGACGAGGTCGCCGATGAGTTCCCCGACGCGCTGAACGTGGCCATCATCGGCCGCCCCAATGCCGGTAAGTCCTCGCTGTTCAACCGCATCCTGGGCGCCGACCGCTCCATCGTGTCCAACATTGCCGGCACCACGCGCGACGCCATCGACACGGTCGTCGAACGCAACGGCAAGCACTACCGCATGGTCGATACCGCGGGCATCCGCAAGAAGAGCACCGTGTACGAAAACATCGAGTACTACTCGATGGTCCGCGGCCTGCGCGCCATCGACCGCGCCGACGTGGCGCTGCTCGTCGTCGACGCCTCCGTGGGCGTCACCGAGCAGGACCAGAAGGTCATGGGCTTGGCCATCGAGCGCGGCTGCGCCATCGTGGTGCTGCTCAACAAGTGGGACCTGCTCGACGATGACCGCAAGCGCGAGGCCTGCATGGAGACCATCGACCGCCGTCTGGGCGTCATGGCTCCCTGGGCCCAGTACCTGCGCATCTCTGCCCTCACTGGCCGCAGCGTCGAGAAGATCTGGGCGATGGTCGACGCCGCCGAAAAGACGCGCTCGCAGAAGATTAGCACCTCGCGCCTCAACACGTTCCTCACCGATCTGCGCGAGTTCGGTCATACCGTGGTGGACGGCAAGCGCCGCCTGCGCATGCACTACGTGACCCAGACGGGAGTCAACCCGCCGACGTTCACGTTCTTCGTCAACCACAGCGATCTGGTCAACGACACCTATCAGCGCTACGTGGAGAACCGCATGCGCTCGACCTTCGACTTTGCCGGCACACCCATTCGACTCTTCTTTAGGAAGAAGGAGCAAAAGGATGCATAATCCGATTCTGCTGACCGCCATCTGCGCCGTGGTCTCGTTCTTTATCGGGGCGATTCCGTTTGGCCTGATCCTGGGCCGCGTGTTCAACCACACCGACATTCGCAAGGCGGGCTCTGGCAACATCGGCACCACCAACGCACTGCGCGTAGCCGGCCCCAAGGTGGCCGCGCTCACGCTGCTGCTCGACTGCCTTAAGGGCGCCATCTGCGTCCTTATCGCCCGTCCGCTCATTGCCGACTTGGGCTATGGTTTTCCGCCGAGTATTATGGCCCCCGGCGCCGCCGGCGACTGGATGCTCGGCGTCATTTGCCTGGCAGCGGTGTGGGGCCATATCTTCTCGCCCTACCTCAACTTCCATGGAGGCAAGGGTATCGCCGTGGGTCTGGGCGTTATCCTCGCCTGGTACTGGCCCATTGGTCTGTCGCTGCTGGGCATGTTTATCGTGGCCGTCGCCATCACCAAGTTCGTGTCGGTGGGCTCGCTTGCCGCGGCCATCGGTCTTCCCATTGCCGCTTGTGCGGTCTTTCCGTACAGCAGCCTAGGACTTAAGTTTTGCATGGCGATGATCGGCATCACCGTGGTGTGGGCCCATCGTGCGAACATCAAAAAGCTCATGACCGGTAAGGAGTCCAAGCTCTCGTTTACCAAGCGCGTCACCGAGCCCGACGATAAGTAGGAGAGAGTCATGAATGTTGCGCTGATTGGCTCTGGCTCCTGGGGAACCGCCGTCGCCGGCCTTGCCGCCGCGCGAGCCGAGCGCGTGACCATGTGGGCCCATAGCGAGCAGACGGCCGCCGGCATCAATGGCGAGCACCGCAACCCCCGCTACCTTGTGGGCTACGAGCTGCCCGGCAACGTCGTCGCCACGACCGAGCTCGTGCAGGCGCTCGACGGCGCCGAGGCCATCATCTTTGCCGTTCCTTCGACGCACCTTCGCAGCGTGTGCCACCAGGCCGCGCCCTTTATCGCCGCCGATACCCCGGTGCTCTGCCTCACCAAGGGCATTGAGCCCGAGTCCGGCCTGCTCATGAGCGAGGTCATCGCCAGCGAGATCGGCAACGAGGCGCGCGTGGCGGCCCTCTCGGGCCCCAACCATGCCGAGGAGATTTGCCGCGGCGGACTTTCTGCCGCCGTCATCGCCAGCGAAGATCCGCAGATAGGGGAGACCTTTAAGGACCTGCTCCTGTCCACGGCCTTCCGCATCTACCTGTCGCAGGATATGACCGGCGTCGAGGTATGCGGCGCCATGAAGAACGTTATCGCCATCGTGTGCGGCATCTCCGCCGGCTCGGGCGCAGGCGACAACACACTCGCCCTCATCATGACGCGAGGCCTGGCCGAGATCAGCCGTCTGGTGCACGCCCGCGGCGGTCAAGCTATGACCTGCATGGGACTTGCCGGCATGGGTGACCTCATTGCCACCTGCACCTCGGAGCATTCGCGCAACCGCACCTTTGGCTACGAGTTTGCCCACGGCGTGTCGCTCGACGAGTACCAGACACGTACGCATATGGTGGTCGAGGGCGCCGTCGCGGCCCGCAGCGTGAGCGAGCTTGCCCGTTCACTGGACGTAGACATTCCGCTCACCTTTGCCGTAGAGCAAACGCTCTACAACGGTGTTACTTTGGATAGGGCGCTCGAGATTCTCACCGACCGCGTCCCTTCTCAAGAGTTCTACGGACTCACCGACTAGCGCAGAAAGGCTACTACCATGGGTTCCATTAAAATCGCTCCGTCCGTCCTTTCGGCCGACATGGCCAACCTCAAGGGCGAACTCGACAAGATCGCCGGCGCCGACTACGTACACTTCGACGTCATGGACGGCCACTTTACCGGCAACCTCACCTTTGGCGTTGACATCCTCAAGGCCGTCAAGCGCTCCACCGATGTACCGGTCGACGCGCACCTCATGGTGTCGAACCCCGACGAGACGGTCGATTGGTACGCCGACGCCGGTGCCGACATGATCACCGTGCACTACGAGGCCTCCACGCACCTGCACCGCACGCTCACGCATCTGCAGCAGTGCGGCGTCAAGGCCGGCGTGGTGCTCAACCCCGCAACCCCCGTGTGCGTGCTCGAGAGCATCATCGACGTCGTCGATATGGTGCTGCTGATGAGCGTGAACCCCGGCTTTGGCGGCCAGAGCTTTATCCCGGGCACCATCGCAAAGATCCACGAGCTCAAGGCCATGTGCGAGCGTCACGGCGTGTCGCCCATGATCGAGGTCGACGGCGGCATCTCTTCCAAGAACATCGCCGAGGTCGTTAAGGCCGGCGCCAACGTGCTCGTGGCCGGTTCTGCCGTATTTAAGTCCGAAGATCCCGCTGCCGAGGTTGCGCTGCTGCAGAAGCTGGGCAACGAGGCCGCACAGGAGGCATAAACTCTTATGACCGCAGGTCAAAACCGCATACCCGTGAATCTTGACTATGCCGCCTCGACGCCCATGCGCGCCGAGGCGCGCCTTGCGCAGCAAGAATATGACGAAAGTGAGCTTGCCGGCGTCAACCCCAACTCGTTGCATTCGCTTGGCCGCAAGGCCGCCGCACGCCTGGAAGTCGCCCGTCGCGATATCGCCCGCAGCTTTGGCGCACGCGTTCGCCCGTCCGAGATCATCCTTACCAACGGCGGCACCGAGGCCAACCAGCTGGCGCTGCTCGGTCTTGCCGAGGGCGCTCGTCAGCGCGATCGTAAGCGCGATCGCGTAATCGTTTCGGCCATCGAGCACGATTCTATTCTGGACAACCTGCCACTGCTGCGTGCCGCCGGCTTTACCGTCGACCTGGTGCAGCCCTGCCGTGCGGGCTACATCGAGCCTGCCGCGCTCATCGAGCTGCTCGGCGACGACGTCGCGCTCGTGAGCATTATGGTTGCTAACAACGAGACCGGCGTGGTGCAGCCCATCCGCGAGCTTGCCGCGGCCGCGCATACCGTGGGCGCCCTGTTCCACACCGATGCCATCCAGGGGTATCTGCACATTCCGCTCGATGTCACCGAGCTGGGAGTTGACGCCATGACCGTTGCCGCGCACAAGATCGGTGGCCCCGTGGCATCCGGCGCGCTCTACCTTAAGAACCACACGCCGCTGCGCCCGCGCATCTTTGGCGGCGGACAGGAGGCCGGTCGTCGTGCCGGCACGCAGGACCTGCGCACGCAGCTGGCCTTTGCCGCTGCCGCCCGCACGCTGGCGCCCCATGTGGCCCAGGAGCGTGCGACGCTGCAAACCCTTTCCAACAAGCTCTACGCCACGCTTACGGCCCACCCGCGCATTCACGCCACGATGGGCGACTACGCGCAGGCCGATCGTCTGCCGGGTATGGTTTCGATCTACGTCGACGGCATGGACTCCGAGGAGCTCATCGTCAAGCTCGACGCCGCCGGCTTTGAGGTTTCGGCCGGCTCGGCGTGCTCGAGCGGCAGCATGGACCCGAGCCACGTGCTCAGCGCAATGGGCATTGGTCGCGAGCAGGCGCTAGGCGCACTGCGCATCTCCTTCGATGACCGCGTGGACCCGGCTGACCTGGACGACTTTGCCCAGACGTTGCTCTCGATCGTAGGTACTGCATGATCGTCGCCGAGCTTGAACGCGCGCTGCTGGCGCGCTACCCCAAGGCGGACGCCGAGGGCTGGGATCATGTAGGGCTCTCCGTGGGCGACCCTGCCGCCGAGATTGCTGGCGTGGCCTGCGCACTCGATGCGACCGAAGCTAATGTTCGCCGCGCACAAGATGCCGGTGCCAACGTGCTGCTGACGCATCACCCCGTCTATATCAAGGCGCCCGAGGCGTTTTGTCCGGCGGATGCGTCACGCCCCCAGTGCAGCGCTGCGCTGTACGAGGCGGCTCGTTGCGGCGTGAGCATTATTTCGCTCCACACCAACCTGGACCGTTCGCACGAAGCGCGCGTTCGCCTGAGTGAGTTGCTGGGCGCTGAGCCCATGAGCTCGCTGGAGCATGTGGACGACCCCGAGGCAACCGGCCTGGGCGCGCTTGCAACGCTCAACGACCCGTGCACGCTGCGCGATCTTGCCACCCGTGCTGCCACGGCCTTCGGCAGTGACCCGCGTGTGTGGGGCGAAGCCGAGCACGCATGCCGTACCGTCGCTATTTTGGGCGGCTCCCTGGGCGACTTTGGAGAGCTCGCCATCGCCGCGGGCGCAGATGTCATCGTAACCGGCGAGGCGGGCTACCACGTGGCGCAAGACCTTGCCTTGCGCGGGCTGCCGGTGATCTTGCTCGGCCACGACCGCTCCGAGGAGCCGTTCGTTGATATATTGATGAACTCTGCAGTTGACGCCGGGGTCGACCCCCGTCATGCGATTAAAATACTGAACCCCTGCCAATGGTGGACTGTGACAAAAGGAGAGAACTTATGAGCGCCGGCGCTACGCTACTCAAGCTGCAACAGATCGATTTGGAGCTCGCCCGCAACAAGAGCGAACTTGCCAATATGCCGGAGCTCAAGGAGCTCGCTTCCAAGCGCAAGACCTATGTGAAACTCAAGTCCGAGATGACCAAACTCTACGCCCAGCGCAAGGATCTGGACATTGAGCTTGACGATCTCAACACCACCGAGATTCAGACTAACAACGCCATCGAGGCTGCCAAGAAGCGCCACGTCGACGGCTCCGACTACCGCGAGGTTCAGGACCTGGAGAACGAGCTCGCCACCCTGGCCAAGCGTCTGGACAAGATCGAGCACACCCGCAAGGACGTCGTTGTCGCCCATAAGGAGGCGCTCGACCGCGAGGCTCGCGCACAGGCCATCATCGCCAAGTTCGAGGAGGGTGTAAAGGCCGACACCAAGGCCGCCCGTGCCAAGGCTGCCGACCTGCAGGCTCAGATTGACGCCGCCACGAAGGAGCGCACCGCGCTTGCTGCCACGCTGTCGGCCGACGTTCTCACCGACTACGAGCGTCTGCTCAAGCAGTTCCGTGGCCTGGCCGTCGAGACCATCCAGGGCAACATCCCCACGGTCTGCCACACCGCGCTGCAGGCATCGTCCATGAGCGACCTCAACCACGACGGTAGGTCAATTACGCACTGCCCGTACTGCCACCGCCTCCTGGTGCTCCCGAGCAAGGAAGCTTAAACGATGGCGGCATCCAACAATTCAATGCAACTTGAGGGAAAAACGATCCTGCTGGGCATTACCGGCGGGATCGCCGCCTATAAGTCGTGCAACATCGTGCGCCTGTTGCAAAAGCGTGGCGTGCGCGTCAAGGTCGTTATGAGCGAGCATGCCACCGAGTTTGTGGGCCCGCTCACCTTCCGTGCGCTCACCAACGAGCCCGTCGCCGTGGGCCTGTTCGACGACCCCTCCGACCCCATCCACCACATTTCGCTGGCGCAGGAGCCCGATCTGGTGGTCGTGGCGCCCGCGACGGCCAATATCATCGCCAAGATGGCCAACGGCATCGCCGATGACCTTATTTCCACCACGCTACTAGCCACACTGCGACCCATCGTGATCGCACCCGCTATGAATAACGGCATGTGGAAGGCGCCGGCGACGCAGGCCAACATGGCCACGTTGCGCGAGCGCGGTGTCCATGTGGTGGGTCCGGGCAGCGGCTACCTTGCCTGCGGCGACGTGGACACGGGACGCATGAGTGAGCCCGAGGATATCCTCGAGGCTGTCTGCGAGGTGCTCAACCCCGCGCCTCAGGACCTGGCAGGCAAGCGCATCGTCATCACCGCCGGCCCCACGCACGAACCGATCGACCCGGTGCGTTTTATCGGCAACCGGTCGTCGGGCAAGATGGGCATCGCCCTGGCAGGTGAGGCCGCACGCCGCGGTGCTGCGGTCACGCTCGTGCTGGGCCCGACATCGCTCGATGTACCCTGCGGCGTGGATTGCGTGCGCGTGCAGACCGCCGCAGAGATGCTCCAGGCGGCACTGAGCGCCTTCCAGACGGCCGATGCCGCAATTTGTGCGGCCGCCGTCGCCGACTACACCCCCGCGGCCCCTGCCGACCATAAGCTCAAAAAGGCCAACGAGCGTCTGGATCGCATCGAACTGGTCGAGACAGACGATATCTTGGCCGAGCTCTCGCGCCAAAAGGGAGAACGGTGCGTGATCGGCTTTGCGGCCGAAACCGATAACGTCGTGGAGTACGCGCAGCGCAAATTGGCCCGCAAGGGTTGCGATGCCATTATCGCCAACGATGTATCGCGCGCCGATTCGGGCTTCGGAACCGATACCAACAAGGCCTGGATCGTGAGCACAGCGGGTACACAGGAACTTCCCGTTCTAACAAAACCCCAGCTCGCAGATACAATTTTGGACTTGCTCAAAAATAATTAAAAAAGTTCTTGCGCAAGTCCAAAGTTTCGGGTTAATATACTCCCTGTTGCGAGTGAGAGCAGAGCAACAAACAAAAGCTTCGGGACGTGGCGCAGCTTGGTAGCGCACTTGACTGGGGGTCAAGGGGTCGCTGGTTCGAATCCAGTCGTCCCGACCAGAAGTTTGCAGGTCAGGCACCTAGTGCCTGACCTTTTTTTATGCTGAATCATCAGAGAATTATCAGCTGTTTTAATAGCGCGACGAAGGCTTACAGAACGGGCGACTTGCCGCATGGCATGCTTGTGCGGCGGCGTGGCTTATAGGACAAAATGTGTGTCCACGTTGGGGGCATCGGCGCAGGTCGATGCCCCTTTTTCAGCCGTTTAAATTCCGTGCCCGCTTTTAACCGCTCGGACAGAATGTGTGTCCGGTTGCCTATCGTTCCCGCAGGTAGATAACCTTTTCCGGAACCGTTAAATATCCTTTCGGAAGAGGTGCCCATGAAGGCCGTTTATTGCCCCTACTGCGGCGGTCGGACCAAGCGCAACGGCAGGACTTCATCGGGGGCCCAGCGGTGGAGGTGCACGGACTGCGGCGCGTCGACGACGGTGAGGTACGACGACACGGCGGCAAGGCTGGACGAGTTCCTCGGGTGGCTCCTCTCCAAGGACTCCCAGGCGGCGATGCCGGGCGGCGGGCGGTCCTTCAGGCGCAGGACGGCCGAGTTCTGGGAGGTCTGGCCGATGCCCGTCCCCGACGGCGAGCTGCACCGCGTGCTCCACGTCGACGGGATCTGGGTCGCGCGCGACCTCGTCGTGCTCATATGCTGCAGCGGCGAGAGGGTGGTCTCCTGGTACATGGCGAGGTCGGAGAACTCGAGGGCGTGGTCGGCCCTCATGTCGCCGATCCCGGCGCCCGAGGTGGTCGTCACCGACGGCGGGAGCGGGTTCGCCAAGGCCGTGCGCGAGACCTGGCCGCGCACTAGGGTCCAGAGGTGCGCCTTCCACGCCTTCTCGCAGGTCAAGCGCTACACGACGACGCGGCCGAAGCTCCAGGCGGGGCGCGAGCTCTACCTCATCGCGCGCGACCTCATGGGCATCGAGACGCTGCACCAGGCCGAGCTCTGGGTCGAGCGCTACCTCGACTGGTGCGGGTTCTGGGCCGACTTCCTGGAGGACAGGACCGTGGTGGACGGCAGGAGGGTCTACACCCACGAGAGGCTGAGGCGGGCGCGCTCGTCGCTGTCGTCGCTGGTGTCGGCGGGGACGCTGTTCACCTACCTCGATCCCGCCCTGGCCAAGGCCGGCCCGCTGCCGTCGACCAACAACATGATCGAGGGAGGGGTGAACTCGCAGCTGAGGGCCGTCCTGCGCAACCACCGGGGGCTGACGTCGGTCAAGCGCGTGAAGGCGGTGTTCTGGTGGTGCCACGCGCACTCGGGGGACGCGAGGACGGCGCGCGGGAAGCTCGCCACGATGCCGACCGACGCGGACATCGACTTCCTGTTCAGCGTCTACTCCGCCTCGCCGTCGCGTGACGACGGAGGGCCGGAGTGGGGCGACAGGGCAGTGTGGGAGGACCTCCACCACAGGGACCCGTACCCGTTCTGGCTGGATTAATGGATGGAAACGGATGTTCTATCGGGACACACATTTTGTCCTATAAGCCGCGGCGGCGCGTGGCCGATGCCGCCGCAACCGCACCGAAACCGAGAATACGGGACGTTTGGCAAGAGTCACCGCGGCAGGTCGCCCTCGACGGTGAGCGCCGAGGTGCCGCGCACGGGTTCATCGCCGCGCCCACCCATGAAAAGAGGGTTCCCTCGCAGGCGCCGCATCCGCACGCCCCCGCAAAGAAACCCTCGCACTCGCATCTCTACCTGCGAACCCGTATGCAGCCTCGCGCGTGTGTTCCGCAGTTGCTAGTCGCGGTAGAACGAGCCCATGTAGCGGATGTACTCGTCCTCGGTGTGGTTTGCCTTCCAGTCGTGGACGGAGTCCTTGTTGCGCTGGCCGGCGATGACGGAGAGCTCCTTACCCAGCTTCTCAAAGGCCTCGTCGACGCACTCCTCGGGGGTGAGGGCGATCTTCATGACGGCCTCGCCCTGCGGGCCGCCGGGGAGGTTGGACAGCAGGCTGGGGGTTAGGGTGGTGCCGAGGGTGATGACCTCGACGTCGACGCCGGTGCCCTCGCACTCGCAGGCCACGGCCTCGGTCATCTTGAGGATGAAGGCCTTGCCCGCGCCGTACTGGCCGTTCCAGGGGCTGGAGCTGATGCCGGTCATCGACGAGACGTTGATCACGGCGCCGCGGTCCTGGGCGGCAAAGATCCGCATGTAGTGGTGGAAGCACTTGAGGAAGGTCACGACGTTGACGTTGATCATGGCCTCGTGCTTCTCCCAGGGGGTGTCCTGGATCTTACCGAAGCTGTGCAGGCAGGCCACGTAGCTCATGAAGCCCATGTCCAGGCCCTCGGTCGCGGCGAAGACGGTCTCGGCAGCGCCGGGCTGGCTAAAGTCGGCGCGCACGACCTTGGTCTCCACGCCGTAGGTCTCGCGGATCTCGCCTGCGAGCACGTTCAGCTTCTCCTCGCGACGGCCGACCATGACGACGTTCATGCCGCCGGCGGCGATCTTCTCGCAGAACGCCTTGCCGACGCCCTCGGTCGCGCCCAGGATCAGGCCCCACTCACCGTACTTCTCCCTCAGGTTCATGCTGCATCCTCTCTCTCGATGCCCATGCGGGCACATCTCCTTTAGCGTGCGACCGCACAGCCGCACACGGTGCACCATTATGCGCTGAACAAGAGGGGAGCGTGTTCACGACTTTGCGAACGAGCCCGTAACAACGATGAACGGTGTCGGTCTATCACCACGAAGAAACCCTTGCGGCATCGAGAGAGGAGGTGCTGGCAGGTGGAACCAAAAGGTGAACGCCGCCCTGGCGTGAGCGGCGTTCGATGTGGTTTTACTCACCTTGCTAGCTGTTCACCAGGAGGGTATTGCGACCTCCGGTCGCCTTTGCTGTATCCCCTTGTGTGCCCATGTACAAAGGGATGCATCGCTATTCTGCGCCGGTGCTCGACGTCACCGCTTCGGTGGGCTCGGCAAATACGTTTCTCGCAATGTTCATGGTCGGCGTGATGCTCGATGTGCACATCGATGCCGAAGACCTGGGACCTCATGCGCCTCATCGACTACGTTGCGGCGCGCGGCGCGTGGAGTCTGCGCGAACTCGGCTGCGTCGGCTTTTCCGGCGGTGGCATGCAGACGCTCTACCTCGCTGCGCTCGACGAGCGCGTGCGCTGGGCGCTCATCAGCGGCTACCTCTACGGCGTGCGCGACGCGCTGCTCACCCTCAACAATAACTGTAGCTGCAACTACCAACATAGCCCTCGCGGCTACTTCCTGTGAGAGTTTTTTGTTAAAGCAACGGCGCGAGAGTCCTCGTGGCACCCAGCAGCATCCTCCATATGTCTGGACTCTCTATGCTTGCGCTGGATAGACATCGCAGGAACGGGTATAGTATCGAAAGTTTTGTCGTTAACCAGCGGGGGAGTCCTGTGGGAATCAAAAAGAAGATCAAAAAGGAGCTTATCGGCACTTCCGATTACCCGTCGAATAAGATCTTCACGATCTCCAATTTCATCACCTTTACGCGCCTGATCCTCACCCTGGTATTTCTGTACCTGTTTGTGACGGACAACAACCGCGTCATCGCCATCGTTATCTACGCCGTCGCCGCCTCCACCGACTGGATGGACGGCCAGATCGCCCGCATGACTAAGACGGTCTCATGGCTCGGCAAGGTCATGGATCCCATCTGCGACCGTGCGCTGCTGTTCACCGGCGTACTTGGTCTAGTGGTCCGCGGAGAGCTGCCCATCTGGGTCTGCGTGCTCATTATTGGCCGCGACATCTATCTGGGCATCGGCACGCTTATCGTTCGTCATTATCACCGTCGCCCCATCGATGTCGTCTTCCCCGGAAAGATTGCCACAGCGCTGCTCATGACTGGTTTCTCGCTCATGCTGCTCGGTTTCCCCGTTATTGACGGCCTGCATCTTTTACCTTCATCCCTTACGGCCTTCCCGGGCCTCAACGGAAGCTCGGTGCCCCTCGGCATCTTCTTTGTGTACGGCGGCGTGATCTTCTCCATGCTCACCGCTGTCATCTACTCCATTAAGGGCGGAGCGGCCATTAAACAGGCTCTCACGCATCCCGAGGACGAGGACATCGACTTTCTGAACCCTGAAATCGAAGACTGATTCGTTGGGGTATGATTACGTACGGTTCATTATTTGCGGCACGTCCGCGATAAGTTAGGGGTTGTCATGGACAACATGGTTAACAATATGCCTCAGAATGATAAGACTGCTGACGCTACCTGCGTATTCCGCGTGCCTTCAAGCGACGTCACCGTTCCCGATCTCATGGCCAACGTGCGCATCACCGCCCCCGTTCTGTCCATCGTCAAGGGTCCGCAGACGGGTGCCGCATTTGAGCTCGAGGACGACGTGACCACCATCGGCCGCGATCCTGCGAACGGCATCTTTCTCAATGACATGACCGTTTCGCGCAGCCATGCGCGCATTATTCGCGAGGGCCTCGGCGCTCGCATCGAGGACCTGGGCTCGCTCAATGGCACCTGGGTCGACGGCGCCATTGTCAACGCAGCCCCGCTGCACGACGGTTCTTCCGTCCAGATCGGTACGTTTACGCTCATCTACCACGAGAGCACGCCGGAGCGCATCGAAACCGGTGAGTAGGGCATGGCCGAACGCAACTATCTGAGTATCGGCCAAGTCGTCAACCTACTTCGAGGCGCATACCCCGATCTTTCGAACTCAAAAATTAGATTTCTAGAGGATGAGGGGCTCATTACCCCTCATCGTACGCCTAAGGGATACCGTCAGTACTCGAAGGAGGACGTTGATCGCCTGGAGGTCATCCTGCACTTGCAGAAGACCCGCTACATGCCGCTCAACGTGATTAAGCAGCGCTTGGAAAACGCCACGGACCTATCAACGCTCGCCTACGAGGTGGGCTTGCTGTCCGATGTTCCGCTCAAGACGGAGCCCAAGGAGACTAAGCAAAAGCTGCATCCCATCGAGACCATTCCCGATATGCTGGGCGTCGAGATTTCGTTTATCCGCTCCCTTGCCGAAAACGACCTCATTCGCATCATCAAGAGCCCGCAGAATCGAGAGCTCGTCGATGGTCGCGATTTCCCGATCATCCGCTACTGCTCCGAGCTGTCACGCTTCCATATCGAGCCGCGCAACCTACGTCAGTACGTGTCTTCCGCCAACCGCGAGTCCTCGATGTTTGAGCAAGTGCTCGTGAGCATGCTCGGAATGGATACCTCCGACGACGAGCGCGACGCCAAGCTCGAACGTGCGTTTAAGAAGCTTCACGACCTAACGGAAGGTGTGCACACCGCACTGCTCAAGAACCGCGTTTTTGAGTCGCTCAACGCCGTGGTCGAGGACGCCGACATCGATGCACTCGATGAGGAAATCACTCGTTCCGAGTCCACCAAGGCCAAAAACGAAGAGACAGCCGCGCCGGCTTCGCACGAGGATTCTCTCGTAAAGCCGCTTAAGGTCGTCGCCCCTTCGCAATCCGGCACCGCCACCGCGGGCATATAACCGCTGCTGAAATTTCGGCAACCCATTGAAAGGTCATGCAATGTACGACTTCGAATCTCAAATCGTCGATATCCCCGACTATCCCGAGCCCGGAGTCATCTTTAAGGACATCACGCCGCTCTTTGGCAATCCCGAGGCGCTCAAAGCCATGACCGATGCCCTCGCCGAGCACTTTGCCGGCATGGGAATCACCAAGGTCGTGGGTCCCGAGGCTCGCGGCTTTATGGTTGGCGTACCGGTGGCTGTAGCCCTTGGCGCTGGCTTTGTTCCCGCACGTAAACCGGGCAAGCTGCCGCGTGAGACCGTAAGCCAGAGCTACGAGCTCGAGTACGGCACCGATTCAATTGAGATCCATGCCGACGCTATCAGCTCTAAAGATACCGTGTTGATTCTGGACGACTTGGTCGCGACGGGCGGAACCGTCGAGGCAACAGGTAAACTGGTGCGAGATATGGGCGCAAAGCTTGTCGGTTACGGTTGTATCCTTGAGCTTGCGTTTCTCAACCCGCGCGAGAAGCTCACGCCGTCTAATGACGATGTGGAGCTCTTTAGTCTGGTGACGGTGGACTAGCCGTTACCCTTAGTTACTGGAAAGGAAGCTACATGCGCACAGCAAACACGCACAAAAACATGGCACGCTGCGCTGCTACGGCAACCCTCGCTTGTGTTTTGGGCTTGGGCCTCGCGGCTCCTGCCTACGCCGATACCGCATCCGACCTTGCCGCTGCTCGTACTAAGCTCGAGCAGATCGGTACCCAAACTCAGCAGATTTACGATGAGCTCGCCACGCAGACGCAGGCGCTCGATCAGACTGCCGGCGAGATTACGCAAAAGCAGCAGGAGATCGCCGATGGTCAGGCCAAGCTCTCGACCTATGTCGCCGGCGAGTACAAAACCGGCGGTCTGAGCCTGCTTCAGGTTCTGACGGGCGTCGATGACCTGAGCGATATGCTCAACCGTCTGTTCTACTACGGCAAAGTTTCCGATAAGCAAGCTCAGACCATTCAAGAGGTCAAGGAGCTTAAGCAGCAGCTCACCGATAAGCAGGCCGAGCAGGAAAAGAACGTCGCCGCCACGCAAAAGAAGGTCGACGAGCTTAACGCCCAGCAGGCTGAAGCCCAGAACGTCGTAAACTCCCTGGATTCGCAGCTGCAGGCCGAGCTTGCCGCCGAGGCCGAGGCCAACGCCGCGCTGCAGGCTGGCATCAACGCCAGCACCGCCGAGAAGGCCACGGTGAGCAACGAGACTGCCGGTACGACCGAGAACACCAACAATGGTGGCCAGACCAGCAATAACAACAACCAGGGCGGCAACACTCCGGCTCCTACGCCGGCACCTGCTCCGACGCCGCAGCCCCCCGCACCTGCTCCGGCTCCGACGCCTTCTGCCCCGAGCCAGTCTGTTGATGGCGGTTCTGTTGTCTCTCGTGCATACAGTAAGCTTGGTTGCGCTTATTCCTGGGGCGGAATTGGCCCGAACAGCTTCGACTGCTCTGGTTTTGTTAGCTATTGCCTCACTGGTCGCTATTGCCGTCTGGGCACCACGGGTACCTTTATGGGCTGGACGCGTGTGTCCGATCCGCAGCCCGGTGACGTTGTGGTCAACTCGTACCACACTGGCATTTACATCGGTGGTGGTCAGATGATTCATGCTTCCGACTACAACACGGGTGTTATCATCAGTTCCGTTGCCGCCGGCATGAACAACAACTACATCTTCGTGCGCTACTAAGTATTCAGATAAAGCAAACGGATATGGACCTCGTGGCTTTGAGCCATGGGGTCCATTCTTTTGTCTTTCGTGCAGTCCGCTATCTAGTTTTGAATACTAGATAGCGGCCCAATCGGTCAGCAAGAAAGCTATAATTGTTGAAGAACAATTAGAAAGGACCCTCTATGAGCTGGGCACTTATCTCCGATTCAAGCTGCAACCTCCGTGATTGGCAACCGACCGCACCCCATACCACCTTTGCATTTGCGCCCCTCAAAATTCGAGTTGGGGAGCGTGAATTCGTCGATGACCTTTCGCTCGATGTTCATGAGCTCAACTGCGCTGTTCAGGCGGAGACGAACGCTTCTTCGAGCGCTTGTCCCAGCGTAGGGGAGTGGGCCGAGCTCTTCAAATTGGCAGACAAGACCATCTGCATGCCGATCTCTGAGGGCGTGTCGGGCAGCTACAACGCGGCAGCCACGGCTCGCGATATGGTTCTTGCCGAGGAGCCCGACCGACAGATTCATCTAGTCAATTCACGCGCAGCTGGCGGCAAAATGGACCTCATTTTCTTGCTGTTCGACCGCTATCTTGCAAGCAATCCGGATGTCTCATTCGAGGACGCTTGCGCATACTTCGATAGCCTTGAACAGAACAGCAAAATCCTCTTCAGTTTGTGCAATTACGAAAACCTCGCCAAAGCCGGACGTATCCCTAAGGCAGCTGGCGTCATTGCCAACAAGCTCAATATCCGCATTTTGGGCACGGCGAGTGAGGCCGGTAAAATCGAACTCGTCGGGCACACGCGTGGCGAAAAGAAGATGCTCAACAAGATCATCGACACCATGGAAGCCGAGGGTTTTACGGGCGGCGAGGTCGTCATCGACCATGTGGAAAACGTATCGAGCGCCCAGGCGTTGGCCGATCGCATTATTGAGCATTGGCCCGGCTCCAAGACCATCATCATGCCCTGCAACGGCCTGGATTCCTATTACGCCGAGATGCACGGCCTCATCATCGGCTATGGCATGGGCGTAGCTTCGGGCAAATAAAGTCCAACCAAGCAAAAATACGGGCGGGACAAAGCGGCAGATGGCTCTTTGTCCCGCCCGTTTTATACGTCGGCTAGCTATTAAACCCGTTGAACTTGAGATAGCTCATCAAGTAAGCCTTCGAAACAAAGGATGAAACCGCGCTGCGCACAAGCAGCGACTCACGCGTTACCTGATGCGCCGTATCGGGAACCGGCGTCTGCTCGACAGAAAATGCCGAACGAATCGACGCCTCGAGCTGATCGACCACATAATCAAAGGCCGTCGGGGCATCGTAGCTCAAACGCTGAATGTTAAAGAGTGCCTGTACCGCGGCAATAGGTAGCACCTGCTTAAAGATGCAGATAGCGATTAGGCGGGCAATCTGCTCGCGGCCATATTGCTTTTTGACCGGAGCAGGCACCAGGCCGACCTTCACGTAGTTATTGATCATCGATGGCGTAATGACAGGCTGCTCAACGCAAATGGACAGCGGCTCCATCCACAGCGCAACATACTCAATGACCTGGTCGCGGTAGAGTGTCACATTGGGCAACTGGTTATAGCGCGGCAGACTCAACGTATTGAGTTTGCGCACGATATCGGACTGAATAAATGCATCGGGCAGCACAGTGGGCTGAATATCCTCAGGCTTAATGCTGACCGACGAATCAGACATCGGGATAACGCGTTTGGCGTGGTTCATAAGGATCCTCCGTTCATTAGCTATATTGTATTCTAGGTTATCTAGTTTTGCATACTATATAGCAGGAAAGTAAAAGTGGTTGGACAGCACATTGATGCACCGTCCAACCACTTTGTTTTAAAGATAGCATCCTTACATAAGATATATTATCGTACTTATCCGCGGAGAAACGCGTATGCGCTCGTTCCTGCTATGGCTCCGTCAGAAACGGCGGTCACAACCTGGCGTAAACGCTTGGAACGAATGTCGCCAGCGGCAAATAGACCTGGCGTGCGGGTCGCCATGGAATCATCAGTAACAATACCGCCGTCCGGCGCCAAATCAACTAGATGCTCAACAAGCTCGGTATGGGGTTGCGTTCCGGTAAAGACAAAGATGCCAAACGAGCCAGGATCAAAGGTCTCGGCATGCGTCTTACCGCTTGCATTGTCCTTGAACGTAATTGTCGTGGGCATCGCTTCACCAGAAAGCTCAACAATACTAGTTTGGTACCTAACTGAAATATTGTCCTTAGCAAGCACCTTATTCACAACGCCCTCGGGTGCACGAAACTGATCGCGACGCAGCACGATGGTCACGCTGCTGGCAATGTCGGACAGGAACAGCGCCTCCTCGCATGCTGAATTGCCGCCTCCGATAACAAAGACCTGCTTGCCACGGAAGAACATGCCGTCACACGTCGCGCAGTACGAAACGCCACGACCGCGATACTTGTCTTCGCCAATAAAACCCGCAGGACGCGGCGTGGCGCCCATGCACGCAATGACGCTCTTGGCCGCTGTGTCGCCCATGTCATGATGGATGGTAAATTGAGCCGCATCGGCATCGTAATCGATTCCCGTCACCATACTCCATTCAACCTGAGCCCCCAGGCCTTCAGCATGCTGTTGGAATCGCTCACCAAGTTCGGCACCGCTCAGCAGCGGAATGCCAGGATAATTCTCAATCTCGTTGCTCGTGGCAATCTGTCCGCCCGACATGCCCTGCTCAAGGACAGTCGTCGTTAGATTGGCGCGCGCCGCATAAATGGCGGCAGCATAGCCCGCGGGGCCGCCGCCGATGATCGCAACGTCGATTGTCTGATCGGTAATCATGAAGAGTCCTCTCGTCGAAACGTTGTCGTTCTTTGCGCTCATACCCAAATTTACGTGAACGTGACACTCATGCACTACAATGATAAATCCGTGATACAACGTCGAAGGGGAGTTATCGATGGATCAGACGCAGACGAGCGACGACGCTCCCCTGCTCACGCACAGCACTCCCCAATCGGAGCAAACCACGCTCTTGGCTCAGCAAAAACCCCTCGTGACCATCGTGCACGCCTCGGTCGGCTCGGGTCACAAGGCCGCCGCAAATGCGATTGCGCAAGCATTCGACCTCATCCGCGGCACCAATGGCATCCCCGAGGACGTTGAGATTGAAGTGCTCGATATCCTTGATTTTGGACGTATTAAATTCGACGGCAATAAGACAGCGGCTTCTTTTACGGGAGCCACGCGCCCAATTTACGACCTGACCTGGCGATATACGCTTACGGGACATCTTCTCTGGGGTGGCGGCACGGCATGGTCGCGAATTATGTTCCCCGCCTTCAATGAATATATTCGTAGCCGAAGGCCCATAGCCGTGGTCGCAACGCACATCACGGCAGCCAATGTAGCCGTGGGCGCCCGCGTAATTACGGGTATCGATTATCCGGTCATCTGCGTCCCGACCGACTACGAAGTCGAGGGCTGGTGGCCCCATAAGGACACCGATCTCTTCTGTGTTGCCAACGAATTTATGGCCGAAACGCTGCGTCCGCGCAAGGTGCCCGAGACAAAGATACGCATTACCGGCATTCCTATTCGCGCTGGATTCGACACCGATTACGATCGCGAGGAAGAGCTAGCCAAGTTCAACCTCCCCATCGACAAGACCATCGTGCTGGTAATGGCCGGTGCCAGCTTGCCTCAGCCTTACGTCCGCTTTCGCGCGGCGATGGACCACACACTCCCCTTCCTGCGAAGCTTCGAAGACATGCACTTTGTCTTTTTGCCCGGCAAAGACGTGGAGTATGCCACCCGGCTGAAGACGCTCTTCGATGCCATGAAGCTCGAGAACGTCACGGTGTTGGACTATGTCGACGACATGGCGGCCCTCATGCACGGCTGCGACCTGGCAATCCTCAAATCGGGCGGACTCACGGTCACCGAGTGTCTCTGCGCACATCTGCCGATGATCCTGCTGGGCAAGTCATATGGCCAGGAAAAAGCCAACACCACTATGCTCACCGGCATGGGCGCCAGCATGCACGTCACCACGGCACGAGAGCTCATCGTGACGTTACGCCATCTCCACGATCATCCGGAGTCGCTCAAGGCACTGCTCATCAATGGTGAAGTACTACGCCGCCCCCACGCAGCCGAAGACATCGCCGTCGCCACCATGGAACTCGCAGGCAAACCCCAAAAGCGCAAACGAGCCTTCTGCCGCTTCTACTGGGGCGGAAAACCCGCGCATATCCGCTAGTCGAATGTCCGCCGCTCTGCCGGAGCCGCCCTTATATCATTCCATGCTCAAACATTCTCGCTTCGCAGGGCGCACTAATCCCACCCGTCCGGGACTCACCCATATCATTCCATGCTCAAACATTCTCGCTTCGCTGCGCTCGCTGCGAAACTGCGCGTGGAACGATATGGGTGAGTCCCGGACGAGAGGCTTCCTGCTTGAAAACAAATTGCAATCCGACTAGAAAGCCGGTGCGACAAAGGAGAAACTCCCTTGTCGCACCGGCTTACAAATCGATTAATGCTATCAGCTTCCAGCGAAGAGGCACGGTAGTTACAAGCATGCAAACGTAGCTCACCCGTGGGAGGGCCCTATATATCGTCCCACGCGCAGTTTCGCAGCGCAGCGAGAATGTTTGAGCATGGGATGATATATAGGGTCCTCCCACGGGTGAGCGGACGGAAGCAACTAGGCGACGCCGGAGGAGCCGAAGCCTCCGTTGCCTCGGTCGGTTTCGTCTAGTTCTTCTACTTCTATGAGGTTGACCGTGGGGACTTCTTGGATGACGAGTTGGGCTATGCGGTCGCCTTTGTTGATTTGGATGTTGTTGGAGGGATCCAGGTTGATGAGGATAACCTTGAGTTCTCCTCGGTAGTGGGCGTCGATGAGGCCCGGCGTATTGACTATAGACAGGCCCTGCTTGATGGCCAAGCCGCTGCGGGGCTGGACGAAGCCGGCGTGGCCATCGGGCAGGGCGATGGCCAGCCCGGTAGAGACCAGACGACGTTCGAAGGGCTTCAGGACGCAGTCCTCGTTGGAGCGCAGATCCAAGCCGGCATCGGTGGGATGGGCGTATTTGGGAAGCTCGACGGTGGGGTCGAGACGCTTTATGTTGACGGTAATGTTGAACATGGAATCACCTTAGCTTGTCGAGCTCTTGCAGAAACTCATCGACGTCTTTGAAATCGCGGTAGACCGAGGCAAAGCGGATGTACGCCACCTTGTCGATCTTGGCCAAGCGCTTGAGCACCATGTCACCCAACTCATGGGACGTGACGGCCGTCAGCGTGCGAGAGCGCAGCTCGACCTCGATGTCATCGATAATCTCATTGAGCTTCTTAGTGTCGATATCACGCTTGATGGTGGCGCGCATCAAGCCGACGAGCAGCTTATTGCGATCGAACCGCTGCTTGGTTCCGTCTGACTTAATGACCTCGATTGGGTCTTCGCATCGTTCGAACGTTGTAAAGCGGTAGTTACACGAGCAACATTCGCGACGGCGCTTAATGGTGTTATTTGACTCCTGCATACGGGAATCAACGACGCGGGTATGTGCCTTGCCGCATTTGGGACAGCGCATGGTACCTCCTCTTAAACGATAACAAGGGTACCATGCGCAGCGCGATAATGATTACGAACGAGCAGGAACCTTAAGATGCGCACCGGCGGCGAGCGAACCATGCTCCAGATGATTGACGTTACGGATCATGTCGGAAGTCTCTTGCGTGGAAAGGCCTTCGATTGGATATTCCTCGGCAAGCGACCAAAGAGAATCACCAGGCTGAACGCGAATGGTCTCATAGGTAACGTTGGAAACGGACTCGGCATACGCGGCGTGACGAGCGCTAAAGACCGACGTAGCGAGGACAAAAAAGAGCGTGAGCGAAACGGCGACGGCAACAATCGTCGAGACCTTCAGGGCAGCGGGAGTCGGCGCGGCAACAGCATACTGAGTGCGAGCAGACTTTACGGGCAAAGGCTGATAACCGGAACGTCCACCCTTGACAACAGTAAAAGCGGGCGCGGCAGGCGTCTCGAGCTTAAGGGCGAGGTTTCCCTGGACCATATTCGTTGCGTTCATCATGTTCTCCTCTCGCGTGTTTTGCTGAGAACAGTTTTATCAAGCCGCGCGGACAAAAATGTCTAGCGCGAGAACGAATGTTCGGTTATTATTATCTTCGAACAGTTGTTCCTGTCAAGCAAAATTCGAACATTTGTTTGACATGGGTAGAGAGGATGCCCTGATGGCTCGCAAAATTACCAAGCGTCAGCAGCAAATTTACGACTTCATCAAGGAATATCAGCAGGAGAAGGGTTATCCGCCCAGCGTGCGCGAGATGGCATCTGCCGTGGGCCTATCCTCTCCCAGCACCGTGCACGCCCATCTCTCTGCCCTGGAGGCGCGCGGGCTACTCAAGCGCGATGCCACCAAACCGCGTGCTCTGGAACTCTTTAACGAGGACGGTTCCTCTGTCTCAATTTCTAAATCTGACGAGCCCACCGCACCTCGCGGAACGGTCTCGCTACCGCTCGTTGGTCGCGTCGCGGCTGGGATTCCCATTCTGGCCGAACAGAATATCGAAGACACTTTTACTATCCCGACCGAAATCGCCACCGATCAGGGTTCCTTTATCCTTGAGGTGCATGGGAGCTCAATGATCAATGTCGGCATCTTCAATGGCGATTACATCATCGTCCGTGAACAAAAGAGTGCCATGAACGGCGAAATTGTCGTGGCCATGATTGATGGTTCAGCGACCGTCAAGACGTTCTACAAGGAGCAGGGACGCGTACGCCTGCAGCCCGAGAATGACACCATGGAGCCTATCTATGCAACGAATCCCGTTATCTTGGGCAAAGTCGTCGGCTTGATGCGCCGGTTCTCGTAATGCAAAAACGCATCACCATCTTTGATACCGTCCGCGGGTTTACGATGATTTCAATGGCAGGTTTTCACGCTTGCTACGATCTTGCCTACCTGTACGGTTGGGATATGCCCTGGTTTACACAGACCGTCTTTCAAGACATCTGGCGTGCCAGCATCAGCTGGGTATTCCTGTTTATCGCGGGTTGGATGTGCACCCTTTCGCGCAACAATATCAAACGTGCCGCCAAATACGCCTTAGCAGCACTCGTCGTCTGGTTGGCAACAACACTTGTCTCAGTTGACGATTCTGTTAATTTTGGCATCATCTACTGCATGGCCGCATGTACCGGCATCGTGGCGTTGACCGATCCCGTCCTTAAGAAGATATCGGCGAGATGGGGCATGTCCCTATGCCTTTTGTTGTTTACCCTCACCTGGAGCATCCCCAAAACGATCTACCCTGTCCCCCACCTGGCGTGGCTGGGATTTCCGAGCCCGGGGTTTGTCTCAGGTGATTACTACCCCATCATCCCGTTTTTCTTTATGTATCTTGCAGGATACTACGCCGCACACATAGCGAAGGGAATCGATAAGACCGTCCCTAGCTGGGCCTACGCCAATCCCGTCCCGGCGCTCGCCAGCCTTGGACGTCATGCACTCCCCTTTTATCTGCTGCATCAGCCCATTATTCTGGGCTTTTTGGAGCTCGTCTACTCGGTGCGATAACGCTCGAGCCGCGGCGCGATACGGGCCGGCAGCTTCGCCACAATGCGAACGCCGCCCTCAAGATATTCCTCGTGCAAAAGGGTTCCCTGCTCATGCACCAGCGTGATGAGGGCGCCCTCGCGATACGGGATATCAGCAGAGAGCAACACATCGGTAGCAGCCGCCTCACGAGCAATACGGTCGACGAGATCGTCGAGTCCCTCGCCCGTCTGGGCCGAGAACAGCACGGCCTCGGGATAGCGACGCCGGAAGCTCAGTCGATCAACGCTATCGAGAAGATCGATTTTATTGAATACGGTCAGCGTTAAACGCTCTCCAGCGCCGATCTCATCAAGCACGCGGTCGACAGCCTCCAGCTGTCGCTCATAGTCCTCGTCAGACGCATCTACGACTTTGAGAATTAGATCGGCACCCAACACCTCGGACAGCGTCGATTTAAAGGCATCGACCAAACCATGCGGCAGCTTTTGAATAAAGCCGACAGTGTCGGTGATCGTCATGCCGCGACCGCCGGGCAGGCGATACGAACGCGTCGTCGGGTCGAGCGTAGCAAACAGCTTGTCCTGCGAAAGTACCGTAGAGCCGGTCAGACGATTGAGCAACGTCGATTTACCGGCATTGGTATAACCGGCTAACGCGACGCGAAACGCCGGAGACTCAATGCGGCTCTTGGACTGGACATCGCGACGCTGTTCAACCTGCTTGAGCTCACGACGAAGCGCGGCAATCTTATTGCGAATCAAGCGACGGTCAACCTCGAGCTGGCTTTCACCCTGGCCAAAGCGCGAACCGATGCCGCCGCGCGTCTGCTCCTTGGCAAGATGGCTCCACATGCCACGCAGACGAGGCAAAAGATATTGAAGCTGCGCCAGCTGTACCTGTAGGCGTCCCTCACGCGTCTGAGCATGCAGGCCAAAGATATCCAAGATCAGTGCTGTACGATCGATAATCTTTACCGGCTCGCCCACGGCTTTCTCCAAATAGGATTGCTGCGAGGGCGTCAGGTCGTCGTCAAAGATAACGACATCGGCATCCATGCGATGCACCAGGCCGCACAGCTCTTCAACCTTACCGGAACCGATAAACGATTTTGGATACGGCTTAACCAGACGCTGTGACAAACGCGCCACGCACTGGGCGCCAGCCGTATGGGCCAGGCGCTCAAGCTCGTCAAGCGAACGATCGAGTGGCCATGCATTGTCGCGCCACTCAACACCAACTAATATGGCACGCTCGGGCTCGGGTGCCGTGGGAACAAGGGGGAAACGGGCCATTAGGCAGCCTCAATACGATGCAGGATGTCCTCAACGACCTCATCGTTCGTAAACTCGTCCATATCAAACCACACGATACGGTCATCGCGCTTAAACCACGAAAGCTGACGTTTGGCATAGCGACGCGAACGCATCTTGATGAGTTCGCGAGCCTCATCCATAGAAATCACGCCATTGAAAGCATCAATGATCTCTTTATAGCCAATTGCCTGCATCGACGTCAGGGCATCTCCCAGCCCCTGGTCCATAAGACCGCGAACCTCATCGACAAGACCCTGCTCAAACATCAGATCGACGCGCAGGTTAATGCGCTCGTAGAGCACCTCGCGATTACGCGTCAGACCAAACCATAGAGCATGATAATGCTCGCGCGGAACACTAAACTGACTTTTTTGCTGTGCATAGGAGATACCATCATCATGCATCTCGAGCGCACGAATCACACGGCGCACATTATGGGGATGAATAACAGCAGCCGATTCTGGGTCGCGCTCGGCAAGCAGGGCATGCAGCTCTTCCTCGCCAATACGCTCGGCAAGCTCCTGATAGCCCATACGACGATCGTCCTCAAGTTCACCCGAAGGAAAGTCCATTTCATCGAGGGCGGCCTTGAGATACAGCCCCGTACCTCCGCAAAAAACCGGCAGGCAACCCGAACCAAGGAGACGTTCAACATGCGCGCGAGCGCCAGCCTGATAAAGCGCAGCAGAATATGCCACACCCGGCTCTACAATGTCGACGAGACGCAGCGGCGCCGTACACTCATCGGGCGCCATCTTTGCGGTACCGATGTCCATGCCGCGATAGATTTGCATCGCATCGCACGACAACACTTCGGACGAAAGACGAGCTGCCAAACGGTCGGCAACATCACTCTTACCAACCGCCGTCGGACCAACGATCGCAACGGCGGAAAGACCTGCCCTGGGAGAAACCATTAGCGCGGCTCGCCCACAACGGAGCCGGACAAATACCAGGTCTTGGCAACGTCAACGTCAACATCAACGATCTTGCCAACAAGCTGATCGATGCTGTAACCCTCGGGGATAGGCGCATGCACGGTCTGATTCTTGGGACTCTTGCCCAGCAGGACCGCGTCGTTCTTTTTACTCGTTCCCTCAATGAGCGCCGGCACCACAGTATGAAGCTCACCCTGGTTATACTCGTGTGCCGTAGTCTCGATAACCTTAACCAGGCGGTTGAAACGCTCGAGAATAACCTCATGCGGCGTAGGATCGTCAATCTCTGCGGCCGGGGTACCGGCGCGCTTGGAATAGATGAAGGTATAGGCCTGGGCATAGCGGACCGTCTCGGCAAGTGAGAGCGTCTGCTCAAAGTCTTCTTCAGTCTCGCCCGGGAAGCCAACGATGATGTCGGTCGAGAGCGCGATATCGGGCATCCGGTTGCGAATGCGATCGACCAGGCCCAGATAGTCCTCGCGTGTATAACGGCGATTCATTTCCTTGAGAATGCGCGTCGAGCCCGACTGGACGGCCAGGTGCAGCTGCGGCATAACAGCAGGCGTCTCGGCCATGGCGTCGATGGTCTCGGGCAGCAGATCCTTGGGATGCGAAGACGTAAAGAAGATGCGCTCCACGCCCGTATCGCCCACGGCACGTAGCAGATCGGCAAAACGCGGCTTGCCAAACAGATCGCGACCATATGAGTTAACGTTTTGGCCCAGCAGCGTAATCTCACGCACGCCCTGGCGCACCAAACCGGTCACCTCGTCGACAATCTCCTCGAAGGGGCGGCTCTTTTCGCGACCGCGCACGTACGGAACGATGCAATAGGTACAGAAATTATTGCAGCCCGTCATGATGGGCACCCAAGCGTGATACTGGGTCTCGCGATGCCACGGCATGCTCATGGCATCCGTATCCTCATGCTCATTGGTGCGGATATGACGCTTGCCATCAAGGAATGCCTCGGCAATGAGCTCGGCCACATGTGCGATGGAATGCGTACCAAAGATGACATTGACGTTATCGACGTTGGTGAGCAGGCCCTCGCCATCGCGCTGCGCGATGCAACCACCAACGGCAACCACACGCTTGCCCGAAGGCGAAGGCGGCAGGCTTTTACAGGAATTGCACTGGCCGTACAGGCGAGTATCGGCGGCCTCGCGCACGCAGCATGTCATGAAGACAACAATATCGGCATGCTCGGGATCGAGCGCCATGAGGCAACCATACGAATCGAGCAGACCGCTCACGCGCTCGGAGTCGTGCTGATTCATCTGGCAGCCAAAGGTGCGGATAAAGTAGGTTTTACCGGCAAGAATATCGCGTACGGAACGCTGGTCCATGTGCATAAGTCCTAACGATGGAGAGGGGGGCGAATCGAGGCAAGCAGAAGCTATGCCACAGGCTTAACATCATCCATGACGACGTTATCCATAGCAGCTCGATTGATCTGGTGAACGTAAATAGAAAGACGGATGGCCGTGCGCGACTCCCCGTTAATGAGGATGTCGGAGAACACGGGCGCGCAGGAAATATCAAACCCGGTTGGAATCAAAAAACCGCGCGCAATAGCCACGGCCTTTATGGCCTGGTTGACCGCACCGGCGCCGACACACTGAATGTTGACGGGCACACCATCCTTGACCATGCCGGCGATGGCGCCGGCAACGGACGCGGGCGATGATTTGCTTGATACCTTCAGGCAATCCATGAAGAAACTCCTGCGTTTAAAAGTACGTTTTAACTGCAATAACTGTATCGTACCGAGTGGACTCGGTAAAGGCACTATTCCTCTTTGGCAAGATCGAAGGTCACAGTGATTCGATCACGCGAAACGCGAATCTTTGGGTCGCCGCAAAGGTTGAGATAGTACCGGGCGGCAAGGTCATTAAAGTCGCGCTCCACAGCACGCGAAAACTGTGCCATGTCATCCTTGGCAATACGAAGCCCGCGACGATCCTTCGCGAGATCGACAGGAGCCGGCGCATGCGAGGACGAATCACGCTCGCGCAGCAGACGCGCGGTCACACCGCGAACGGGCTTAATCTGCCCTGCCAAAATGCGATGTGCCGTGCGCTCGGACATCTCAAGACCCAAACCCGAGCAGATACGAATAAAGTCCTCGGCATCAGAGGCAAGGCCTAAACGATCGACAACCGGAAGCTCGCTCTCGTCATCAATAAACAGGAGACGAGACGTATCGAGCCGACTTGACGCCTGAGCATAAAGGGTCGCGGCAATCTCAGACGGAGAACCAAGATAGACATCGCAACCACGCAGCTCCTCGAGCGCAAACTCACAGGCAGCGCGAATAATATTATGCGGGCCGCGAGCACAGACATAACGTCCGTCCTCATCCTTGACGGCCTGGGGCCAGCTGGACTGATCGGCACGCTCACTGAGGCGGTCGGCTGCAACGCTCACCTTAAAGGCTGAACCAAGATCGACGCCGGACGTGACCACACGGGCCTCGTCGGTGTTCTGCTTGATCGAAAACAATGCCATGCCACGACCGTGAACGCCCCAACGGTCCATCTTCATGCTCTCGAGCTTGGAGGTAACGCGGGCATCGAAGATTCGCTCTTGCATATCCTGCGGAACGCCCGAACCGTTATCCAGAAAGACAAGCGTGCGGACGCCATCTTCCTTGGTCGTGGCGAGATAGACCTTGTCGGCGCCGGCATCGCGAGCATTACGGAGCATTTCGATGACGATATCCTCGAGATGCTGAATGTCGTGCTTTGCCTGGCGCCGCTCGGCCTCCGAAACGCGGAGGCGGACATAACCCTCGCCAAGGTTCTCCTCGACGCGAAGGTTGCCCTCCCCCGACATCGACGCGATAAATGAGATGAGCTCGTTCGCGTCGCTCATGTTATTTAGCGATATCGACAGCGCGGCTCTCGCGAATCACGACGACGCGCACCTGACCGGGATACTCCATCTCTTCCTCGATCTGATGGGCGATATCGTGAGCCAGGACCGTGGACTGGGCATCGGAGATCTTGTCAGGCTGAACCATGACGTGGACCTCGCGACCAGCCTGCATGGCATAGGTACGCTCGACGCCTTCATGGGAGTTGGCGATCTCCTCGAGCTTCTCAAGACGCTTGATGTAGTTCTCGGCAGACTCGCGACGGGCACCGGGGCGAGAGGCGGAGACGGCATCGGCGGCCTGTACCAGGACATCGAGCACCGTGTTGGGGTCGACATCGGCATGGTGAGCCTCGATAGCGTGAACGATAACGGGCTTCTCGCCATAACGGCGGGCAAGCTCGGCGCCGATGACGGCATGCGGGCCCTCGACGTCATGGTCGATTGCCTTGCCCAGGTCGTGCAGCAGGCCGGCGCGCTTGGCGGTCACAACGTCCAGGCCAAGCTCGGAAGCCATCACGCCGCACAGGTCAGAGACTTCGAGGGAGTGCTGAAGCACGTTCTGACCAAACGAGGTACGATAGCGCAGGGCACCAAGGGTCTTGACGATCTCGGGGTGCAGGTCGTGGATGCCGGTATCGAAGGCAGCCTGCTCGCCAGCCTCGCGCACGCGCTGCTGAACCAGGTCGGCAGCCTTGTGATACATCTCCTCGATGCGGGCGGGGTGAATGCGGCCGTCGGCGATGAGGTTCTCGAGGGCAACACGGGCGGTCTCACGACGGACCGGGTCGAAGCTCGAAAGAACGACGGTCTCGGGCGTGTCGTCGATCACGAGGTTGACGCCGGAAACCTGCTCGAAGGTCCGGATGTTGCGACCCTCGCGACCGATGATACGGCCCTTGAGGTCATCAGAGGGAATATGCACGGAGGTAACGGTGACCTCGGCAGTGTGGTCGGCAGCGCAGCGCTGAATCGCCAGGGACAGAATCTCCTGGGCGGTCTTGTGGCACTCGGCGCGAACCTGCTGCTCGGACTCGCGAATGATCGTGGCAGCCTCGTGGGTGACCTCGCCGCGAACCTTATCGAGGAGCTCCTTGTGGGCGTCCTCGCGGGTCAGGTCGGCGATACGCTCGAGCTCGGAGGTCTGCTTGGCGCAGAGCTCCTCAAGCTCGCGGGAGCGCTTCTCGACCTGACCGGCCTGGCTAGACAGCTGGTGCTCACGCTTGTCGAGAGCGTCGTTTCGGCGATCAAGGGACTCCTCGCGCTGCATCACACGGTTCTCGAGCGTACGAATCTCACTCTTACGCTGCTTGTCCTCGGCCTCGGCGGCCTGCTTGTTCTTGATGATCTCCTCTTTAGCCTCGAGCAGAGCCTCTTTTTTGAGGGTCTCGGCCTGACGCTTAGCATCACCGATCAGGGACTCAGCCTGTGCGTGTGCCGACTGGATCTTTTCGTCGGCCTCGTGAAGACTACCCTGCTTGGCGGTGCGCATGTAGGCAATGGCGGCGATGGCACCCAAAACGATGCCAACGAGCGCTGCGATGATAGGCATGCTCACTCCTTTTTATGGATTCGTTACACAACAAAGCGAACCGTCCTTACGAACGGCTCGCGACATTTGAGTAATATGGGCGCAGCTTATGCGGGTCGGATACAGATAAACATATAAACAAACTCATCACAGATGAGCACATATCACAAAGCAAATGACAGTGTTTATCGTACGTTGAACCACAACAACTGTCAAATAAATGGCCCCGGCACGGCGGCTAAAACGCGGTGAACGGCAGGGCCACAAAACGCATACGCCTAAACCGCACATTCCTCGCGTTCGGCATCGAGACGTGCCTTAACGGCATCGGCGGCGACGTGATAAGAGAAGCCCTTGCCCATCAAAAACCGAACCAGTTTTTCGAATGCGCGCGTCTCTGGAACACGCCGCTTGGCGAGCAGGGCTGACGCACGCGCCAAATCGTCTTCGACGGCAAAATAATCCTGGGGATAACCGGGAATGTCATCGAGCACGACATGACGGCGCTTGAGCTCGGTCTCGATTTTGCGCTGTCCCCAACCGCGCCGCTTGCGCTCCTCGATAAAGTACGAGCAAAAGCGGTTCTCGTCTAAAAAGTGATACTCGGTAGCGCGCTCGACGGCGAAATCGATTGCGGGCTGGTGAAAGCCGTAGCGAGCCAGCTTGTCACGGACCTCGCCCGTCGCATGGTCGCGGCGCGATAACATCTCGGTCACCATGGTAAGTGCACATTTACGCTCGATGAACTGCACCGCCTCACGAAAGTTGCCCCAATCACAGGGAAGATCGGGGCGGTTTTTGACATACAGGCGCGCGACCCGCACGGGAATCCAAATGGACCGCTCAAAACCGCCCTCAAGCTCACAATCGATATGTGCGCAAGGCTTTTTGGACGCATACCCGCTCGAGAACGAGGAGGCCGCCTTCTTATCGGGAAAGACGACCGTGGCCTCGGTCACCGTATACGACATGAGCGTAACCGCTACTCGTCGTCATCATCGAGCATGGCGGAACCATCGATGGCGTAAAGCTCATCAAACTCCTCAGGCGCAGGCTGATCGGTCAGCTCGACCTCGGACGGAGCATCGTCATCAAACTCAAGTCCGCAGGCAAGGCGGACCTTATGCTCAATCTCGTCGGCACAATCGGGGTGTTCGCGCAGGAACGCCTTGGCGGCCTCGCGACCGTTGCCGAGCTTGTCCTCACCATAGGCAAACCAGGAGCCCATCTTCTTGCAGATGCCGCACTCGACAGCCATGTCCAGAATCGAGCCCTCCTTAGAGATGCCCGTACCGTACATGATGTCGAACTCAGCAGAACGGAACGGAGCCGCCACCTTGTTCTTAACGACCTTGGCGCGCACGCGGTTACCGATAACCTCGTCCTTAAGCTTAATGCTGTCGATGCGGCGAATGTCGATACGAACCGAAGAGAAGAACTTAAGGGCGCGACCGCCCGTCGTAGTCTCGGGGTTGCCGAACATGACGCCGATCTTCTCACGCAGCTGGTTAATGAAGATGCACGTCGTGTTGGACTTGGACAGCGAGCCGGCGAGCTTGCGGAGCGCCTGGCTCATCAGGCGAGCCTGAAGACCGACCGTAGTGTCGCCGATTTCTCCCTCGATCTCGGCACGCGGGGTCAGCGCGGCGACGGAGTCGACGACGATGGCATCGATGGCGCCGGAACGCACAAGCATGTCAACGATTTCGAGCGCCTGCTCACCCGTATCGGGCTGGGAAATGAGCACCTCGTCGATATCCACACCGATGCGCGCGGCATACGTGGGATCGAGCGCGTGCTCGGCATCGATAAATGCCACAACGCCACCCATTGCCTGGGCCTCGGCCAAGATCTCGAGCGAAAGCGTAGTCTTACCGGAGGACTCGGGACCGTAGATCTCGACGATTCGGCCGCGCGGCACACCGCCGATACCCAGCGCGGCATCGAGGGCCAGGGCGCCCGTGGGAATGGCCTCGACCTCGAGCTCGGGACCACCGTCGCCGTACCTCATGATGGAACCCTGGCCGAATTTCTTCTCGATCTCGGCCTTGGTGGTGGCGATCATCTCATCGCGCTCTTTACCCGTCGTGCGAGCATGAACGGTACGTACGGGACCTGAATTCTTGGCCATGAATAGCCCTCCTCTTAACAACCTGCATCGATAATAAACGAACGGCTGTTCGTGGTCAACCGTTCAGGCCAATCATATGCAGGCGGTCTTTCCAAAACCCAACCAAACGCCGACCAAACACTGACCAAATGCTTGACCACAAAGGAACAAATAAGAGCAAGGAAGGCAAAAATACATCTACAACCAGCACAAACGCCAAATGAGCCTTAGGTCCCTATCTCCACAATTAAGGGGCTCGGAGGCCCCTTAAAACACGTCTATTCCATAGAGTTGAGCACAAGGGCAATGCGACCCAATGCCTCCGTGACCGCATGGGCACGAACACACGAACGGTCGCCCTCATAGTGGCAGCGCACAGAGTCCACGACCGGCACGCCCCCATCGGCGGAACGATGCGCACAGCCAATATAGAAAGTGCCCGCCGGATCGTCCTCAGTGCCACCGCCGGGGCCGGCATAACCCGTTGCGCTCACTGCAATATCGCTCTGGTACAGCTCCAGCGAACCCACCGCCATCTCGCGCGCGGTCTGATGCGACACCGCGGTATAGCGGTCGAGCGTCTCCTGCTCAACACCAAGAACACGATGCTTAATCTCATCGCAATAGGTCACCGCACCGCCACGCAGCACCGCCGAGGCGCCCGGGATATCGGCAATCGTCGAGGCGATCATACCCGCCGTCAGCGACTCAGCCGTCGAAACCGTCACGCCCCGAGCGCTCGCGCGCTCGACAATATCACGCGCCAGCTCCTCGTTATGTGCGGAAATCTGCTCAAAAGAGTCCGTCATACCCACCAGGACCTAGACCGAAAAGACAATCTTGCGGCAGTTCCAGAAGTACTGGGCGCCCGAGATAACGGTCAGGACAACGGCAACGGCGTACAGGAAGCGCGACACCGAGTAGATGCCGAGCGTCAGCGCCACCGGGCCAAGGTGCAAGCCGGCCATAGCAAAAACGCACAGGTAACCGCAAATGGAGACCATCGTGGTTGCCGTCTTATACTTGCCGAGCTTATCGGCCGCAACGACCACACCGGCCGCACTCGCGACCATGCGAAGGGCGCTCACCAGAAGCTCACGGAACAGGATAATGAACACGGACCACACGGTCACCGCGCCAAAATCCAAGAACAGCAGCAGGGCCGAGAACACGAGCAGCTTATCGGCGATGGGGTCCAAGAACTTACCGAAGTCGGTGATCTCGTTGCGCGAACGCGCCAGATAACCGTCGACCTTATCGGTGCACGACAGGATCACATACAGAATGAAGGCAGCGGCGGCGAGCGGGCCGTCGAAGGTGCTCCAATCCGTACCGGCAACACTCGTGTGAGAAAGCGCCGACACAATCATGAACACCGGGATAAAGACGATGCGAACGCACGTCACGATGTTGGCGGGCGTCCAGACACTCGTCAGTTCCTTATTTCTCTCGTTAGCCACGACGCTCTCCTACTCCACAACATGACCGATAAGCTCATAGCAGAAGCTATCGGTAAACTCGACGGTCAGAATATCGCCCACGGACGCCTCGCTGGCGTCCAGATGCACCGCGCCATCGGAATCGGGCGCCTGGAACCAGGCATGGCCGATCAGCTCGGCGCCATCCTCGGTCTCTTCGATACCGTCGACGATTACCTGGGCGCGCTCGCCCACATGTGCGGCGGTGGCGGCAAAACCGAGCGACTCGGCCAGGTCCATGGCCTCCTGGGCGCGCTCGAGCTTGACCTCTTCGTCGACCTGACCCTCCATCTTAGCGGCCAGGCTGCCCTCCTCCTGCGAGTAGGCAAAGACACTCGTGTAGTCAAAGCCGACGGTGTCCATAAAGTCGATAAGATCGCGGAACTCGTCGTCGGTCTCGGTCGGGAAGCCGACCATGGCCGTGGAACGAATCACGATGCCGGGGATGCGCTCGCGAAGGTCGCGGAACAGATCCTCGAGCTCCTGGCGCGAACCGGAGCGACGCATGGCCTTGAGAATGCGCGCGTCGCAGTGCTGCACGGGGATATCGATATAGGGCAGCACCTCGGGCGTATCGCGAATCGTCTCGATGAGTTCGTCAGTCATGCCCTCGGGCTGCAGATAGAGCACGCGGACCCAGACGTTGTGCGGGCGCACGGCCTCGGCGACGGCACGCAGCAGCTGCGCCAGATTGCGCGGCGAGCCACCGGCGACGTCCTCGTCGGCAAAGTCGGTACCCCAGATGCCCGTGTCCTGGCCGATCAGCACGATCTCGCGCACACCGCCGGCAACCAGGTCGCGCACCTCGGAGATGATGCTCTCGGCATTGCGCGAATGATAGCGGCCGCGGATGTAGGGAATCATGCAGAAGCTGCAGAAGCGGTTGCAGCCATCGGAAATCTTGACGTAGGCGACAGCACCCTCGACGGTACGTTTGACCTGCGGGATATAGGCTGCAATCTCACGCTCGACACCCAGCACGCCATCGATGACCGACACGATGCCGTCTTCCTCGTCGGCCTTCACAAAGGCAGCGACCTCGGGCAGCTCGTCAGGCAGGTCATCGCCATAGCGCGACGGCACGCAGCCGCACATGACGATGGGGCAAGAACGAACGCCGTCCTGAACCTCGTTGGCGAGCTCGAGCGTGGTCTCGATGCTCTCGGACGTTGCGGAGGCGAGGAACGAGCAAGTATTGACGATGGCGATATCGGCATCCTGCGGGTCGAATGCCTCCTCGTAGCCCGCGGCGGTCAAAAGAGAACGCATGCGGTCGGTGTCAACCTCGTTCTTAGCGCACCCGAGAGTGATGTAGAGCACGGAGCCCAACGGTGTATCCATGTTGGAGAGCAGTCCTTTCGATTGATATTAGCGGTAGTTGGTGAACTGCAGCGGCTGGCCGTAATCCTGGTCGCGCAGGAACTGGATCACGGTCTGCAACGCGTCCTTCGAAGCAGAGGAAACACGCAGTTTGTCGGCCTCGATGGTCACCTTGACCTTAAGCTTTTGGTCCTTGATGTCCTTGTTGATCTTCTTGGCGGTCGCTTGGTCGATACCCTCGACGATATGGCCGAGCACGCGCACGGTGCCGCCCGATGCCGCCTGCGGAGCATCCCACGAGACGGCCTTGAGGTCGATGCCGCGCTTGAGGAGCTTGGAGCTCAGCACGTCGACAATCTGTTTGGAGACAAAGTCGGCCGGGGCGTTGATCGTAAAGAGCTTTTCGCCCTTCGAAAGCTCGATCGTGGCGCCGGAATCCTTAAGGTCATAGCGCTGGGAAATCTCGCGCGTGGTCTGCTGGAAGGCGTTGTCGACCTCTTGCATGTTGACCTCGGACACGACGTCGAAGCTGGAATCTTTAGCCATGATGTTTCCTTTCGCGTACGAGCGGCCTAGTAGCTATCGTACGAATAGTCGGTAGAATCGGTGGGTGTCTGACCGTCAGTTGCGGTATCGGCGCCATCCGTGGACTGGGCATCGGTACCGTCTGTGGTATCGGTACCATCGGTGGTGTCGGTACCATCAGAACTTTCACCATTCTCGGAATCAGACGTCTCCTTCTTGGGAACGGTGATCGTCACACGCGCCACGCCCGAGGTCTTGGTATCGTAACGAACCTTTTCACCGTTCTTGGTAACGGTGACATCGGAAGGCTTGGACGTGGTGATCTCGATCGAAGACTCGGGCGTGTACTCCTGCTCAAAGGGGCCAGTCGCCTGGGCGCCATAGACCGACTTGCCGTCAACCTTGACCTCAATCCACGCGGTCTTTCCCTTGGCAACGGAGACTTTGACCTTCGTGACCTCGTTCTCTTCCTTCTTGGCCGTCGTCTTGGTAGCGTCCGAATCAGTCGACTCATCCGTCGCCTCATCGGTGTCTTCGTCCTCGTCGACCGTTTCGGACTTCTTAGAAGACTTCTTGGTCGTCGTCTTGGTAGCAGCGGGCGTCTCGGGCGTGGTCTCGGGCGTCGAAGATGCGCAGCCGCGCAGAAGCACCACGATGAGCACGATCAGCAGCAACGCCACGGCACCGATGCCGGCGTAGACGATACGCGGATCGAGCCCGTTGTTTTGAGGAGTACGTGATCCGCCGCGTCCACGACCGGAACTGCTGCGGCCGCCTCCCTGAGGCATACGGCCACGATTGCTATCGGAACGGCCGCGATAGCCACCCTGGCCCTGAAGGCTGCGCTGACCCGAGCGGGGCGCAAGTTCACCGCGGCCTTGATAGCTACGCTGGCCCGAACGCGGAACCGAAGAGCGCTGGCCATACGGCTGCGACTGAGAGCGGAGACGCGGCGTTACCTGCGTGGTATCGGCATCCGCATAGCCACCGCGAGAGCGTCCCGTAGAGGCACCACGGTAACCGCGATCGGAATAGCCGCCGTCGCCGTAGCCGGCACGAGGGTCACGCGCCACGCCGCGGGCAGCGGGAAGCGCACGGTCCTCAGGCATCGGCGTACTGCGGAACCGGTCACGCTGTGAGCGAATCTCCTCGCCCGAACCCGTCTCGGTAATATAACCGGCCTGCTGAGGACGCTGTCCATAGCGGGTCGAACGACCGCCCTGAACCATCAGGAAGCGCCCGTTATCGACCGAGGAACGCGAATTGACGTAGCCGGCGGCGTCCTGGAAACGACCGCCCTGCTGCGACGTCTCGCGTTCGTATGCCATCAGGTCGTCAAAGTAGGCATTAACGACATCGCGCGGATTGAGGCCCAAAAAGCGAGCATAGCTCGAAATCATGCCCTGCGCATAGCCGCGCGGTGGCATCGAAGCAAAGTTACCGGTCTCGAAAAACTCGATGATCTGCGGCCTGATTTTGATGGTGTTGGCGACCTGCTGAATGGAAAGGCCCATTCGGCGACGCTGCTCGAGCAGCATGTCACCAAAGCGTGCAGCCATCAGAATCCTCCAAACTCACGATCTTCACGTGCCATCTCGGCGTCGACAGACTCCAGCGCGGCAAGCCCCTCCTCGTCCAACAGGACCTCGCGCGGCTTGGAACCGTCGGGCGGGCCGACGACACCCTTTTCTTCCAGCATGTCCATAATACGCCCGGCACGCGCATAGCCAACCTTCAGACGACGTTGCAGGCCAGATGTGGAGCCAAGCTGCGATTCCACCACAATATGAGCAGCTTCCCAGATAAGCGGGTCGTCGTCCTGAGGCTCGGCAACTCCGGTGCGGACAATGCCGCCACCCGCCATGGACATGGAAGCGGGCGCCACAGCCGACAGGATCTCCTCATGGTAGTCGGGCTCGCTTTGCGACTTGACGAACTCGACAATCTCGTTGATTTCATCGTCCGAGACAAAGCAGCCCTGAATACGGCGAGGCTTGCCCCAGTCGACCTTGGAGAACAGCATGTCGCCCAAACCGGTGAGCTTTTCGGCACCCATCTGGTCGATGATGACGCGCGAGTCGATGCCCGTGGCGACGTTAAAGGCGATGCGGTTGGTGATGTTGGCCTTAATGAGGCCCGTCACCACGTTGGAGCTGGGGCGCTGCGTGGCCACGATAAGGTGGATACCGGCGGCACGGCCCAGCTGTGCAATACGCACGATCGAGGCCTCGACATCCTTACCGGCGACCATCATCAGGTCCGAGAGCTCGTCGATGATAATGACCAGATAGGGCATCTTTAGCGGCGGGTTATCGTAATGCTCGAACTCGCCGGCGGCCTGCTTTTCGTTGTAGGTCGAGATCTTACGCACGTTAAGGCGCTCGAAGACCTTCAGGCGACGCTCCATCTCGGACACGGCCCATTGCAGGGCGCTCGCGGCCTGCTTGGGCTCGGTCACTACAGGCACGTAAAGATGCGGCAGACCGTTATAGCCCGCAAGCTCGACGCGCTTGGGGTCGACCATGATCAGGCGAACGTCCTCGGGAAGCGCGCGCATGAGCAGGGTCGTGATGATGGAGTTGATCATCACCGACTTACCAGAACCGGTCGTGCCGGCGATCAGCAGGTGGGGCATCTTGGCGAGGTCGGCGACGACCGGCGTACCCTCGGCATCGCGACCGATGGCCAGCTCGAGCGGACCGCCCTTCACATAGGGCAGCACGTCGCCCAGGTTGACGTTCTGGCGCTTGCGATTGGGGATCTCGATACCCACAAGCGAGGTACCGGGGATCGGGGCAAAGATGCGCACCGACTGGGCAGCGAGCGAAAGCGCGATATCGTCCTCAAGGCTCGAAATCTTACTCACGCGCTCGCCCTCGCCGGGCTGAAGCTTAAAGGTCGTAACCGTGGGGCCGGCGATCCAGCCGACCACGCGGGCACTGCGGCCAAACTCAAGCAAGGTGGATTGCAGTGACTCGGCAGTCTGTTCCAGCTCCTTGTCCGAAGACGCGGAGGACGCCGACTGCGGGTTGGCGTGCAGGATCTCGAGCGGCGGAAGCTTGAGGCCGTCCTCTTCTTCGCCCTCGTTATCTGCGGCGCCACCGTCCGCTCCCCCATCGCTAGCCGCAGCCGATTCGACAGCACTCGAGGCAGACGCATCGGCAACCTTGGGATGCTTCAAGAAGTCGGGGATCTGAGGTGCTGCCGAAACAGGATTCACGGCAAACGGCGGCTCGGACTCGTCGATCTTATCGGGGTCGTCTTCCATCGAAAGCTGACCGGTTACCTGGTCGCGCTTTGCATGGCGGCGCGGCAGCAAAGTTGTCTTTGTGGTCTCAATCGGAGCCTCGTCATCCTCGTCATCGCCCTCGGTGAGCTCAATCTCGCTATCGGACCAAGACGGGTCGGGCTCGCTTGTATTGAGCTTAGGCGCAGCCTTGCCCTTCTTGGCATGGCGGCGCGGCAGCAGCGTCGTCTTAGCGCGCTCAGCCTCAACCGACTCGGACACGTCGACAAACGGATTCTCGTCCTCGTCGTCATCATCCAAAACCGGGTCCACATCGTTGCCCATGACCGTGGTCACGGCAGCATCGGAGCCCTTTTGACGAAGAATGCTCAGGTGCGGACGGGCAACGCCGGGCACCGACAGGGCTTCGTCGTCACCCCACGGGCTGGCGTTGACATCGGCACGACGGCGCTCGGCAAAATCGGCCGCACGGTCGCGAGCAGAGCGCAAAACGCCGCCAACCGAAAAGCCGATGATGACCAAGCCCACGACGACAAAGCCCAACAGGACTACCATCGCGATAGGCTTACCCAGGGCATTCTGCAGCGCACTCGCAATAAACGCACCGATGTAGCCACCCGAGGCGGACAAATTTTGCGGCGTGAACATAAGGTCACAAGAGACACTCGTACCCGGCACCATCAGCGAAAGAATGGAGACGACGGCGATAAAGACCACGGCGCCGCCCGCAACAGAGCGTACGTTGAGCGGCGAGTCCTCGCCTAAAAAGAGCGTGGCGGCAAACAGCAAAATGACGATCGGCAGCACGTAGGCGCCCAGACCAAAGCCCAGGTGGTAGAAACCGGCAACCGCAGCCGTAACGGGTGCGGTCGCCGGCGAAATCACGGCAATGAAGGACGCAATCGCCAAAACGGCGATGACCACGCCGGCGATATCACGGTTGGCCGAGGGCTCAACCAAAGGCTCAAAATCGTCGAAGTCCGCCTCGTGGCCCTTATTGGCACGCAGATGAGAACCGGCACCCTTAGCAGATGCCGGTTGGTTATTGGCCTTATTGCCTTTGGCGTTTTGTGCAGATCCACGCGCCAAACTAAACCTCCATGACGACCGGGATGATCATCGGACGGGTGCGCGTACGGCTCCAAATAAAGTTGGAGAGCGAATCGCGCACGGCCTTGCGAATGGCATCGGAGCCGCTGCTCGTAAAGCTAAATTTGCCCTTCTCGATCGTCTTCATAATGGACGCGGAGGCATCCTCGGAGAACTGGTCGTCGATGGCAAACGAGACGCCGCGGCCCGAGAACTCGATGGCCTCGATCTTCTTGTGCTTGAGCGAGACAATGGCAACAGCGGTAACCATACCGTCGTTGGCGAGCTTCTGGCGATCGCGCAAGACGATGGGGTCGGTATCGCCGATACGCAGGCCGTCGACGTAGACGACGCCGGACTCGACAGGCGTACCGCGCTTGACGATACCGCCGCGCATCTCGAGCGTGTCGCCGTTATCGAGGATAAAGATGTGATCATCCTTGATGCCCATCTTACGAGCAAGCTGGGCATGGGCACGCAGATGCACGGCCTCGCCGTGAACCGGCATAAAGTAGGTGGGCTTGGCCATGGCCATCAGGAGCTTGAGTTCCTCCTGGCTACCGTGACCGGAGACGTGAACGAGAGCGCGGTTCTTATCCCACACGTCGCAGCCGAGCTTGGCTAGGCTGTTGACAACCTGCTGGACGGCCTTCTCGTTGCCGGGAACGGGAGTTGCCGAGAGGATGACGGTATCGCCCTCGTGGATAGAGAGCGTCTTGTGCTCGCCGTTGGCCATGCGGGACAGGGCCGACAGCGGCTCGCCCTGCGAACCGGTGCACATGACGACGATCTTGTCGTCGGGCAGGTTATCGATATCGAAGGCATCAATGATATCGGCATCGTCGATGTTGAGGTAGCCCAGCTCACGCGCCACGCGGGTGTTCGTGAGCATGGAGCGACCGGTCACAACGACCTTACGGCCGCACTTACGGGCGGCATCGCAGATCTGCTGTAGGCGATGAATGTGGCTCGAGAACGACGCGATGAACACGCGACCCGGGGCGTTCTTGATGGCGTGCAGCAGGTTGGGACCAACCTCGGCCTCGGACTTAGTAAAGCCGGGAACCGTGGCGTTGGTGGAGTCGGACAGCAGCAGGTCGATGCCCTGCTTGGCAAAGCGGCTGATAGCGGCATAGTCGGGCGTGACACCATCGATGGGCGTCTGGTCGAGCTTAAAGTCGCCGGTGTGCATAACGGTGCCCTGGTTGGTGCGAATGAACACGCCCAGAGCGCCGGGGATGGAGTGCGTCATCGAGAAGAAGTCGAGCGAGATGCCACCCAAATTGACGTGGCTGCCGCCCTTGACCTCACGGAACTTGGGCGCACGGATGCGGAACTCGGAGAGCTTGCCCTCGATAAAACCGAGCGTCAGCTTGCTCGAGAAGATGGGAACCTTATTGTTGAGGTCCTGCAGCAGATACGGAAGCGAACCGGTATGGTCCTCGTGGCCGTGGGTGACGACGATACCGCGGAGCTTCTCCTCGTTTTCAAGAACGTAGGTGTAGTCAGGAAGCACCAGGTCGATACCGGGCTGGGAGTCATCCGGGAACATGAGACCGGCGTCGACGAGCACCATGTCGTCGCCGCACTCGAAGACCGTCATGTTCTTGCCGATGCCGTCAAGGCCGCCGAGCGGGATGATCTTCAAGGGAGATGATTTTTTAGCTGCCATAGGTTAGTGTGGTTTCCTTTCTTCGAAACGGGTCTGGAACAACCGACGGGGCGCTTCTGGCAAACCGACCGTCGGGAACGTACAAACATGCATCACAGAGTCGATGCAATAACCAGAGTATGATACCCATTTGCACAACAACAGACCACCCATGCATCAAAGCCCCATCTGAACTGGTCCATCCCGCCGGTCTGGGGCCATCGGGGGCCGGGGCGGGTTAAGTTTGCTGCTCTACAGTCCTGCGCAAGACGGAAAGCACATTAAGTGCTTTCCTTTGCGTGCGGAACTCGCGACAAACTTAACCCGCCCCGGCCCCCGATGGCCCCAGACCTGAAAATTAGGGACAGGTTTATTTTGGCCGGTTTTATCTGGGATAATGCCGCACATGCGTTTATCTAAAGATCTAAATTCAGATAACTGAATAGACTGTCTGACAAAATCGAAACCCGCACCAACCAGCCCTTTTGCTATTCCCGGTGGGGTCCGCGGATAAAGTTTATCGCGAGTTCCGCACGAACAGGAGGCCACTTAATGTGGCCTCCGTCGTGAGCAGGACTGTAGAGCAGGAAACTTTATCCGCGGACCCCACCGGGAATAGCAAAAGGGCGACCCCTGTCCGGGGTCGCCCTTGTTGAACTGCTTATGTGGAGCTGTTACTCGGCGTCGTGGTGGCGGCGGGGCTTGCGGCCTCCGTTGTCGCCGGGACGGCGCGGGCGATCACTGCGCTCGGAGCGCTCGCGACGCGGACGCTCACGGCGCTGGAAGTGCTCGCCGTCGCCTTCGGAGGCACCCTCGGCACGAGCAGGGGCCTCGGGCTTGTCAAGACGATCGAGCGAGATCTTGCCGCGATCGTCGACCTCGATGACGACGACCTTGACCTCGTCGCCCACGTTGAGGACGTCCTCGACCTTCTCCACGCGGCCCTTGGCGACGCGGGAAATGTGCAGCAGGCCATCCTTGCCGGGCAGCAGGTTGACGAAGGCGCCAAAGGGCTGAATGGAGACCACGCGACCGGTGTACTCCTCGCCCGGCTCGGGAACCTTGATGATGAGCTTGATGCGCTCGACGGCCTGGTCGACGGACTCGCCGGTGCCGCCGACAAAGACGGTGCCGTCCTCCTGGATGTCGACCGAAGCGCCGGTCTCGTCCTGGATACCGCGGATGACCTTACCGCCGGAACCGATGACGTCGCGAATCTTGTCGGTCGGAACCTGGATGGAGACGATACGCGGAGCGGTGCTGCGCGTGGTGTGGCGCGGCTCGGGGATCACATCGAGCATCTTCTGCAGAATGAAGGCACGACCCTCCTTGGCCTGCTGCAGGGCGCGGGCCAGGATGTCGAAGGTAAGGCCGGTGGCCTTGTTGTCCATCTGCAGAGCGGTAATGCCCTCGGTGGTGCCAGTGACCTTAAAGTCCATGTCGCCCAGGAAGTCCTCGAGACCCTGGATGTCGGACAGGACCACGGTCTTGCCCTCCTCCTGGATCAGGCCCATGGCGATACCGGAGACCGGGCGCTTAATGGGCACGCCGCCGTCCATAAGGGCGAGCGTGGAGCCGCAGGTCGAAGCCATCGAAGAGGAGCCGTTGGACTCCATGACCTCGGAGACGACGCGGATGGCGTAGGGGAACTCGTTCTCGTCGGGAAGCACCGGAAGCAGAGCGCGCTCGGCCAGATTGCCGTGACCGATCTCGCGGCGCTTGGGGCTGCCCATGCGGCCGGTCTCGCCGGTGCAGAACGGCGGGAAGTTGTAGTGGTGCATGTAGCGCTTGCCCTCGGTGGGCTCGATGGTATCCAGACGCTGGCCCTCGTTGAGCATGCCGAGCGACAGGACGGAAAGCACCTGGGTCTGGCCACGCTGGAACAGACCGGAGCCGTGAACGAGCGGCAGGTAGTTGTCCTTCACCATGATGGGGCGGATCTCGTCGGCGGCACGGCCGTCGACGCGCTCGCCGGTCTCGACGACCATGGTGCGCATGGCCTTCTTCTCGAGCTTCTTGAGCGCCACGGGGATCTCGCGCTCCCAAGCGGCCTGCTCCTCCTCGGTGAACTCGGCACGGATGGACTCCTTCAGAGCCTCGACTTTGCCGATACGGGAAAGCTTGTCGGCGTCGCGCAGGGCGGCAGCCATCTCGTCGTAGTGGGCGAAGATGCGCTCCTGGACCTCCTCGACGGGCTGGTCGAGCGGGTACTCCTTCTTGACGATGGGGCCGTTGACCTGCTCCCACTCGGCGACGAACTCGTCCTGAGCCTGGCAAAAAGCAGCAAGGGCCTCCTGGCCAAACTTCATGGCGGCGAGCATGTCGTCCTCGGAGATCTCCTCGGCGCCGGCCTCGACCATCGAGATGAAGTCGGCAGAGCCGCCCAGCTCCAGGTCCAGATCGGAGTTCTCGCGCTCCTCGTAGGTGGGGTTGACGATAAACTCGCCGGTCTCCACGTTACGGCCGATGCGCACGCAAGCAAGCGGGCCCTCGAAGGGCACGCCGCCGAGCGTCATGGCCAGAGAGGCACCCATGACGTTGATGACGTCGAAAGGGTTGACCTGGTCGGCGACGAGCGAGGTGGCGACGATGTGCACCTCGTTGCGGAAGCCGTCAGGGAAGCTCGGGCGAATCGGACGGTCGATCATGCGCGCGGTGAGCGTGGCCTTCTCGCTGGGACGGCCCTCACGCTTGAGGTAACCACCCGGGATGCGGCCGGCGGCGTACATCTTCTCGTTGAAGTCGACGGTCAGCGGGAAGAAGTCGTAGTTCTTGCGCTCCTTGGAGACGACCACGGTGTCGAGCATCGTGGTGTCGCCCTGCTTGACCAGGCAGGCGCCGGTGGCCTGCTTGGCAAGCTCGCCGGACTCAAAGGTGTAGGTCTTACCGTACAGCTCAAAGGTCTTGGATACGAGTGTCATTGTTCTCCTTTACCCCACAGGCCCCTTGCCTGCGGCCTTCTCATGTGACGCGAGCCCCCTGCCCCCGCCACGCTTCAGAGCGTGATTGTTCACGCCCTTACACAAAAAGAGCGCCCCGCTGCGCAGGACGCTCTTAGCATGTACAAATCCTACTGGATGTTGTCGCGGATGCCCAGAGCCTTGATGAGCTCACGGTACTCGACGATGTCGCTCTTCTTGATGTAGGAGAGAAGACGACGACGACGGCCGACGAGCATGAGCAGGCCACGACGGGTGTGGAAGTCCTTCTGGTGGGACTTCATGTGCTCGGTCAGCTCCTTGATGCGCTCAGTCAGGATGGCGACCTGAACCTTGGGGTTGCCGGTGTCGACCGGGGTGTTACCGAACTGGGCAGTCAGCTCCGCCTTGCGCTCTTTGGAAACAGTCATTGTTTCACCTTTCGTTTTACGTCGCCCTCGGGCGACTCGATTCGCCTCGGACTGGGAAGCCGCCGGTGGAGCGAGCAACCAAGGTCGAGGTACCAACAGGTCGGTATGTTACCACAAGCAGCCCGTGCCTGCGCATCATCACCGACCCAACATGAATTCCATCGCACGGAGGCGCTGATCGGTGTGCGTCGCAGCCCAAACATGCGAAAGCCCCAACAAAAAGGCTGCGGTATGGGGGTCGACCCTCTCGGCCATGAGCGCATCGAAGGTCATGGACATGAGGGCGCGCAGCCACGCGACCTCACCGGTCGACACCAGCTCGGCACCCGGAACGCTCGAAGCGCACGACCCGCACATGAGACCGCCCGCCTGGGGCGAAAAATACGACAACATGGGGTCTCCGCACAGCACGCAGGCCGAAAAATCGGGTCGATAGCCAACGTGCGACAGCAGCTTAAAGACATATGCCGCCACAAGTAGATCCATGTGTGCCGCGTCGAGCCCACTGCCCACCAGGGCAAGCGCTCGCTGCGTTATAGCAAAGGTAAACGGGTCCTCGGCGTCCTCGAACGAGCACACGCGCGCGACCTCGGCGATCGCACTTGCGGCGCAGGTCGTCTCGTAATCGGGCGCAACGCCGAGCGGAGCCTCCATAAGCTCGGCCTGGGAAACCACGTCGAGCGACCGTCCATGCGCAAGCAGCATATCAACGGTACAGAACAGCTCGCAGCGCGCAGCCAGGCGCCCACCGGGTTTGCGGGCGCCCTTTGCCACGGCACGAACCTGCCGACCCCGCTCATCAAGCATCGTCAAGATCAGGTCGGTCTCCTTAAGCTTGGTCTTATCGAGGACGAGCACCTTCGTGCGATATGTCCGGGAGCCTGCCATGCGCGCCGCACGTCCTTAGTCCTCGGCGTTGTAGCCAAAGCGGCGAATCTGAGCCTCGTCGTCACGCCAGCCGGCCTTGACCTTCACGTCCAGCTCCAAAAAGACCTGCGTGCCAAAGATACGCTCAAGATCGCGACGGGCGTCGATACCGATATGCTTGATCATCTCGCCGCCCTTACCGATGATGATGCCCTTTTGGCCCTCGCGCTCGACGTAAATGGTGGCGTGCACACGCAGTACCTTCTTGGTCTGCTCGAGCGCATCGCAGATCACACCAACGGAGTGCGGAATCTCATCACGGGTGCGGCGCAAGACCTTCTCGCGCACAAACTCGGCAACGAGCGTCTCGTCGGAAGCGTCGGTACCCATGTCCTCTGGGAACCAACGCGGACCCTCGGGCAAAAAGTGCGCAACGGTCTCGATAAAGGCATCGACGTTGAAGTTCTTGACCGACGACGTCACAATCTCGTCGTCATATTCCATGAGCTCATGCGCTGCCTTAAGCTGCTCCATGACCTGTGCGGGGTCGGCCTCATCGGCCTTAGTGAGCACCAGAACCTTCTTGGAACGGGCACATCTGACGCGCTCGGCAACCCAGGCGTCTCCCCTGCCGATCGGTTTGGTGGCATCAATCAAAAACGCGACGACATCGACATCGTTCAGTTCGAACAACGCGCTCTTGTTGAGCTCGGATCCCAAGCCGTCCTTGGGCTTATGAATACCTGGGGTATCGACAAAGACTAGCTGGTAGCCGGGACGGTTGACGACGGCGCGCATGCGGCGACGGGTCGTCTGAGCCACCGGCGAGGTGATGGCGACCTTTTTGCCATAGCAGGCATTAAGCAGCGTGGACTTGCCGGCGTTGGGGCGTCCGACCAGGGCCACAAAGCCGCTGCGGAAACCGGGTTCCACGTCGCCAAAGCCCATAGGACCGTCGTCCTCGTCGCACAGGGCGTCGAGCTCCTCATCGCTCATGCCCTCAAACGGGTCGAACTCCTCGACATCCTCGAGCCCCTCGGTATCCACCGCGTCCAAAGTCTCGTCGTCCAGGATCTCATCGGTAGGCTGCATATTGTCGGACATGGGAATCCCTTTCTAAATAAAGCCGAGCGCGTGGGCAAATACCAGCACGCCCACAATCGCGGCGGTGATGGAAAGAATGTAAACAGAGGCGGCGGCGATGTCCTTCGCACGCTTGGCCAGCGGATGGAGCTCCTGGGTCGCTAGGTCGACGATAGCCTCCATAGCGGTGTTGCACAGCTCGCCGTGAATCACCAGGCCACAACAGATGATAATCGTGGCCCACTCGGCAATGTCGAGGCCCACGATACAGCCGGCAATGACGGTGCACACGCCCGCCACGAGCATGACCTTAATGTTGCGCTCGGTCTTGACAGCGGTGACGAAGCCCTCCATGGCGTAGGAAAACGACTTTAAGAAGGACGGATGGTCCTTGTTCGATCCGGGAATCATAGACGGCTCCTAGTCGTGGGCGTGGTTGGTGATGGGGCCGACGTGGACTAGCTTGGGGTCCTCGCCGCGCTCGAGCGCCAGATCGCGCAGGATGGCGTCCTCGCGGGCCTCCATGACCTCGGCCTCGTCGTCCTCGATATGGTCATAGCCCAGCAGGTGCAGCATGCCGTGTACGAGCATCAGACGACACTCGTCAGCGGGGCTATTGCCAAAACCGGGGGCCTGACGGGCAATAACCTGCGGGGCCAAGATGATATCGCCGAGCTCGAGCGTCTCGTCGGCGGGAATATCCTCGTCAAAGGCCGAGTCGCATTCAAACGAGAGCACATCGGTGGTGCGGTCGATACCGCGCCACTCGTGGTTGAGCTCGTGCATCTCGTCCTCGTCGACATACGAAAGGGAAATCTCGACTTCACGCTCAACGCCCTCGGCGGCAAGCACAACCTCGCAGATGTGCTCCACCTCCTGCGCGTCGAGCAGCGTATCGAGCTCGGCATCGTTGCTGATCAACACACTCAACGGGACTCCTTTCGGTCACGTACGCGCTTCTCGCGCACATCATCATAAGTATCGTATGCCTCGACGATACGACCCACCAGGGCATGGCGCACCACGTCGGCACGCTCGAGGTGCGAAAATGCGACATCATCGACACGGCCCAAAATCTTCTCGACATCCGCCAAGCCGCCACGACGACCCACCAGGTCGCGCTGGCTCAGGTCGCCGGTAATCACGAACTTGGAGTTGAACCCAAGGCGTGTCAGGAACATCTTCATCTGCTCGGGCGTGGTATTTTGCGCCTCGTCGAGCACCACGAAGGCATCACTCAGCGTGCGGCCGCGCATGTAGGCAAGCGGGGCGATCTCGATCACGCCGCGCTCCATAAGCTCATCGGTGCGCTCGCGATCCATCATGTCAAAAAGGGCGTCGTAAAGCGGACGCATGTAGGGATCGATCTTTTCCTCGAGGGTGCCGGGCAAAAAGCCCAGATTCTCCCCCGCCTCGACAACCGGACGCGTCAAGATCAGACGGCCCACCTCGTGACGCTTGAGCGCGGCAACGGCGAGCGCCATAGCCAGATAGGTCTTACCGGTACCGGCAGGACCCAAGCCAAACGTGATGGTATGCGAGCGGATGGCATCCACATAGCGCTTTTGCCCGAGCGTCTTGGGGCGAATGACGCGGCCGCGATACGAAAGCAGCACGTCATCGCGAAGCGACGTAGCCTCGTGCTCACCGTCGCGCAAAACGGCCAGGCAGCGAGAGACATCGTCGGCAGACAGCGTGCGCCCGGCGGCCGCCTCGCGAAAAGCGTGCTCGAAAAAGCGCGCCACGAGTTCGACCTCGTCCGGGTCGCCGCTCACGGAGATGCTATCGCCACGGGCGACCACATGGGCGCGAACCAAGCTCTCGAGCGCACGAAGGACGCCGTCGCCGGCGCCCAAAACGCGCGAGGGATCAATCCCCTCGGGAACGGTAAGTCTAATCTTCGAGGCTTCCATGAACCTCCCTGTGTGCATGGACCAAGCCGGAATCATCGACTCCGATGATAGCAACATCGAGCAGGCACGGGGCTGTAAGTCCACAGGTATCGTCAAGACGGGCATGATGGAACGAGCCGAGCGTCAGGTTGTCGCCATACTCGAGCACGGCACGCTCGACCGTGCCCACGCGACGGCGAGCGTCGGCAATAGCGAGCTCCTGTGCGGCGGCCCGCATACGGCGGCTGCGCTCGGCCATAACCTCGGGCGGAACCTGGTCGGGCATCTCGGCAGCAAGGGTACCGGGACGCTTGCTGTAGCGGAATACGTGCATACGCGAGAAACCCACACGGCGACACAGCGCCAGCGACTCCTCGAACTCCTCGTCCGTCTCGCCAGGGAAGCCGACAATAACGTCGCAAGAAAGTGACGCCTGCGGCAGATTGGCGCGAATCATACGCACCGTGTCCTCAAAGGCCTCCGCACTATAGGGACGGCCCATGCGATGCAGGGTCGCCGTGCAGCCGGACTGCACGGGCAGGTGCAAAAACGGGGCGATACGCTGCGGATAGCGCGCCATAACCTTAAGCAGGCGCTCAGAGATATCCATGGGCTCAACCGAGGAAATGCGCACATGCGGGATAGACGTGCGCTCCATGATGGCCTCGAGCAGCTCATCGATTTCGACATGCTCGTCGGTCGCGCTCTTGCCATCGTAGGCGCCCAGGTTCACACCGGTCAGCACCACCTCTGGCACGCCGGCCTCCTGGGCCTCGCGAACTTGCTCGAGCACGGACTCAACGGGCACGGAGCGCTCGGGGCCGCGTGCCTTCCACACAATGCAATAGGTGCAGCGATGGTTGCAGCCGTCCTGAATCTTCACGCCCAGGCGAGAGCGACCGAGCGCATCGACCACCTCACCATCGCTGCAGGCGGGAACGCTATCGGACTCAACGCCCAGCACCTCGCAGACACGTTCGGCGACATCAATCTTGGACGGCTCGGCGATCACGCGATCCGAAAGCTCCAGCAGCTCCTCGGGATGTAAATTGACCACGCAACCGGTCACAAGCACATAGGGCTCGTTAGGATGGGCCAGCGCATGACGGACGGCCTTACGGGTCTTGGCCTCGGCCTCGCCCGTAACGGCACAGGTGTTAATGACGATCAGATCGGCATCCTGGGGATCCACAATAGCAAAGCCCAGACGCATAAGATCGGCAGTGATACGGTCAGACTCAACCCGGTTGACGCGGCAGCCGAGGTTGACGACGGAAATATGGGGTGCGAGCACGCGGGCTCCTTAATCGAGGATATCGTCGAGGGCACTCTTAATACGGTCGGTCACCGACTTCTTACCGGAAGCGACGTCATCGCCCATCTCATCGGCAAAAGCACGGAGCAGCTCGCGTTGCTTATTGGAAAGATTGGTGGGAACGACCACGCGCAGTTGCACGATCAGGCGGCCACGCGAACCACCACCGCCAATGCGCGGCATGCCGTAATTATTGACGCTCACGGTATCGCCGTACTGGGAGCCGGCGGGAACCGTCACCTTAACGACCTCGTCGGGCATAATGCCCTCGACCTCGATCTCGCAGCCGAGTGCGGCCTGCGCAATCGAGATATCGCTCACCAGGTACAGGTCGTCACCGTTACGCTTAAAGCGCTCATGGTCGGCAACGCGCACGTTGACAATCAGGTCGCCCGAAGGCTCGCCGCGAAGGCCGGCCTCGCCAAAGCCACTCACACGAAGCTGGCGACCGGTCGAAACGCCGGCGGGAATATCGATGTCAATCTTTTCATGCGAAGGCGTGCGGCCCTGACCGTCGCAGGTCTCGCAGGGATGGTCGATAACCGTGCCCTCGCCGTGGCAGTCGGGGCAAGGCGAAGAGGACTGAACCTGGCCCAGGAACGAACGCTGAACCGTCGTGACGTAGCCCGTACCGTGGCAGCGGCCGCACTGCTTTTCCTGTGCGCCCTCTGCCCTACCAGTGCCATTGCAGTCCTCGCAAGGAGCAAGGCGGTCATAGCTGATCGTCTTTTTGCAGCCGAGCGCCGCCTCCTCGAGCGTCACCGAAAGCGAGATGGCCATGTCGCGTCCGCGACGACGCTCACGACGGCTGCGGGCGCCACCGCCGGCACCGCCGCCAAAGAACGACGAGAACAAGTCGTCCATGCCCATGCCACCAAAGATATCGTTGATATCGACGTAGCCCGAACCACCAGGACCGTCGGCGGTGCCGTAACGGTCGTAATTAGCACGCTTCTGCTCATCGGAAAGAACGGAATAGGCCTCGTTGAGCTCCTTGAACTTGGCCTCGGCCTCGGGGTCGTCTGAAACGTCCGGGTGTACGGTACGGGCCTTCTTTAGAAACGCGCGCTTAATCGTCCGCGCGTCGGCATCCCTGTCGACGCCAAGCACCTCGTAGTAATCCCTATTTTCCGACACGACCGAATCCTTCCGACTTTCATTATTGTCACAGTGCGTCCTATACCCAAGCTGGGCTGGCCGCAAACAGAGGGTTTGATGTTATTGCATTTGGTACGGCGAAAGCATGGCCCGTTGCGAGCAGCTCGCGAACCAAACTGACACGAGCGCGAACATGAAGCCGTTGGCAAAACCGTTGGCAAACTGCATCGCACCGCGCTTCCACCACAGCAGACTACGATGAAGCACACCGTCCGAAAGCACCATAAACAGGCCCATGGTAAACGGAATAAAGCACATCACGGCAAAGGCCGAGAACACGCCCGAAATGGCCGACAGCACCAAAAACGGCGCCAGGATGCCCATCAGGTAAAAACCGGTACGAGCTTTGCCTTCCAAGCGCTCGGCTTCAACATGGGCGCGGCCGACCAAGTCGCCGCCCGCGGCACCGTTGGTGCCAGCATGTCCCATGCCGCTAATGCGGACCTCGTCGCCATCGTGCGTGCCGGCAGGAAACTCAATCGTCTGCTCGGAGGTTGCGCGAGTACGACCGCTGCCACCACAATCGGGGCAGGGGTCGGCCACGACCTTACCGGAACCGCCGCACTCGGGGCAGACCGACTGGAACGTACCCGCACCAAACAGGAAGGACAGGTCGACGTCGATGTGGCCGCGGCCGCCACAGCTTGGGCAGGTATGGGCATGCTCGGAGGAGACAGAACCCGAGCCGCCGCAATGTCCGCACGTATCGAAGCGCGTGTAGCGGACGGTCTTGCGGGCACCGCCCTTGGCCTCCTTGGCGTCAAGTTTGATATCGACGACCACGTTGGCGCCGTTCTCGGGATTGTAGGCAGCCTGCCCGCGACGCGGCTGGCCCCAGGCGCCACCAAAGGGAAAGCCGCCCTCAAAGGGATTGCCATAGCCTGTGTTGCCGGCGTAGCCGCCACCATAGGGCGAAGCCGTAGGAGCACCGGCAAAGGGATTGCCCGAGCGCATGGCGTCGTAGCGCGCACGTTTTTGCTCATCCGAAAGCACGGCGTAGGCCTCGGAAACCTCTTTAAACTTTTCCTCGGCATCCGGCTCTTTGTTGACGTCCGGATGGAGCTTGCGGGCCTTTTGCTGAAAGGCCTTTTGAATATCACGCGAGGTGGCGTCCTTGGAGACACCCAGAATCTCGTAATAATCTTTTTCGTTCATTGTCGCCATGCGCGGCAACCTCCTGCTCACAGCAGCGTATATATTCCGGTAATTCTACCCGAGCGGCCTAAGCTAGATCCCAAAACAGCTCGAACAGAACATTTCCATCGAGCCAGCCCAAGTTTGTCGGCGCCAGACGAGCTCGAACATAGCCCGCGACGACATCTGCCGAAGTGAAAGGTCCCTCATGGACCCCGAGCGTCTCGGGCACCCAAGTGGCAAGGCCCAACTCGAGCGCGCGATCGCAAGCAGCTGTCAGCTCGCCCGTTGGGATGACGCAAGCCGTACGAACCAACAGATCGGACGCAATACCACGCGTCATGCGACAAGCGAGCATCAGGTCTTCAGCCGCAGCCTCACGCTGCGACAGATATTCGGCCTCGAACGCCGTCGCGTCATCGTTACGTTGCACCAGACGCACGCGACACGAATCGCCTCGAGAAGACACGCCGGGGAACAAACCTGCAAGACGGTCGAAATCCTCGGCGTCGAGCATGCCCGCGGCAGAACGACCCAGGCCCAGGTAGCCCCGTCCGGTCCAGTAGGCAATGTTATGGGCACACTCATGGCCGTCGAGCGCGTAGCTCGCCACCTCATAGGGGTGATAACCGGCCGTACCCAGATGCTCACGCGCCACATCCATGCAGGCGGCCTGAAAATCCTCATCAGGCTCGAGCGACTCGTTGCGGCACGCCATGCGATAAAGGGGCGTCCCCTCCTCAAGCGTGAGCGGGTAGACCGAAACATGATGCGGAGCCGCCGCCAGCACGCCATCGAGCGTGCGCTTCCAACTCGCTGCGGTCTGCCCGGGAAGTCCGCACATAAGGTCGCACGACACGTCAAGCCCAGCGTTCTTGACCGTCGCGATGGCGGCGAGCGCCCGATCGGCATCGTGAATACGGCCGATGGCGGTAAGTTCGGTGTTATCGAGCGTTTGCACGCCCAGAGAGACGCGTGTGACACCAACCTTGGCAAGCGCAGCGGCAAGCTCGGCGGTCAGCGACTCAGGATTGGCCTCGCAGGTAAACTCAACAGGGGCGCACGACGCACGAATACGCCGCGCCAGCTCCACCAAGCGCTCCCCCGCCAGCGACGGCGTACCGCCGCCAACATAGACAGTGCGGATCTGGTCAAGGGCCCCAGCTTTGCCAAAAGCATCGAGGCGCGCGTACAACTGCTCAAAATAGGCATCGAGCGCAGCGCTCAGGTCGCACGGAGCAAAACTGCGCGAGTCAAAGTCGCAGTACCGGCACTTTTGAGCGCAAAACGGCACGTGCACGTACAGCGCGGTAACGGCCACCCTTAAGCCTCCAGCGGATGAGGGGGCACCGATTCGCCGGCGGCAAGTGCGGCCTCGCAGGCCACCACATCGCGCTCGATCTCATCGACCAGCGCCATAAACTCCTCGTATGTGGAACAGCGCACCACATGGGCACGCCAAGCGGCAGCATGGGGCATGCCTTTTAAGTACCAGCTTGCGTACGTACGTGCACGCGACATGAGCGGCAGGAGCTCATGCGTCAGCGTTAGGTGCTCACGCAGGGCGTCTAGGCGCTCGACGGAGCTGCGCGCCGGCACCGGTGTACCATCGAGCGCAAGGGCGCGAGCATCACCGAACACCCACGGATTGCCGTAGATGCCGCGCGCGATAAACACCGCTCTGGCACTCGAACCTTGCAGATGCCCAGCAGCGTCCTCGGCCGAGAACACATCGCCCGAACCGATAACGGGAATCTCGACGGCGTCGGCCACCTCATCGACGACCGACCAATCGGCCTGGCCCGTGTAGAGCTGCGTGGCGCAACGACCATGCACGGCGACTGCGGCGGCACCGGCGCCTTCGAGCATCTGGGCAAACGTCGCGGCATTACGGTCCTCGGCATAAAAGCCCTTGCGGATCTTTACGGTCACGGGCACATGCGCCGCGCCCACCGCTGCCTCGACGATCTTCTCTGCCAGCTCGGGCGTGCGCATAAGCGCAGAACCCTCGCCCTTGGTGACGACCTTGCGAGCCGGGCAGGCCATGTTAATATCGATGAGCGACAGGCGATCGCCCACACGCTCCTCGACGGCGGCGACGGCGCTCGCAAACTGCTCGGGCTTGAAGCCAAAGAGCTGCACGCAAATCTGCTGCTCCTCGTCGGCCGGCAGCACCAGGCGCCACGTTTTGTTGCTGGCATAGGCAAGGCCAGCCACGCTCACCATCTCGCTGTAGGCAAGGTTGGCACCGCGGCGGCGGCACATGATGCGGTAGGCGGGGTCGGTCACGCCCGCCATAGGAGCCATAAGGAACGGCTGCTCGGCATAAGCACCCAGCAGCCGCTTGCTGTATTCAGAAAGCGCCATAGACCTACTCGTCCACCTTGAGGATCGCCATAAAGGCCTCCTGCGGGACCTCGACTGAGCCGATGGCCTTCATGCGCTTCTTGCCCTCTTTCTGCTTCTCGAGCAGCTTGCGCTTACGCGAGATATCGCCGCCGTAGCACTTTGCAAGAACGTCCTTGCGACGCGCTTTGACGGTGGAACGGGCAATGATCTTGTTGCCGATAGCACCCTGGATGGGCACCTCGAACAGCTGACGAGGAATAATCTCCTTGAGCTTGTCGCATAGGCCGCGGGCAAGACCGTAGGCCTTGTCCTTGTGGACGATAAACGACAGCGCGTCCACCTCGTCGCCCGAAAGCAAGATATCGAGCTTCACAAGCTCGGATGGACGGTACTCGTTGAACTCGTAGTCGAGCGAGGCATAGCCCTTGGTACGGCTCTTGAGCTGGTCAAAGAAGTCCAAGATGAGCTCGGCGAGCGGCATATCAAAGCGCATCTCGACCGACTTGCTCGTGAGATGAATCATGTCGGTAGTAATGCCGCGGTGCTCGATAGCGAGCTGCATGACGGCACCCGTGTACTCGGGCGGGCAGATAATCTTGGCCTTGAGGTAGGGCTCCTCGATGCGCTCGATGCGCGTAGCCTCGGGCAGATCCTGCGGACTGCGGACATCAATCATCTCGCCGTCGGTCTTGTAGACGTGATAGTCCACCGAGGGGCTCGTAGCAATGAGGTCAAGATTGAACTCGCGCTCCAGGCGCTCCTTGACGACCTCCATATGCAGCAGGCCCAAGAAGCCCACGCGGAAGCCAAAGCCGAGCGCCACCGAGGTCTCGGGCTCCCACACCAACGACGGGTCGTTGACGTGCAGCTTATCGAGCGCGTCACGCAGGTTCTCGTAGTCCTTGTTATCGATCGGGAACAGGCCCGTATAAACCATGGGCTTGGCCTCGCGGTAGCCGGGAAGTGGCTCGGGGCAGGGATTCGACGCCCACGTGAGGGTATCGCCTACACGAACGGCCTCGGGGTCCTTCAGGCCCGTGACCACGTATCCGACCTCGCCGACCGTGAGCGCGTCGACAGGGGTCTCGGCGGGACGCTTGACGCCCACGCCATCGACCAAAAAGTCGCCCTTTGCCTGCATCATGCGCAAGGTATCGCCCTTTTTGATGGAGCCGTCAAAGATGCGCACCGTGGCGACGACGCCACGATACTCGTCGAAGTATGAATCCAGAATAAGTGCCTTGAGAGGGGCATTTGCATCGCCCTTGGGCGGAGAGATCAAAAAGACAATGGACTCCAGCAGATCGTGGATACCCTCGCCGGTCTTGCCCGACACGCACACGGCATCGTCGGCGGGAATGGCCAGGTCGTCTTCGATCTCGGTCTTAACCTCGTCGGGGTGCGCCGAGGGAAGGTCGATCTTGTTGATGGCCGGAACAATGTCCAAGTTGGCGTTCATGGCGAGCGTCGCGTTGGAAACGGTCTGCGCCTCGACGCCCTGAGTGGCGTCCACGACGAGTACCGCACCCTCGCATGCGGCCAGCGAACGCGAGACCTCATAGGTGAAGTCAACGTGGCCCGGCGTATCGATCAGGTTGAACTGATACGTCTCGCCGTCGTCGGCGTCATAGGACACGCGGACGGCATTGGACTTGATCGTGATGCCGCGCTCGCGCTCGATGTCCATCGTGTCAAGCAGCTGCGACTCCATGTCGCGCTCATCGACGGTATGGGTGAGCTCGAGGATGCGGTCACTGATCGTGGACTTGCCATGGTCGATATGCGCAACGATCGAGAAGTTGCGGATGTGGGAAATGTCAATTGAAGTATTCATGCGGACTATCTTACCCGAGCGGTACAAAAAATGGAGCCTGTTCCATAAAACAGGCTCCATTTATGCGCGTAATCTGTGTGGTGTGAAATTTACAACTTAGGCGTTGATGCTGTTCACGAGCTTGGCAAGACCGGACTTGCGGTTGGAAGCCTGGTTCTTGTGGATAACATGCTTGGCGGCAGCCATGTCGAGACGCTTGGTGACGGTCTTGAGGGCAGCCTGGGCCTTCTCGGCGTCGCCCTCGGCGACGGCGGACTGGACGTGCTTGGTCAGCGTCTTGAGCTCGGACTTGACAGCCTTGTTACGCATGCGAGCTGCCTCATTGGTGCGGATACGCTTCTTCTGAGACTTGATGTTTGCCACTTCTGGAGTTCCTTTCGAGTTCCTTGCAAAAAATGTATGACACCTCTGAGACACGGTGAGGTCATGCAAGCGCCTACTATAGCACGCTCCCCCTCAAAGGGATAGAACGAATTTGTCAAATAGGCAGGTATCATCACGATTTTCTCAAGATGTTCGTAATCCAGAGCAAAAGCGCGGTCTGAGAATCGGACGAACCCTTGAGCGCGAGCTCCACATCGACGGCACCCTCGAGCGCGGCAACGAGCTCGGTCATCGAAAAACGACGTGCCCAGGTAAGGTGATTCTTGACCTGCCAGGCCTGAAGCTTGAGCGTCGCGGCGAGCTCACGCCCCTGTCCACGCCCATCGAGCGCCTTGGCGACGATCAGCTCACGGATGCGACCGCATAGCAGCGTGTAGGTCCACACGTAGCTCTTGGAGGGCAGAAGCTTAAAGAGCTCGAGCGAACGCCGCATATCGCGAGCCGAGACGGCATTGAGGAAGTCCCAAGGCTGAACCTCGGCCGTACGCACGATCCAACGCTCCACGTCGGCAAGCTCAATCTGGGGCGCCTCGACCATCTGGGCGAGCTTTGCCAGGTCGTTATCGAGCATGCGCGTGTTTTCACCCGAACGCGAGACGAGCTCCTCGGCAGCAGCCGTCGAGATGGACTTGCCGTGCTGTGTCCCCATCTGCTGCACGCGGCGCGGCAGTTCCCAGCGCTTAGTACCCGAGCAATCGACGATAGCCTTCTTGTCGATCTTGGCGATTGCCTTATACAGGCGCGTATTCTTGGCAAGTGTGTCGGCGATAATGAGACAGACCGTCGTGGGGCTGGGACTTGCGAGGTACTCGACGAGCGGTTCCGAGACCGCCTTGGCAAGTTTTGAGCAGCCGTCGAGGATCACCAGGCGAAACTCGCTACCCATGGGAAAGGTATTGAGCGAGCCGACGATCGACTCGATATCGGGATCTTTCGTCATGTCGCGTTCATCGAGGTTGAACTCAACCATACCCGACTTTTCCAAGCGAGCTTTCATACGCGAGACGGCGTGGTCGCGTTTGACACCATCGGTACCGACGATCAGATAAGCCGGCAGCAGACCGGTTTCGGACATTGCGCTCCCCTCTCGCAGACTCTCGAATTCGTACCGTGCCATTTTAGCCCAGGGGTTGGTCCCGCGCCAACGGCAGCATCACGGTCGCTGGCATCGCGTCGCAAAGCCCTTCGCGGTCGGCGAGACGGTAATGTCGCCGTGTTCGATGGTGCATGCGAACGCACCACCCGCTTCCTTAACGGCATCGATGCAGGCATCCGACGGATGGCCGTAACGATTTCCCTCGCCGGCGCTCGCGATAGAGAGCTCGGGCTTAAGCGTGCCCAGCAGGTCTGTGTCGACGGAAACTTTTGAGCCGTGATGTCCAAGCTTGAGCACATCGATATCCCCCACCTCCTGTACAAACTCGCGTTCCTGATCGAGCTCGGCATCGCCGGTGAGTAGCATGCGGAGGCTCTGGCCTCCTTGGGCATAACTGAGCAGCAAGACAAGCGAGTCTTCATTGCCCTCGCCATCCACCGTGTCAAACGGCCACATCACACGAGCCCGAAATGTGCCGATATCGATCGTGTCCCCGCGAGCCACCTGCCGGTACGTTACGCCCGGGCGATTTAGGACCTCAGTGGGCGCATCCTCCAGCGCATTAGCCGCGACCGCAATGGCTCCAACCGAAAACTGATCGAGCACATCGGGAAGGCCACCCCAGTGGTCTTCGTCCCAATGTGTCACGAAGACGGCGTCGATATGGTGGACGTTATTGCGAACCAGCGCACTTACCACGCGCTCATCAAGCCCACAGTCGACGAGCGCCACGGTCCTACCTTGGCGAATAAGAATGGCATCGGCCTGCCCCACATCGAGCACCGTCACCGAAGGCGACGCGAATCGATCCCAGTAGACGTACGGAATCGCAGCCAAGAGCACCAGGCATGCAAGCCCAGCAGCCATAGGTCGTGCCTGCGGGCGCGGCCACCAGACTAGAAGAATCCCCAGAAAACACGGCACAAGGTATATCCACATGCTATCGGGCGGCACGCTCACGGATGCACCCGGAACGGCGGCAAAGAGCTGTTCGAAGAACAGTGCGCAACGCGCGGCAATCATGGGCACAACGAGCGCCCAAACCTGCAACGGCGCCACGAGCGAAAAGGGAACCAGCACGATCGACACAGCGAGCAGTAGACTCACCACCGGACCGATGACCGCATTCGCCAACGGAGCAATGAGCGAGAACGCACCAAAGGCAGGAATGGTGATAGGCAGCGTCGCCAACTGCGAGCACAGCGTGACGGAAAGCATGCTGGCAATGCCCGGCGGCACACCCAACTCACTCAAAGCGTAGGTCGCATAGGGGCAAAAGCACAGAATGGCAAAGACGCTGGCACATGAAAGCTGAAAGCCCATCTCGAACAGCACCGTCGGCCGCAGTAGCACAAAGATGGACATAGATACGAAGAGTGCCGAAAGGCCGTGCCGGCGACGCCCCACACCGTTTACGACAAGCGTCGCGAAGACCATGCAGCACGCGCGCACGGCCGAGGGAGACGCACCCGTAAAGGCAGCGTAGCCCACAAGCGTTATCGCCAATATCGCCCGCTGAAGACCACGTGAACACCGAGTCTTTTGCAAGACACCCTCGATTACAAACCCCACGATAGCCAAATGGCTGCCCGAGACGGCGATAAGATGCGCCGTTCCCGTCACCGAAAACCAGTCGCCCGCCGGCTGGGCACGCAGCTCGGCCGAACGACCGCAAACGACACCGGCTATGAGCGAACGCGCCGGGTCGGTCGCAGGCGCGATGGACGCAAGCAGCCCATTTCGCAGCCGAAGCAGCGGCCCCGGAGAGCCCTCATCGACCGACACAATCCGAACGGCTTTAACCTTGCGCACCTCGCCTCGGAGCACGCGCGAGCGTCCATACGCATCGTTCTCAAAACGTGAAACGCGACCGATAACACGCACGCGCGCCCCGACCTTGAGCTCGCGGTCGCACGATAGGCGAACCGTTGCCAAGTTCTTACCGTCCGCGCGTGCCTCGCAGGTATAGGAATACACGTCGTCGTTTATGGATGGATCGCCCTGCACGATAAACTCGAGGCCGCTTGCCGCTCGACCGTCGAGCGCCTTCGAGGCGCTGAGCGCACCCACAGCCCACCACGCCGAGACGACCGCTCCCGCCACGAGACCGACGGACGCGGCATACAACCACCGCTTCAAAGGGGCAAGCCGCGCACAAGATTGAGCCAGCACAACGAATACCGCCGCCGCAACGGGAATGGCCCATAGCAGCCCGACCGCCGGCGCCCGCTCCCTCAGCAGCGCATCAGCGGCCACGTTGAGCACCAAGGCGCAGCTCATGCACATGCCGGCACACAAGGCCATCGTCCACGGCATCAAGGGCCGCGGAGGCATCACATGCTCGCGCTCTGTCGCACTCATACGCAGATGCAATCTTTGATTTTGGCAAGCTTCTTCTCGCCGATTCCCGACACACGCATCAGATCGTCAACCGAGGCAAAAGCACCGTTCTTTGTACGCTCATCGATAATCGACTGGGCCATGGAGGGGCCGATGCCCGAGAGCGTCTGCAGCTCTGCCGCGCTTGCCGTATTGATGTTGACTAGGCCCGTTGCGCCACTCACGCCCAATGATGCGGAAGCCCCACCATCAACACCGGCTTCCGCAATGGACGCCTGCTGCTCCCCTACCGTTGGAACATGGATTTTTTGTCCATCAGTGACCTTAGATGCCCGATTAAGCCCCGTAACGTCAGCCTCGGGCGCCAGCCCGCCGGCGGCATCGATCGCCTGGGATACCCGTGCCCCGTCTTTGAGCCTGTATACACCGGGCGACACAACGGCGCCATCGACATCGACATAGACCTCTGCCGCGGCAGAAGCCTTAGTCGAAGAGCCTTCGGATGTCTTTCCGCTCGAAGCATCGCCCGATCCCGGCTCCACTAACGAGCCCGTACCATCAGTGCGCTCAAACGACACACCGCCGGCACCGCCGCCAAGGTTCGCCATCGCCAAGCCGCTCGCCATCGCAATGACGCCCAGCATCGCCACCACCACAGCCTTATGACCGAGCAGCTTGTCCGCCAAGCGGTCCATCTTTTTGACCCGTTCGTGTTGTTCGCGCTGCGCCATAGCAAAACCTCCCAACACCATCGTGTCAGGAAAGGAGCTCCACAACAGCCACGCTCCAAAACCGGTTTTAACGGTCAAACCAAAAACCGACCAAAACCTTGCACAAATCTGTCCATTTATTCAGGCACACGTCAGCAAATGAACACTTAGCCGCAAAATGCCCAGATAGCAAAAGGCCGACGATGCAAGCGCATCGTCGGTCTATGCACAAATTAACTCGTGATTTTGGTAAATCTCACGCGGAGCAAGCTCCGAATGTTTGCGTTTTAAGGTCTTAGGGGCCTTATACGTGTTGCTCTCGAAGTCGATGTACTCGGTCTGCTTGAGCAGGCGCTCGATCATCTCCTCATGATCGAACAACTCCCAGGCCTCATGCACGGCATCAAGTTTAGCGTGCGTCTCGGGACGGCGCGGCATAAACAGCGTGCAGCAGTCGGGAGCGGCCTCAGTCGAGATATCGAACGTACCGATCTCCTCGGCACGCGCAATGATCTCCTGCTTGTCCGAACCGATGAGAGGACGGAACACGGGGATCTTCACGGCCTCGTTAACGGCCATGATATTCTCAAGCGTTTGGGAGGCAACCTGTCCAAGCGATTCGCCCGTCACGATGGCCTTGGCGCCCTCGATGTGTGCAATGCGCTCGGCAACCGAATACATAATGCGGCGATACATGATCACGCGCAGGTTGCTGGGACAGGTGACCGAAATCTCACGCTGGCAGTCGCCAAACGGCACCACGTACAGGCGGCCGATCTGGACACCCGGCTCAAGCGCACGGATGATGTCCTGCACCAAATACTCGCTCGTGTCGGGCGTCTGCGGACGACCTGAGAAATGTACCGGCACGCACACCGCGCCGCGACGCGCGAGCATCCAGGTCGCCACCGGAGAATCGATACCCGACGACAGCAGCGTCACGACCTTGCCGGCAGAACCCACCGGCAGACCGCCCACGCCGCGCTCGGAGCGCGCGTACACATAAACGCTACCCTGGACCACCAGTACGCGCACCATCGCATCGGGGTCGTGCATTTGAACCTTTTTATCGGGGAAGGCCTCACACAGCACCTCGCCCACCTGACGATTGATGTCAATCGAGGTGAGCTCATAGTCGGTATTGGAACGCTTGGCGTGCACCTTAAACGAATCGAAGGAACCAAACTCGCGCAGCGCCTTCACGGCGGCGGCACAGTACTCCTGAGGGTCGCGATTGGTGTGATACGCCAAAGACACACGAGCAACGCCGGGAACGGTGCGAATGACACGCGCCGCCTCGTCGGCCTGATGCTCGTTAAAGGTCACGAGGATATAACCGGAAATTCGAGACACGGCATTCACGGAAAAGGCGGCCAAGGCCGCCTTGATGTTATCCATGAGGATATGCTCAAAATGTGCACGGTTCTTACCCTTCAGTCCAACCTCGTGATAGTGGACCAGGCAGACGCGAGCCGCCATTTAGGCTTCAGCAACCTTGTGGCCGAGCGCCTTCTCGTAACGGGCCTCGTCGTAAGAGATGTCGCCGTCGACAATCTCGTCCATAGCCATCGAGATGGTGTCGGCACCGGAAAGCCCGATGGTGATGTCATCGACATCCTGGACGGCAAGCACGCGGTTGTGCTGGCCACGCAGCATGCTATTGATGTCGCAGGCGCGCTTGGAGGCAAGCGAAGCGAGCAGGAAGCGGTTGTGATCGGTCTTCTCCAGAAGATCGTCAATGCAAGGCTTTACAACGGACACGGACCTCAGATCCTTTCATGCATATCGAGAACGCGAACGAGCTCATCGGTCGCGCGGTCGAGATCGTCATTTACCACGACGTCGTCGTAGCGGTCGGCAAGGGCAAGCTCATCGGCGGCGTTTGCCATACGCAGCTCAATCGTCTCGGGCGTCTCGGTACCGCGACCGACCAGACGCTCGCGGAGCACCTCAAGCGAAGGCGGCTTGATAAAGATCAGCACGGCCTCGGGGAAACGCTCCTTCACCTGCAGAGCGCCCTGGACATCGATCTCCAAAATCAGAGACGCGCCCGAGGCGAGCTTGGATGTGACCTCGCTCACCAACGTGCCGTAGCAGTTACCGTGGACCTCGGCCCACTCAACAAACTCGCCGTTTGCCACGCGGCGGTCGAACTCCTCGCGCGTCAGAAAAAAGTAGTTGACGCCGTCGACCTCACCTTTGCGTGGTGCTCGCGTGGTAGCCGAAACCGTCAGGCCCAGGTTCGAGCGGCGCTCGCGCACACGAGTGACGAGCGTACCCTTCCCTGCGCCTGACGGTCCAGAAATCACAAAGAGCTTTGAATCCTGAGCGCTCACTTATTTGGTCAGCTGCTCGAGGAGCTGCTCGCGCTGACGGACGCCAAGGCCCTGGACGCGACGGGTAGCGGAGATGCCGAGTTCCTCCATGATCTTGGCGGCCTTAGCCTTACCATAACCGGGGAGAGACTCGATGAGGGTGGAAACCTTCATGCGAGAAGCAATGGGGTCATCGGAGTTGAGCACGGACTCGAGGGACTTCTCGCCCTTCTTGATCTGCTCACGGAGCTCTGCGCGAGCGTGACGTGCGGCGGCAGCCTTCTCAAGAGCCTGCTTGCGCTGCTCATCGGTAAGCTGAGGGAGTGCCATTCGTACCTCCAAATAGTTGGGTTATATCTGATTCAATATTTGGCATTTTAGCACGTAAAACGTACAAAATGCTCAATCGCGGCTCCATAGGTTAGACGATACCCGCAAAAAGTGCAATATATCGCGCTAAAAGATGAGCCCCCGACCTGCGATTCCACACAAAGGATGGGAAAGTTTACGCAGGCACAGGGGCTAATTTGTGCTAATGAGACCCAAAAGTGGTGACTTAGGGGAATCTTTTACGCGACGTTTTCGACCAGCTCGGCGACAATGGCGTCAAAGGCGGCAACCGGATCGTCGGCGCCGGTGATGGGACGGCCCACCACAATGTGGCTTGCGCCACGCTCGATAGCCTGGGAAGGCGTCGCCACGCGGGACTGGTCGCCTAAGGCGGCACCCACCGGACGCACACCCGGAGTCACGATCAGGGCATCAGGACCCAGCAGCTCACGCATGTCGTGAGCCTCCATCGGCGAGCACACGATGCCATCGATGCCGTTGGCCTGAGCGAGCTTTGCCAGGCGGGCGGCCTCCTCGGCCACCGGCGACTCGACGCCGATCTCGCTCAAGGCATCCTGATTCATGCTCGTGAGCACGGTGATGGCGACGAGCTTGGCGCGGTCCTCGCGCGCCTCCTCGGCACCCTCGCGGCAGGCAGCGAGCATGGCGCCCGAACCCAAGCCGTGAACCGAGAGCAGGTCGGCACCGGCAAGCGAGGCCGAACGGGCGGCACCGCGAACCTGATGCGGAATATCATGGAACTTAAGGTCAAGGAAGACCTTAAAGCCCAGGTCCTTAAAGGTCTTGACGATCTCGGGGCCCTCAGCGTAATAGAGCGTCATACCAACCTTGAGCCAGGCGGCATGGCCCGAAAGCTCGTGGGCGAGCTCGAGCGCACGCTCACGATCGCAGTCGAGGGCGACGATTACGCGGTCGCGGGCATCGGTCTCTAGCATTCGAAAGCACCTACCAGCTCGTTGATGTCCTTTACGCCCTGGGACTCGGCCCAGACCTCGAGCTCATGCGCGATCTTGAGCGAAGCGCACGGATCGACGAAGTTGGCCATGCCGACCGACACGCAGGTGGCACCGGCCAGGATAAACTCGGCCGCATCCTCGCCGGTCATGACACCGCCGACACCGTTGATGGGGATATCGACGGCCTGGGCAACCTCCCAGACCATGCGCACGGCGATGTGGTGGCACAGCGGGCCCGAAAGGCCGCCCTTGGGCTTGGCCACGCGGGACTTGCGGGTATGGACGTCGATGGCCATGCCCTGGATGGAGTTGATGACCGAAAGGCCGTCGGCGCCGGCGGCCTCGAGGGCCTTGGCGATCTCGGCGACGTTGACCGGCGCCATCTTCACGAACAGCGGCTTATCGGTCACCTTGCGGCAGGCAGCCATAACGGAAGAGGCGCCCTCGGGCGTGGAGCCCATGGCGGCACCGCCGGCGGCGATATTAGGGCAGCTCACGTTGATCTCGTAGCCGGCAGCCCAGGGGCACAGCTCGACATACATCTCGAGTGCGCGGACAAACTCGTCAACGGAGTGGCCGGCAACCTGACAGATGACCTGGCAGCCGTCCTTGGACAGCTGTTCGAGCCACGGACCGGACTCGCGGGCAAAGGCGGCCACGCCGGGGTTCTGAAGGCCCACGGAGTTGATCATACCGCCGGGAATCTCGGCCATGCGGGGCGCGGGGTTGCCGGGCCAGGGCTCGGCAGCGCAACCCTTGGTGGTGATGGCGCCCAGCTGGGAAACATCAAAGAAGTTCTGGAACTGCCAACCGTAGCCAAAGGTACCGGCTGCGGTGTTGATGGGGTTTTGCATCTTGACGCCGCCGAAATCGACGGCCATGTTCACGGTACCCACTAGAAGACCACCACCTTGGAAGCATCGAACACGGGGCCGCACATGCAAGCACCCTTCATACCGTCGACCGTCTCGACATTGCAGGTGTTGCAGGCGCCAAAGCCACAGCTCATCATGCGCTCGAGGGACACCTCGCAGTACGCACCGGCCTCGGCGGCAGCGGCGGCGACTTTCTTCATCATGGCAGCGGGGCCGCAGCTGGCCACATAGTCGTAGCCGCCCTCGCCGAGCAGCTCGGCGGCAGGATCGGTGCAAAAACCGTGTGTGCCGAGCGAACCGTCGTCGGTGCAAACGTTGACCGTGGCGCCCAGCGCGCGGAACTCATCGATGCCCACGGCCTTGGAAGCGGTGCCAAAACCCAGGCACACGTCGACGGCCACACCCTGCTCGGCAAGCTTGTCGGCAAGGCACAGCACGGGCGGAACACCGATGCCACCGGCGACGAGCAGGGCCTTCCTGGTGCCCTCGGGTACCATCCAGCCACGGCCACCGGGGCCCAGCAGGTTAGAGGTGGAGCCAGGGCCCATCTGGGACAAACGACGGGTATCGTCGCCCACGACGGCGTACCACAGCTCGACGGTGCCGGCCTCGGCGTCGGCGCGGTAGTAGCTCAGGGGCACGCGAAGCAGCGAGGACGCATCGCCGGGTACGGCGATGTTCGCAAACTGACCGGGCTTGAGCGCACTTGCAAGCTTGGGGGCCGAGATGACGAGCGAGAAGATGCCGTCGGCAATCTCCCGGTTCGAGACGACCTCGAAGTCGTGCATGCGTGCAGTGGAAGGTGTGGGCATAGACGCTCCAATCCCCCATGCGGTTGCATGGTCCAAACGAACAGAAAGCGCGGCACCGCAAGGGCACCGCGCACAAAAGCGATAAGGCTATGCTAGCAGATGCAGCCGTCGGCGAGCGTCTGCTTACCGCCGACAAACACATCGGTGGCGCGACCGGTAAGCGTGCGGCCGGCGAAACCGGAGTTCTCGGCGCGCGACTCGTAACCGTCCTCGCCAACCGTCCAGGTGGCGGACGCGTCGAACACGGTCAGGTCGGCAACGGAGCCCGCCTTGACCTGAACCTGGTCAAGACCCAGGATCTCACGCGGCTTGATGGCCATGAGCTCGACCATGCGGCCCATGCTCATCTTGCCCGTGTTGACCAGCTCGGTGAGTACGAGCGACAGCGAGGTCTCGAGGCCGATCATACCAAAGGGCGCAAGCTCGAACTCGCGGGCCTTCTCCCACGGGGTGTGGGGGGCGTGATCGGTGACGATAACGTCGACGGTGCCGTCGATGACGCCCTGACGGATGGCCTCGGCATCCTCCTCGGTACGCAGCGGCGGGTTGACCTTGAGCGAGGTGTTGTAGGTCTCGTCCAGGTCGTTCTCGGTCAGGAACATGTGGTGCGGGGTGGCCTCACAGGTAACCTGGACGCCAGCGGCCTTGCCGGCACGCACGATCTCCAGGCCATGGGCGGTGGAGATGTGCTGGATGTGCAGCTTGGCACCGGTCAGCTTGGCGATCTCGATGTCGCGGGCGATCTGGAGCTCCTCGCCGGCAGCCGGCCAACCCTCGAGGGCCAGACGGGTCGAGACCTTGCCCTCGTTGATCTGGCCGTGGCCGACCAGGTCCTCGTCCTGGCAGTGGCTCATAAAGACCTTGCCGAACATCTTGCCGTAGTCCATGCAGCGACGGAGCATGCCCGCGCCCTGCACGCCGCGACCGTCGTCGGTGAAGGCGACGGCACCATGGGCGACCATATCACCCATCTCGGACATGGCCTCGCCCTTAAGACCGCGGGTCATGGCGCCCGACGGATAGACGCGGCAGTGACCAACCTCGGCAGCACGGGACTTGACGAACTCCACGACAGTGCCGTTATCGGTGACGGGATCGGTGTTGGGCATGGAGCACACGCCGGTAAAGCCGCCCTTGGCAGCTGCGCGGGTGCCGCTCTCGATGTCCTCTTTGACCTCGTAGCCGGGCTCGCGAAGGTGCACGTGCATGTCCACCAGGCCGGGGACGAGGTACTTGCCGGAAAGGTCGCGGACCTCGGCTCCCTCGACGGCGAGATTCTCGCCGACCTCGGCGATCTTGTCGCCGTCAATCAGGACGTCAACGACACCGTCAAGCTCGACGGACGGATCGACGACGTGGGCATTCTTAAGAAGCAAGGCCATTATCGGCACCTCCAAGCAGCAGATACAGGATAGCCATACGCACGCAGATACCGGCGTAGACCTGCTCCAGGATGACGGAGCGTTGCGGGTGGTCGGCCATATAGGAGTCGAACTCGACGCCGCGGTTGATGGGGCCCGGGTGGCAGATGATCGCGTCGGGCTTCATGAGCTTCTCGCGGTCCTTGGTCAGGCCGAAGAGCTTGTGGTACTCGCGAATCGTGGGGAACGGGGCACCCTCGAGGCGCTCCTGCTGCACGCGCAGCATGTAGACGACGTCCAGCTCGGGCAGAACGGAATCGAGGTCGCTCGTCACGTGGTCGCAGCCCAGAACCTCGGGCGCCGGCGGCAGCAGCGTGCCGGGGGCGACGGCGTAGGTCTCGCAGCCCATGATCTTAAGGGCGGGAATCAGCGAGCCGCAGACACGGGAGTGTGAGATATCGCCGACAACGGCGACCTTCAGACCGTGGAAGTCACCCTTGTGCTCCCAGATGGTGTACAGGTCGAGAAGGGCCTGCGTGGGATGGTTGTGCTTGCCGTCGCCGGCGCAGATGACGCTCGCGGGCGAGTTCTGCGTGACGATGTAGGGAGCACCGGCGTGCTTATCGCGCACGACGATGCAGTCGATCTTGTAGGCGTTGAGGGTCTCGACGGTGTCGACGAGGCTCTCGCCCTTGACCGTAGAGGTCGAGGAGCCGCCAAAGTTGAGGCTGTCGGCCGAAAGGCGCTTCTCGGCGAGCTCGAAGGAGCTGCGGGTGCGCGTCGAGGGCTCGTTGAACATGTTGACGATGGTCTTGCCCTTGAGCGTGGGGACCTTCTTGATCGCACGCTCGTTGACCTCGGAGAACGCCTTGGCGGTCTCGAGGATGAGCTTGATGTCCTCTTCGGAGTACTCGGTAATGTCGATCAGGTGCTTATGGTTGAACGCCACGGTACTACTCACCTCCCAGCGGCGCAGAACCCACGTGGGAGCCCGGCGCGACGTCGTTGATCTCGACGGCGGTGTGGCCGTCGACTTCCTTCATATATAGATGCACGTTCTCCTCATGCGACGAGGGAACGTTCTTGCCGACAAAGTCCGGCGAGATGGGGAGCTCGCGGTGGCCGCGGTCAACGAGGACTGCCAACTCAATGCGACTCGGACGGCCCAGGTCCATGACGGCGTCGAGAGCGGCGCGGATGGTACGGCCCGTATACAGGATGTCGTCCACCAGCACGACGCGCTTGCCGTCGACGCTAAAGGGAATGTTGGTGGCGTGGATCGCGGGAGCGAAATTGGTCGCATAGTCATCGCGATAGAAGCTGATGTCCAGGCTGCCGAGCGGAACTTCGACGCCCTCGATCTCCTTGATCTCCTCGGCGAGCTTCTTTGCCAGAAGGTCGCCGCGCGTGACGATGCCGACCAGAGCGAGGTCTTCACAGCCCTCGTTGCGCTCGAGAATCTCGTGCGCGATGCGGGTCATCGCTCGATTGACGGCGGTCTCGTCCATGATGACCGCCTTGGGGGAAGTCGTGCCCATCGATCTCCTTCCTCACATGTCTTGACTGCTGACACAGTCAAAAAAATAGATGCCCGACCGCTTAAAGCGGACCAGACACCCACAGGAAAGGCTGCTCGCATGGCAGCTATGTAATTCCATGTGGGTATCTCGTACCCCTTTAATGGTCAAGGGATAGTGTAGCCAACCTCGAGCTTAATTGCGAGCATAAATACAGAGCAATCCGTAAACGGAGCCCAATGCTCCATAAACCTATATATATTTGTGGGACGAGCTTGAAAACGCACGCACGAGCTGGCATAATCCCCTCTGCTGCACGCAAATCGGATCTACGTCCAGGGCCGTGGCGTGGGCACTATCGCCAAAAGAGGAATATCTCTGTGTAGATTGCGCACAGGGAGCTGCTTCTGTGCTATAGTTCAGGCTTGTTTGTTAACGCGACATGTTCGTTTGTCGCCCAAGGAGGGTCAGTTATGTCCAAAGTTTGCGAAGTTTGCGGTAAGCACCCCGTTGCCGGTCGCTCCATCAGCCACTCTCACCGCGTCACCAACCGTAAGTTCCGCCCCAACATCCAGCGCGTTTACGTCGTCGTCGATGGTCACCGTCGCAAGATGAACGTTTGCTCCACCTGCCTCAAGTCCGGCAAGGTTGCGCGCTCCTAAATAAGGTCTTACCAACAAGTACCTCGGACTCTCCGGGTCAAAGACCTCGCGTTCACATAGAACTTACCAAAGGCGCCCTCCCCTACGGAGGGCGCCTTTTTGCACTCATTGGGGACAGGCTTACATGAGTGCTTGCACTCATTGGGGACAGACTTACATGAGTGTTTTCACGCATTGGGGACAGACTTAGATGAGTGCTTTCCAAAGCTCACAGTGCATCGACGAACTCACGGCGCTTCGATCGTCACCAGTACGTACCTCACGCCGCCTCGTTCCAGCCTGCAGTTGCCTTGGTCACGCTTGTAGCGCCGATGCCGGTGATACGGGCAATTTGCTTGACCGTGAGATGCGCCCGCCTAAGCCTCAGCAGACACGCATCGCGTTCGGGGCGTGGCAGGGCTTTGAGCAGTGCAGGATCTATGCTCGGCAGAACTTCGCGCGCAACGGAAAGGGCCTCCTCATCGGGGATCCGCCGGCGTGGAAGAACCTCCATTGACCAGATGCGCCCGGCAACTTCCTCGAGATGCTCGCAATAGCAACGGGAGCCACCGACAATATCGAGCATAGGGGCCGCATCACAGATGTCAAAGGGATCATAGCCCAGCTGATACGCCTTATAGCTTGACCAGCGGTACGCATCGAGCGAGTCAAGCGCACCCTTCACGGGATTGAGATGAATATAGTCGAGCAGCTGCACCGCCTGCGTGTCCGACTCAACCGCGACCCGCGAATAGCGATTGTCAAACAGATGTCCCGTTCTCCCCGTTTTTCCATTGAAATACTTAGCATATGCCGTCAGCGCGCACTGCATTGCCTTTGAAAGGTTGTCAAATGGGTCATCAACCATCAAATGGAAGTGATTGTCCATAAGGCACCAAGCCAACACCGCCACTTCATGGCGCGCAAACCTGTCCGAGATATCCGATAAGAAACGATAACGGTCGGAGCCATCTTCAAAAATAATCTGTTTGGAGTTGCCGCGGTCAAAGACGTGGTAATAGCCGGTGATCGAAACGGGGCGGGCGCATCGGGGCATAATCTCTCCTTTCAAAACTGTTCAGGCAACACCTAAAAGGAGAGAAGCAACGCGAAATGCTGAGCCTGCAACCTATTTATATCCAATAAGCGGCAATAACAGGCCCAGAACGGCAAAATGGCAAATCGATGTCTGTCCCAAATGAGTGAAAGCACTCATGTAAGTCTGTCCCCAACGAGCGGGGCGGTGGAGCAGGCAAATAGCTTTGGTTAAAACGTTTCAGTTTATTGAAGCGTTTTAGTGTGCCTTTTACGGGAATCTTACCGTTCGCCGAATAATTTCTTGCTATCATGCAAGGCGTAGGGTAAATCTCCGATCGCAAGGAGACACAAATGGTGAAAAAGTCACCGGAAAACACTACTCCCGCAATTGTGGACAATGTAGAGGCGCTTGAGGCCAAGCTCGCTCAGATGCGAGAGGCCCAGGCGCTTTTTGCTACGTACACGCAGGAGCAGGTCGACAAGATCTTCTATGAGGCCGCCATGGCCGCCAACAAGGCTCGTATCCCGTTGGCAAAGATGGCCATCGAGGAGACCGGCCGCGGCGTTCTTGAGGACAAGGTCATCAAGAACCACTACGCCGCAGAGTACATCTACAACGCTTACAAGAACACCAAGACCTGTGGTGTCCTGGAGCGCGACGAGGCTTACGGCATCACCAAGATCGCCGAGCCCATCGGCATCGTGGGCGCCGTCATCCCGACGACCAACCCCACCTCCACCGCGATCTTCAAGACGCTGATCTGCCTGAAGACCCGCAACGCCATCATCATCTCCCCGCACCCGGCTGCCGCCAAGTGCACCATCGCCGCCGCCAAGCTCGTGCTTGACGCCGCCGTCAAGGCCGGCGCCCCCGAGGGCATCATCGGCTGGGTCGATGTCCCCTCCATCGAGCTGACTAACATGGTCATGCGCGACGTCGACATCATCCTCGCCACCGGTGGCCCGGGCATGGTCAAGGCCGCTTACTCCTCGGGCAAGCCCGCCCTGGGCGTTGGCGCCGGTAACACCCCGGTCGTCATCGACGACACCGCCGACGTGCTGCTCGCCGTCAACTCCATCATCCACTCCAAGACCTTCGACAACGGCATGATCTGCGCTTCCGAGCAGTCCGTGACCGTCATCGACAGCATCTATGACCAGGTTAAGGCCGAGTTCCAGAAGCGCGGCTGCTACTTCGTCAAGCAGGGTGCCGAGATGGAGGCCCTGCGTGCCGCCATGTTCAAGAACGGCGCTCTCGATCACCGCATCCCCGGCATGGCCGCTGCCAAGATCGCCGAGCTCGCCGGCATCGAGGTTCCCGCCAAGACCAAGATCCTGATCGCCGAGGTCACCTCCACCGACCCCGCCAAGGAGGAGTTCTCCCACGAGAAGCTCTCCCCGGTCCTGGCCATGTACCACGCCAAGGACTTCCAGGAGGCCGTCGACAAGGCCGAGCACCTCGTGCTCGCCGGTGGCCCGGGCCACACCGCCTCTCTGTACGTGCACCCCGCCCAGGCCGAGAAGATCAGCCTGTTCGAGCACGTCATGAAGGCCTGCCGTATCGTCATCAACACCCCGTCCTCGCACGGCGGCATCGGTGACCTGTACAACTTTGGCATGAAGCCGTCTCTGACCCTGGGCTGCGGCTCCTGGGGCGGCAACTCCGTCTCCGAGAACGTTGGGGTGAAGCACTTGATCAACGTTAAGACTGTGGCCGAGCGCCGTGAGAACATGCTGTGGTTCCGCGCTCCCGAGAAGGTCTACTTCAAGAAGGGTTCCACGCCCGTCGCCCTCGACGAGCTGGGCAACGTCATGGGCAAGAAGCGCGCCTTCATCGTCACCGACCAGTTCCTCTTCAAGAATGGCAACACCCGCGCCATCGAGGCCAAGCTCGACGAGATGGGCATCGCCCACGACTGCTTCTACGACGTCGAGCCCGATCCGTCGCTGCAGTGCGCACGTCGCGGCGCCAAGCAGATGGCTCTCTTTGAGCCGGACGTCATCATCGCCGTCGGCGGTGGCTCCGCTATGGACGCCGGCAAGATCATGTGGATGATGTACGAGCACCCCGAGTGCAAGTTTGAGGACATGGCCATGGACTTCATGGACATCCGCAAGCGTATCTTCACCTTCCCCGAGATGGGCAAGAAGGCCTACTTCGTCGCCGTCCCGACCTCTTCGGGTACCGGCTCCGAGTGCACGCCGTTCGCCATCATCACCGACAAGGAGACCGGCATCAAGTGGCCGCTCGCCGACTACGCGCTGCTCCCCAACATGGCTATCGTCGACGCCGACAACTGCATGACCGCCCCGCGCGGCCTGACCGCTGCCTCCGGCATCGACGTCATGACCCACGCCATCGAGTCCTACGTCTCCATCATGGCTTCCGACTACACCAAGGGCCTCTCCGAGCGCGCTGCCAAGCTCGTCTTCGAGAACCTGCCCTCCAGCTTCACGAACGGCGCCAAGGACCCGCACGCCCGCGAGGAGATGCACAACGCCTCCTGCATGGCCGGTATGGCCTTCGCCAACGCCTTCCTGGGCCTCAACCACTCCATGGCCCACAAGCTCGGCGCCTTCCATCACCTGCCCCACGGCCTCGCAAACGCTGTCATCCTGACCCGCGTCATGCGCTACAACGCCGCCGAGGCTCCCGTCAAGATGGGTACCTTCTCCCAGTATCCTTACCCCAACGCGCTGCACAACTACGCCGAGATGGCCAAGTACTGCGGCATCGAGGGCAAGGACGACAAGGAGGTCTTCGAGAACTTCATCACGAAGCTCGAGGAGCTCAAGGACTTCATCGGCGTCAAGAAGACCATCGCCGACTACGGTGTTGACGAGCAGTACTTCCTCGACACCCTCGACGAAATGACGGAGCAGGCATTCAACGACCAGTGCACCGGCGCCAACCCGCGCTACCCGCTCATGAGCGAGATCAAGGAGCTCTACCTGGACGCCTACTACGGCCGCGAGCCCCAGGATTACGCCGTCTGCTAGTTTTAGCACGGTTTTTAACGGCGGGGGTGCACGGGTGTTTCACACACCCCCGCCGTCGCTTCTATCGCATCGTTGAAAGGATGCAACCATGCTGCTACCCGATTCCAAGACCGAGCTCGTCCGCCGTGGCAACAAGGTCGTTTACGACCTGGGCGACAAGATTGTCAAGGTCTTTAACGAGACCAAGCCTGTCTCCGACGTGTTCAACGAGGCTTTGAATCTTGCCCGCATCAATGAGTGCGGCATCCGCAGCCCCAAGGCGCTCGAGGTTTCCCAGCTCGAGAACGCCAACGGCTGGGCGCTCGTGACCGAGAAGGTTCCGGGCACCACCCTTGCCGAGAAGATGACTGCCGAGCCCCAGCGCTTTGGTGAGTACCTCGAGATGTTCGTCGACCTCCAGATCGAGATCCACGGCTACACCTCCCCGCTGCTCAACCGTCAGCGCGACAAGTACGCCCGCATGATCGACAGCCTTGATCAGCTCAATGCCACCACGCGCTACAACCTTCAGGAGCGTCTGGACGGCATGACCAAGGAGTTCAAGGTCTGCCATGGCGACTTCAACCCCTCCAACGTCATCGTCGGCGACGACGGCCAGCTCTATGTGTGCGACTGGGCACACGCCACCCAGGGCTCCCCTGCTGCCGACGTTGCCACCACCTACCTGCTCTTTGCCCTCAACAGCAAGGATCAGGCTGAGGCCTACCTGGAGCTCTACTGCGACCGCGCCGACATGCCCATGCAGGTCGTGCGTCAGTGGACGAGCATCGTCGCCGCTTCCGAGCTCGCTCGTAAGCGCAACGTGAACGATGAGTTCCTGAAGAACTGGATCGACGTCGTCGATTATCAGTAATATCTGAGCGATTTATTTCGCATCGGAGGCACAAGGAAAACCCCGTAGCTCGCATGGGCTGTGGGGTTTTCCTTTTAGATATCGAGGATGCCATAAGATAAAAGGACGGCCCCGCATCTCCCCGGTCTGGAGAAATGCGGGGCCGTCCCGTATATCGAACTACAAGCGAAATCGTCGATTAACGGCGTGCTGCCTTCACAAGCTCGGCGACCTTGGCGACGACCTCGTCGATCGCCACATCCTCGCGCTCACCCGTGGCACGGTCCTTGAGCTCAACGGTGCCATTCTTAAGGCCACGCTTACCCAGAACGACCTGATACGGGAAGCCCATAAGGTCGTTGTCGGCAAACTTAAAGCCGGGACGCTCGTCGCGGTCGTCGACGACAACCTCGATGCCCTCGGCGCACAGGCCATCAACGATCTGCTCGCAGACGGTAGCGCACTCCTCCTTCTTGGGATCGAGCGGAATCACCGCGACCTCGTACGGGGCAACGGAGACCGGCCAGACGATACCGTGCTCGTCGTTGTGCTGCTCCACGACGGCAGCGAGCGAGCGGGACACACCAACGCCGTAGCAGCCCATGATGAGCGGCTTCTCCTTGCCGTCCTCGTCCATAAAGGTGGCACCCATGGCCTCGGAATACTTGGTGCCCAGCTGGAAGACCTGAGAGACCTCGATGCCGCGGGCAGCGGAGAGCGGCTTGCCGCAGTGCGGGCAGGGGTCGCCGGCGACAACGGTGACCAGATCGGCCCACTCATCGACGGTAAAGTCGCGCTCGGGGCAGGCACCGGTAAAGTGATAATCGACCTCGTTGGCACCGCAGGCCCACTGCTTGGAATCGCGCAGGCTCTCGTCGCACACCAGACGAATGCCATCGGGCAGGTTAACCGGTCCGATAAAGCCCTTGTGCAGACCGTTCGCCTGAAGCTCCTCGTCGGTCATCATGCGATAGCCCTTGCCAAAGACGTGCTCGGCCTTGCAATCGTTGAGCTCGTGATCGCCCGGAACAATGGCCACGACCGGCTTGCCCTCGGCGTCGATGAGTGCCAGCGACTTGCGCGTGCCGTTCTCGGGGAACCCAAAGAACTTAGCAACTGCCTCAATGGTGCCCATGCCCGGAGTCTCAACCTTGGTGAGCGTACCGTCACCAGGACCCTCGGTCACGACGACCTTGGTGCTTGCCGCCTCGTCATCGGCAGCAAAGCCGCAATCGTCACAGTAGACGAGCGAAGCCTCGCCGGCGTCGGCCAAAGCCATGTACTCGACGGAGGTATCGCCACCGATCTCACCGGAGTCGGCAACAACGGGCAGGGCCTTGATATAGCAGCGCTCGCAGATGTTAGCGTAGGCCTGCTTCATCTTGTCATACTCCTCCTGCAGGCTCTCCTGCGTGGCGGAGAAGCTGTAGGCGTCCTTCATGATGAACTCGCGACCGCGCATCAGGCCAAAGCGGGGGCGGAACTCGTCGCGGAACTTATCCTGGATGTGGTAGAGGTTAACGGGTAGCTGCTTGTAGGAGCGCAGCTCATTGCGCACCAGGGCCGTGACGGTCTCCTCGTGCGTGGGGCCCAGGACGAACTCGCGACCGTGACGGTCGTCAAAGCGCACAAGCTCCTTGCCATAGGCGTCGATGCGGCCGGACTCACGCCACAACTCGGCATCGACCATGATAGGCATCATAAGCTCCTGGGCGCCGGCGGCGTCCATCTCGTCGCGCACGATGTTCTCGATCTTGCGAATCGAGCGCCAAGCAAGCGGCAGGTAGGAATATAGACCGGCGGCCTCCTTGCGGATCATGCCGGCACGGAGCAGCAGACAGTGGCTGGCGAGCTCAGCGTCCGCCGGATCCTCTTTAAGCGTCGGCGCATAAAGCTTAGACATATACATTGCTCGGGTCATTTATTTCTCCTCAATAAGCTTGTCGACCTCGGCCATAAGCGCGTCGACAATTTGGTCCTCAGCTACTTTACCAATGATCTGGCCATGCGAAAAGAGCAAGGCCTGACCACGTCCGCAAGCAACGCCCAGATCGGCATCAGAAGCCTCGCCGGGGCCATTAACGGCACATCCCATCACAGCGATCGAAAGCGGCGCGGAGTAGTTCTTAAGCCGCTCGGTAACCTCCTCGGCAATGGGAATAAGGTTAACCTGGCAGCGGGCGCATGTGGGGCACGAGACAATCTCGGGGCCACGGCGACGCAGGCCCAACGACTGCAGAATACCCCAGGCAACCGGCGGCTCCTCAACCGGATCGGCTGTGAGCGACACACGCATGGTGTCGCCAATGCCTTCGGAAAGCAAGATACCCAAGCCTACAGAGCTCTTGATGGTGCCCTGGAGCTTGGTCCCCGCCTCCGTCACGCCCAGGTGAAGCGGAACGTGGGGAATCTCACGCGACAGGGCTCGATAGGTATCAAGCGTCGTTTGCACGCTATGGGCCTTGGCCGAAAGCACAATGTTCGTAAAACCACGGTCCTCAAAGTGCTTGACGAAGCGCTCGCTCGACATCACAAGCTTTTCGGGCTGCGTGAGGTCGTCGCGCTCGGCGATATCCTGCTCGAGCGAACCGGCATTGACGCCGATACGAATCGCGCACCCAGCGGCGCCCGCGGCATCGATCACAGCATCGACCTTAGCCCAATCGCCGATATTGCCGGGATTGATGCGAAGCTTGGCGACACCAGCCTCGACGGCGCCGATGGCGAGCTTATGGTTAAAGTGAATATCGGCGACGATCGGCACCGGAGACTCGGCACAGATGGTGCGGAAACCCTCAAGCGCGGCCTCGGTGGGCACGCTCACACGCACGATATCGCAGCCAGCCTGCGCCAACGCGCACACTTGCGCAAGCGTTGCCTGGGCGTCAGCGGTATCGGTGCAGGTCATGGATTGGACCACCACCGGCGCGCCGCCACCGATCTGCACACCGCCCACATGCACGGGGCGCGTCAACTCGCGAGGCAAAGGATGGGATAAAGACAATCCAAACACTCCCCTACAGGATAAATCGAAGGACGTCGGAACGAAGCATATAGACAAACAGCAGCGCAAAGAGCGCGATGCCCACATAGCTCACAATCGTCTGGACCTTGAGCGGAAGCTCGCGGCCAGCAATCTTTTGAATGATCTCGATGACCAGCTTGCCGCCATCGAGTGGTGGGATGGGCAGCAGGTTCATAAAGCCAAGCGAGAACGAAATGAGGGCGGCAAACGAAAGGAACGTGGCAGGGCCGGCAGCAGCAGCCTGTGAGGACATAACGCTAATGCCCACGATCGAAGAAGACTGATCAAGAATCTCCATCGTATGCTGCGGCTGGAGCAGGCGCATCACGCCCTCCGCTGTCTGCACGACATAGGAGAACGACAAGCGAGCCGACGTGATGGGGTCTAAACGGACCACCTGCGTAGAGGCATACACACCTAGGCGCTCGTCCTCTTTGAGCGCAACCGTGGTCGAATGCTGCTTGCCGTCACGTTCGTACTCGATGGCGATATCGTCCTTACCGGCAGCCTTGCCGATGGCATCGTAAACGTCCATCCAAGTAGAGCACGATACTCCGTCAACCGAAAGGATCGCGTCGCCGCCCTCGATACCCGCCTCGGCGGCAATAGACCCCTCGTCAACCTGACCGATCACGTTGGTATCCATCGGCACGGTGACACCCGCAATGGAATAGATACTCATAAGGAGCAAAAAGCCTGTCAAGATATTGACAATAATGCCCGCGAGCAGCATAAAGGCGCGTTTGAGAAAGCCCTGGCCAAGATAGGTGTGCGAACGCTCTTGTGCAAGGAACTCGGCCTCGCCGCACGGCAGCTCCCACACATCGCCCTCGGTAGTCGCATGCTCTCGATCGAAACGGCGGCCGTCAAAGGTGGTGTAACCCGCCGCATCTCGTGGCAGCGTCTGATACTTGGTGGGATAGTAGCTCGGCGAGGGCTTCTCCCCTTCCTCATACCAAGGCGCGATAGAGCCCCAACCCAAGAGCAAGGCGCATGCCTCGAGCACAACCTCCTCGGATAGCTCGAGCTCGGCGGCAAGGTCGGCCACGGTCACGCGACCATGACGATAGATAGCCGCGAGCACGCGATCGGCGCACGAGACGTCGGTCGGATCCATACCGCAGATGGCAGCGTAGCCACCCAGCAGCAGCGGGGTCACGCCAAACTTGGTTCCAATGCGACGTGACGTGTAATGGATGTCAAAGCGACACGGCAGGCCCAAAAAGAACTCGGTCACACGGACGCCGCAGGCACGCGCCGCCAAAAAGTGGCCGCCCTCGTGCAAAAACACGAGGACGGAAAGCATCAGCAGGCCCCAAAAGACCGATGAGAGAACGCTCAGAACAGTATCCATAAAACGAAAAAGCAATCCTTATGGGTTAGGAACGGGTTGCGGCGAGCACCTGCGCAGCCTTTTCACGCGCCCATGCATCGATGTCGTGAAGCTGCTCAAACGAATCGACCGCCTGCATATCGTGGGAATCCATGCAGGATTCCACAATGCGATCGATATCGGTAAAGCTGCAGCCATCGTGCAGGAAGGCATCGACGGCGACCTCGTTGGCGGCATTGAGCACGCACGGCATGGTGCCACCCGTCTTGCCGGCACGTTCGGCCAGTGCCAGACAGCGGAAGGTATCCATGTCGGCAGCATCAAACGTGAGCTGCCCCAGCTCGCGGAAATCGATACGAGGCGCCGGGGTATCCCAACGCTCGGGATACGAGAACGCGAACTGGATGGGAATACGCATGTCGGAAGCACCGAGATGCGCCATCACGGAGCCGTCGGCAAACTCGACCATAGAGTGAATCTTGGATTGACGCTGCACGACCACGTTAATGAAATCGAGGTCGCAGTTAAACAGATGCATGGCCTCAATGCGCTCCAGGCCCTTGTTCATGAGGGTGGCGGAGTCGATGGTGATCTTGGCACCCATGGCCCACGTGGGATGTGCGAGGGCATCGGCACGCGTCACGCGGTCGAGCTCGTCGCGGGTGCGGCCAAAGAACGGACCGCCCGAGCAGGTGAGCCAAATACAATGAGCCTCGCGTGGGTTCTCCCCCAGATAGCACTGGTAGATGGCGGAGTGCTCAGAGTCGACTGGAATAAGCTGGCCCGGTTGCGCCAACGGCATAAGCAAGTCGCCGCCGACGACGAGGGACTCCTTGTTGGCAAGGGCAAGACGCTTATTCGAGGTCAAGGCCGCATGGCTCGCCTCGAGACCGGCGGCGCCCACAATAGCGACGAGCACGCAGTCGACATCGTCGCGACGCGCGAGCTCGCAAACCGCCTGCGCGCCAACGCCGAGCTTCGTTCCCTCGGGCAACTCCTGCAGCACGGCGTCATCGCCATGAGCGACATCGGCCACGGCAACCGCCGGAACCGAGAACTCGCGGGCAGCGGCAACGAGCTCGGAGGTACTGGAGTTAACGGACAGCGCCGTCACCTGCAGGCGATCGGCATGCTGGCGGCACACATCGAGCGCCTGGGTGCCGATAGAGCCCGTACAACCCAGGATGGCAACACGGAGACGTCCATCGGGGCCATACGTCGTCTGGAAGGACATTACAGCACGCCTCCGATCATCAAAAGCAGCTGCGCGGTAATGCAGCCAAAGATAAGCGAATCGCTACGATCAAGCATGCCGCCGTGGCCCGGGATAAGGTTACCGGAATCCTTAACGCCCACACCGCGCTTGATGCGCGACTCGATGAGGTCTCCGATAACGCCCAGGACGGACACGACCACGCCGCACAGCAGCGCATAGGGCAGGCTGAGCTTGTAGAAGTGCGTCGCCCACAGGATGAGCCAAATCAAAACCGAGCCCAGGATGCCGCCGACAAACCCCTCCCAGCTCTTTTTGGGAGAGATCTTGGGAACCATCTTGTGCTTGCCGATACGGCTACCCACGATGTAGGCAAACGAATCGGAGACCCAAAGGGACGCGCAAACGCCCACCGAAAGCAGGGCGCCGGCAAAACCGGGCACGGCATCGCGCAGCAGCACGATAGCCGACAGCATAAAGCCAGTGTAGATGGGACCCATGAGCGTCACGGCCACATCAGAGATGCGGGTACGCGGCGACCAAACATACCAAATGCCCACAGCGAGCATCAGGGCAAAAAGCAGGGCATTCAGCAACATCGAATCGCCCAACGCCGACAGCGGAAAGAGTACGGCGGCAGCGATACCCATGCGCTCGTTAGCCATCTTGCCATCGAGCCTCGTCATACGGAAAAACTCATAGCAGCACAGGCCGCTCATGACAGAAACAAAGATGGCCGTGGGCACAATACCCAAAACCAGGCACAGGATAAAGACAACGGCATAGACGATACCGGCGGCGGCACGGGTGATAAAGCCGGCAAGCCACGAACCGGTGCCATTCTTCGCTGCGGGCGCTCCCGCAGCGACAGCCTTGCGCTCAGATGTCTTGGGAGCAATTGCCTTGGGACGATCGGACACGATTAAGCCTCCTCGGTCTTGCTCAGACCACCAAACCTACGGTCACGGCCCTGATAGGCCAAAATGGCGTCGACAAGGCCCCAACGATCAAAGTCGGGCCAATAGGTATCGGTGACGTAGAACTCGGAATAAGCCACCTGCCACAGCAGATAGTTCGAAAGGCGCAGCTCACCAGAGGTGCGAATCACAAGCTCAGGATCGGGAAGACCGGCGGTATAGAGGTGGGAGGCCACCATGTCGTCATCAATTGCGCCAGGATCGATCTTACCGGCAGCAGCGTCGAGTGCGATCTGACGGACAGCGCGGGTAATCTCGGAACGCGCGCCGTAGTTGACAGCAAGCGCCAGCGTCATACCGGTGTGATCGGCGCACTCGGCAAGACCGCGTTCAAAAACGTCGCGGGTCTTCTTGGGCAGCGCGGAAATGTCACCCAAAAAGACAACGCGCACGTTTTCGCGCTTCAGAAGCGGCAGCTCGTCGATAAACGTCTTGGCAAACAGGTGCATCAAGACGTTGACCTCGTGCTGCGGACGGTTCCAGTTTTCGGTAGAAAACGCATAGGCCGAAAGCACGTCGACGCCCAGACGCACGCAGGCGGTAATAATCTCGCGAAGGGAGACGATACCCGCCTTGTGGCCCTCAGTGCGCGCAAGACCGCGCGACGTAGCCCAACGACCGTTGCCGTCCATGATGCACGAGATATGGTGCGGAATGTTATTGAGGTCAAGGTCGGAAAAACCGACGCCCGCAGGGGCGTCGGCAAAGTACTCGACCAGTTTATGCTCGTCGTATTGCACCTTAGATCTCCATGACCTCGGCTTCTTTTTCCTTCAGAAGCTCCTCGACCTTGGCGACATACTCATCGGTGTGCTTCTGGACCTTAGCCTGCTCGCGACGGACATCGTCCTCGGTGAGCTCCTCATCGCGCTCGAGCTTGTTGTTGAAGTCGCGACGGATGTTACGGATAGACACCTTGGCCTGCTCGGCGTACTCGCGGCACTCCTTGACGAGCTCGCGACGGCGCTCCTCGGTGGGAGCCGGGAACGGCAGACGAACGACGGTGCCATCGGAGTTGGGGGTGATACCCAGATCGGAAGCGCCGATGGCCTTGACGATAGCGTTGATGAGCGCCTTGTCCCACGGCTCGATGAGCAGCATGTGGGCCTCGGGGGTCTTGACGGCAGCAACCTGCGTGACCGGCGTGGGAACACCGTAATAATCGACGGTGATGTCGGACAGAATGTTGGCATTGGCGCGGCCGGTACGGACCTTGGAGAAGTTATGCTTGAGGGACTCGAGCGACTTGTCCATATGGGCGGTGATGTTCTCTGCCATGCTTAATCCTCCTGATAGACGAGCGTGCCGACGGGCTCACCCGAAAGCGCGCGCTTGACGGTGTCCTCGCCATCGATGTTGAGGACCAAAATCGGCATACGGTTATCCTGGCACAGGGCCGTAGCCGTGGAATCCATAACCTGCAGACCGCGGACGAGAACCTCGTGATAGGTAATCTTGTCAAAACGGACGGCATCGGCGCACTTGACGGGATCCTTGTCGTAGATGCCGTCAACCTTGGTGGCTTTAATCAGAATCTCGGCGCCGATCTCGCACGCACGAAGAGCCGCGGCGGTGTCGGTCGTAAAGTACGGATTGCCCGAACCGGCGGCAAAGATAACAACGTTGCCCTTGGAAAGGTGGTTGATGGCGCGACGGCGAATATAGGGCTCGCAGATCTCGTTCATCTGGATAGCGCTCATCACGCGGCAGGGAACATCGTTATGCTCGAAGGCATCCTGCAGGGCGAGCGCGTTCATAACGGTTGCCAGCATGCCCATGTAGTCGGCCTGAGCACGCTCCATGCCACCGGCAGCGCCGGCCATGCCGCGGAAAATATTGCCGCCGCCGACAACGACGCCGACCTCATGGCCAACGGCGAGCAGCTCCTTGACCTGCTTGGCAAGATGGTCGGTAACCTTGGGGTCGATGCCATATTGGCCGTCGCCCATCAGTGCTTCGCCGGAAAGCTTAAGAAGCACGCGTTTATATCGGATGTCGGACAAAGCGATCCTCCTTTAATTAGACTCTCAATATGATATCAAAGGCTCTGATAAGAGCCATGAAAAAGCAGGCTGTGAGTAAAACCCACAGCCTGCTCATTACCAGCTACAAGAGCTTATTTACTCGCCACGGACCAGACGGTCAAAGGCAACGACGGTAATGGTGTCGCCGAGCTCCTTGGAGACCTGCTCAGCGTACTTCTTGATGGTGAGGGAGCTGTCCTTGATGAACTCCTGCTCGGTGAGCACGGACTGCTTGTAGAACTTCTCCAGACGGCCGACAGCCATCTTCTCCTGGATAGCCTCGGGCTTACCGGACTCGGCAGCCTGAGCCATGTAGATCTGCTTCTCGTGCTCGACGGTCTCGGCCGGAACCTGATCGCGGGTAGCGCAGATCGGGGCGACGGCGGCAACCTGAAGGGCAACGTCGTGAGCGAAGGTCTTGAAGGATTCAGCCTGAGCGGTCTCGGCCTTCTCGAAGGCGAACTCGACGAGGACGCCGATCTTACCACCCATGTGGATGTAAGAAGCGAGCGCGCCGTTCTCAGCCTTGCGGGCAGCGAAGCGGGAGATCTTCATGTTCTCGCCCATGATGTGAATCATCTCGGTGAGCTCGGAGGAAACGGTCTCCTCGCCCATCGGCTTCTCGAGCAGAGCGTCGACGTCAGCAGGCTCGGTGGTAGCGACAACCTCAGCGACCTTGGAAGCAAAGCCGGTGAACTTGGCGTTAGAGCCAACGAAGTCGGTCTCGCAGGAGAGCTCGAGCAGAGCGCCGGTCTTGCCATCCTCGGAGACGAACGCGGCGACAGCGCCCTCGTTGGTCTCACGGCCAGCCTTCTTGGCAGCCTTGGCAAGGCCGTTCTTACGCAGAACGTCGACAGCGGCGTCCATGTCGCCGTCAGCCTCGACGAGAGCCTTCTTGCACTCCATCATCGGAGAGTCGGTCATCTCGCGGAGCTGCTTGACCATAGCGGCGGTAATCTGGGCCATTGTGGTTCCTTTCAAAGAGATGAAAAAGAATTAACTAAGACTGATTTACTCGGCCTTGGGCTCAGCGGCCATCTCGGCCTCGGAGACCTGCTCCTTGCCGGAGCCAGCGAGGCAGGCGTCAGCCATGAGCTCGCACATAAGGGTGACAGCGGAGATAGCGTCATCGTTGCAGGGGATGCCGTACTCGACCTCGTCGGGATCGGAGTTGGTGTCGATCAGGGCGACGACGGGGATGTTCAGGCGCTGGGCCTCCTTGATGGCGTTCTCCTCGCGCTTGGTGTCGATGACGAAGAGAGCCTGGGGCAGACCCTTCATGTCGCGGGCGCCACCGAGGTTGGTCTGGAGCTTAGTGAGCTCCTTGCCGAGAACAGCCTGCTCCTTCTTGGGCAGAACAGCCATGCGGCCGTCCTCGACCATGGCCTCGAGCTCCTCCATGCGGTTGATGCGGGAGCGGATGGTGACGAAGTTGGTCAGCATACCGCCGAGCCAACGCTGGTTGATGTAAGGCATGTTGGCGCGCTCAGCAGCGTTCTTGACGGCCTCCTGAGCCTGCTTCTTGGTGCCGACGAACAGCACGTTGCCACCCTTGGCGACGTTCTTGACGAAGGTGTAGGCCTGGTCGGCGTCGAGGATGGTCTGCTTGAGGTCGAGGATGTAGATGCCGTTGCGCTCACCGAAGATGAACGGCTTCATCTTGGGGTTCCAGCGACGGGTCTGGTGACCGAAGTGGCAGCCGGCCTCGAGCAGAGTGCGGATATTAATCTTGGTAGCCATGTTAAACCTCCTGTGGTTTGCCTCCGCGCGGGGTCATCCTCCAAAACCAACCCGGACATGTGCTACCAAAGCCCGGGCACCACGGTATGAAGTAGCCGCGCGTGCGTGATAAAAACATGTTGCCGTGAAGCAACCCGATGAATGATAGCAGGAATGCCTCTTCCTGCCAACCCGCAATCAAAACCACACACCTGAGTGCGGCGCGGGACGTCCCAGCCACTATTCGCCGCGGGGATGGGCTTGAGCCACGGCCCGCTTAAGCCGATCGGGTGTGAGATGCGTGTAGATCTGCGTCGTGGACAGGCTCGCATGGCCCAGCAGCTCTTGAACCGAGCGCAGGTCCGCACCGCCCTCGAGCAAGTCGGTCGCAAAGGTATGGCGCATCGCATGCGGGGCAATGTCGGCCGGAATGCCGGCGAGCGTCGCCAGCATATGGAACCGCCGCCTGAGCATGGCGGCACTCATGCGATTGCCGCGCGCCGATATAAGTAGCGGATGCGGCCCGGTAGCGGGGTCACGGCGCTTTGCCTGAGCGAGCAACTCCGGCCTCCCCTCCTCAATATAGAGACGCGTCACATCGAGCGCACGACGATACAGAGGGACGATACGCTCCTTGCTCCCCTTGCCCCACAGGCGCAGCGTTCGCTCGGACCAACCGATAGACTCCACGTTGAGCGCCGCGAGCTCCGAGATTCGCGCGCCGGAGGCATAGAGCAACTCAAGCATCGCCGCATCGCGCAGTCCCGCGGGCGTCGAGGTATCAGGCGTCTTGAGCAGCGCCTCAACCTGCTGGGTCGTAAGGACACCCGGCAGGTCACGCGGCAGCTTGGGCGATGCGATCGCCGAGACCGCATCGCCCTCGACAATCCCCTCGGCAGCCATCCAGCGATAGAGAGATCGAATAGCCGACAGGTGCGCCGCAAGCGTTCGGGGAGCCACCTGCTCACGCGAAAGCTCGGCAAGATAGCGACGAATGGTGCGCACGTCGGCAGCGAAAGCATCGATATCCTCGCGCTCGCACCAGGCAGCGAAGCGCTCCAGCCTCGAGCCATAGGCCGTCACCGTGTTGGGAGAAAGTCCCTCGACGCGTGCGATATGGGCGATAAACGAGTCGACGGTGTCGTACAGGTCAAAGGCTATGACCGGTCGCCTCCAAACAAGTCGGAACGCGTGGCCAAGTAGGCATCGAGGGCCTCGAGCGCACGGTCCGCATAGGCCTGGTAGCGGTCGCGCTTGCTGCGGCGCTTACCATCCTCGAGTGGCGGCACCAGGCCAAAGTTGACATGCATGGGCTGATAGCCCACGGTGGCAGGATCGGTCGCATAGCCCACGAGCGCACCCAGGGCGCCCACACGCGGCAACTCGACGCCCGCGGCACCGATAGCCTCGGCATAAGTGTTAAGCGCCGCGAGCAGACCTGTCGCCACGGCTTCCATGTACCCCTCGGTGCCGGTGATCTGACCGGCCAGGCGCACACCGGTACCGGGCACGGCAAAGGTGCCATCGAGCACATGCGGGGCGTCGACAAAGGTATTGCGGTGCATGACACCGTAGCGGAAGAACTCAGCGTTCTCCAGGCCCGGCACCATATGGAAGACGCGCTTCTGCTCGCCAAAGGTCAAGTTGGTCTGGAAGCCCACCAGGTTATAGGCGGTCTTCTCCTTGTTCTCGGCACGCAGCTGAATCGCCGCCCAGGGGCGACGTCCGGTACGCGGGTCGGTGAGGCCGACGGGCTTCATGGCGCCAAAGCGAATGGCGTCCTTGCCGGTGCGCGCAACTTCCTCGGCAGGCTGGCAGGCCTGGAACAGATCGCCGCCCTCAAAGTCTTTGAGCACCACGCGGTCGGCCGTGGTAAGCGCCTCGATAAAGGCCTCGTACTCCTCCTTATTGAGCGGAGCGTTGAGATAGTCGCCGCTCCCCTGCTCCTCGTAGCGCGACTGCGAGAACAACACGTCCATATCGAGCGTGGAGGCATCGACGATCGGCGCCGCCGCATCAAAGAATGCCAGGGCATCGCCACCGACGAGCTTCATAACCTCTTCGCTCAGCGCCGGTGAACACAGCGGGCCCGCGGCAATGACCACGTGACCCTCGGGAATCTGCGTGACCTCGCCGTGCACGACCTCGATATTGGGACGAGCGGCAACCTCGGCCTCGACAAGCTCGGAAAACTTGACGCGGTCGACCGCCAGGGCGCCACCGGCGGGAACAGCCGCGCGATGGGCGCAATCGAGCAGGACTGAACCCATGCGCTCAAGCTCAGCTTTCAGCAAACCAGCCGCGGAATCCGGACGGGTCGACTTAAACGAATTGGAGCAGACGAGCTCTGCCAGGTGATCGGTATGGTGGGCCGGGGAGCTCACCTGGGGGCGCATCTCGCACAGCTTTACGGCAAACCCGCGATCTGCCAGCTGGATCGCGCACTCCGAACCCGCCAGACCGCCACCGATAACTGTCACCTGATCGAACTGCATCTGCAAACACCTTTCTAATTGACACGTTTTCCATTGTGACCGAAGGGTGTCTGGGCGTGAAGGGCAAACTTGGAGGGCGCATACCTTCCATCCATCATGCGCTCGATAAGACCCTCGAGTTCAAGCGAACCCAAGAGTTTGAGTACGCCGACAGCATCGAGCGAGACGAGCGCCGCGATGTCGTCGACCTTGAGCGGAGAGGCGATGAGCGCATGCATCACGGTCTGCTGCGTTGGATCCAGGTCGGCAATGCCGGGAGCATCGGGGCGCGAGTAGCGCAGGGTTCCGTAGATGCGTGAGATAGCCATCTCGATAGATTCCTCGTCGACGATGCAGCAGGCACCGTTCGCAATGAGGTAATTCGTGCCACGCGACTCGGGCGATAGGATCGACCCCGGCACGGCAAGAAGTTCGCGCCCCAAATCCATAGCAGCCTCGGCTGTGGAAAACGTCCCAGAAGGCATACCCGCCTCGGATACAAAGAGGGCTTGCGACAGGGCCGCGATTACGCGATTGCGGCGCGGAAAGGCGAACTTGCGCGGACCCATGCCCCACGGAGAGATCGACACGACCGCGCCACCCGTATCAAGCGTGCGCGTAATCAGCCCCGCGCTAGAACGCGGGTAGGCCACGTCGGCGCCCGTCCCCAGCACCACAACGTGTTTGCCGCCGGCGTTGACCGCAGCCCAACCCGAGGCCTGGTCACAACCGACCGCACCGCCCGAAACTACCGTCACTCCCGCCTCAACCGCCACCTTCGCCGCAAGCTCTGCCACGGCAAGACCATACGGCGAGGCCTTTCGCGCACCGATGATGGAGAGCGCGGGCGTCGAAAGCGCCTCGGGGTTGCCGCGCACATAGAGCGTCTGAGGTACATCAGAAAGCTCCAAAACGGTCTCGGGATACAACGCGTCACCTGGATGCAGCTCGAAGGTCCCCTCAGCCATCATTGGTCCCTCCTTCCCTGGTACATCGCCGCCTCGAGCACGTGGTCCTGCGTCACCTGCTCGCTCTCGGCGACATCTGCGATCGTGCGCGCAATGCGAACAAGGCGCACGATGCCACGCCCTGTGAGATGCGTGCGCTTCGACAGGCCGAGCACACACTTCTCCGCCGCATCATCGAGCTCAAAGGTCGAAACGACGCCGTCAATGGACCGTGTCTCGTCATCCTCGGCCTCGGCATCCGCATCGTCCATGCGGGATTCGCGCCAAGCGCGAAAGGCGCGACCGCGCACAACGTAGTCACGTAACTCGGCCGACGACATGCCCTCCGCACCCTCGATAATCACTTGAGGGTCGGGACGGGTCACATCGATCATCATGTCGATACGGTCGGCCAAAGGACCGCGCAGTTTAGACCGATAGCGCTCGACCATCGCCGCCGAGCAGCGACACGGCACCTCGCGATCGCCCAAAAAGCCGCAGGGGCAGGGATTGCTCGCAGCCAGCAGCTGAAAGCGCGACGGGAAGGTAAAAGCCCCGTCGACGCGTACGATCCTCACGTAGCCGCGCTCGATGGGCTGACGCAGCGTCTGCAGCACGCCAGTGGGAAACTCGGCAAGCTCGTCCAAAAAGAGCACGCCGCCATGAGCAAGGCTGATCTCACCCGGGTGCACCGGGCGCCCGCCGCCGATAAGGCCTGCGGTCGAAATACTGTGGTGGGGACTGCGGAAGGGGCGGTGCCCCGCCAACAAGCCATCAATGTTCTCACCCAAAACCGAATGGATGCACAGTGCCTCCTGCTGATCCTCAACGGAAAGCTCGGGCAGGATGCCGGTCATACGGCGTGCGAGCATCGTCTTGCCCGATCCCGGAGACCCGATCATGAGCAAGCCGAGTTCTCCTGCCGCCGCAAGCGCCATGCCGCGTTTAGCGACTTCCTGCCCCAGCACGTCGGCATAGTCGAGCTCAGGCTCAAAGGTCGCCTCGACGCCCTCGGAATCCAAGTAGTGCCGCGCGGCATCGCCCATACCATGAGCAAGCTGAGACAAATGATCGATGAATCCGCAATCCACGCCCGCGAGTGGCACATGCTGGTCTGACCTGCCGGCGATAAAGGACAGTCCCAAATCACGCGCCAATAACTGAAACGCCACCTCGCCCTTGACAGGAAGCACCGTACCGTCCAAGCCAAGCTCACCAGCGATAAGACAACGATCGAGGTTGTCGCGGGGAATCTGCCCATCGGCCGCCAATACCGCGATGGCGATGGGCAGATCAAAGCCGCTACCGGTCTTGCGGATATCGCCGGGCGCCAGATTGACCGTAATGCCCGAGCGTGGGATCTCGAACCCGGCGGAGCGCATCGCGCAGCGAATACGACCGCGTGACTCCATCACCTCCATACTCGGAATACCGAGCATCTGAATGCCCGGAACGCCACCGGCAAGCGAGACCTCGACCGTGACGGGAATCGCCTCGACGCCGCGGATGCAGGCCGCGTGAACGGCAAACGTCTCGAACGCCATCACGACACCTGCCAATCGAACGCGTTGTACTGGTGCTCGATCTCGGCGATATGCCCGCCGCGGATGGTGACACCCACGGCATCGAAGCGAATCGCCTTGAGCGGATAGTGCTCCATGAGATAGCAACTTGCGATGCGGCGGTAGCGGCGTTGCTTTTGGGCGTCCACGGCCTCCTCCGGAAAGACCCTCGTGCTGCACTCCAGTGCAACGCGTCTGGTCTTGACCTCGGCCATTACCACGACATCGTCGAGCTCATCGAGCAGCACCAGATCGGCCTCGCCCTCGGTGCAACGATAGCCCTGCTCCAGCAAGGTGTAGCCGCGCTCGTTAAAGTAGTCGATGGTGATCAGCTCGCCCAGCATGCCCAGCTCGCGGGGACTGAGTCCCTTGATAAACTCGGGCGTCATCGCCCCGGAGTCGAGCTCGCCGTTTTCCCAACGCTCCTTGAGCTGCTGCGTCTTGCTCTTTTTGCTTGCGGCACTCATGGGGTCTCCTTTCCCGTACACTGCATTGCCCCGATGATGAGGGCACCTTTCATGCGGGTAAGTACTGGAAGCAAACCAAAAGCTGACCAAATGCCGTCAAAAAACGGGCCGTACGCAACAATGGTGTTGCACACGGCCCGCTACCAGCTGGTTTACAAAACTCCAGAAGTCCCTGTCTCCACAATTGACCTAGAAAAGGCGCTCAGTCTGCAGAAAGTTTCCGCAAAAGCTCACGCGGTGCAGTGGACAAAGTCCATGTTTTCGAATGGCCTCGATGTGCTCGGGGCTCGCATAGCCCTTCGACTCGGCCAGATGGTACTCGGGATACTCGGCGTCGTACTCGACCATCATCTCGTCACGCGTTACCTTAGCCATGATGGACGCCGCGGCGATGCAGGCGATTTTGGCATCGCCCTTCACCACATCGCGCTCATTAGGAACGGCGCCCAAGGGGTTGCCATCCATGAGGACGCAGTCGGGCTCGAGCCCCGTATCGGCCACGGCGCCCGCGACAGCAACGCGGATGGCACGGGCCATGCCCATCTCATCGATATCCTTAGGCGCGATATGGCAAAAACCGATCGCCGTCGCCACCTCGGCAATCTTCACTGAGAGCAACTCGCGGCGCGCCGGCGTGAGCATTTTGGAATCGTTGATGCCCCAGACGCGCGGCTCCATAGGAAGGCAGACAGCGCATACCGTCAAAGGACCGGCCACCGATCCGCGACCCACCTCGTCGACACCAACGACCACCCCATCGCCGCCAAGCTCATGCATAAGCTCGTACATGTCATTGACGCGCTCGCGCTCGGCAAGCTCTTTGGCATGGCGTTTGAGGGCGCGTTCGCAAGCCTTGATCACCTGCTGGCGCGGGTCCTCGCGATAATGCTCCACGAGGGCGGGAATCTCCTCAAACGTAGCGCTCGCCAACTCACCGGCAACCTGCGATGCCGAAACCGAGCTCGTCATGTTGGCCATACCAGGCCCTCCTTGCATGCAAATCAGATAAAAAGAAGGGCCACCCGAAGGTGACCCTTGTGTCCAAACGAGTGGACAGACGCTGCGATCTTCTTAGCGCTTCTCGGGGATGCGAGCAGCCTTGCCCACCTTGTCGCGGAGGTAGTACAGCTTGGCGCGACGGACGCGACCATGACGAACGACCTCGAGCTTGGCGATCTTGGGGCTGTGAAGCGGGAAGGTACGCTCAACACCGACACCGAAGGACATCTTGCGAACGGTGAAGGTCTCGCGGGCACCGGCGCCGGCCATGCGGATGACGTCGCCCTGGAAGACCTGGATGCGCTCGCGGTCGCCTTCCTTAATGCGGTAGTGAACCTTGACGTTGTCGGCGACGCGAACCTGAGGAATGTCCTCGCGGATCTGCTGACGCTCGATTGCGCGGATGTAATCCATGTGCAATTCCTTACTCTTCTAGAGGTGCCGTACCACCATGGCCGGCACGTAGTTGAACAAACGTATTCGAGTATACACGCGCGGGTTTCTGCTGCAAGAACAATTTTTTACGCAGACAAAAAGACAAAACCCGCACATGATAACCGCCCGTCTCACGAATGAGACGGGCGACATGAAGGGGGCTACGCTAGGCGTCTAAACCCAAAACGTTAGGCGGAACGCTTGGCCTCGAGCTTGGCCTGAGCGGCAGCCAGGCGTGCGAGGGGCACGCGGTAGGGCGAGCAGGACACGTAGTCCACGTCGGCCACATTAAACAGGCCCTTGATGGACTTGGGGTCGCCGCCGTGCTCGCCGCACACGCCAAAGTGCATGTCGGGGTTGGTGGCGCGACCCTTCTCGACGGCCAAGCGCACGAGCTCCAGCACCGCCGCGTCGATGGTCTCGAAGGGGTTGTCCTTCAGAATTTTCTTATGCATGTACAGCGGGATGAACTTGGCCTCGGCATCGTCACGGGAGAAGCCGAAGGTGGTCTGGGTCAGGTCGTTGGTGCCAAAGCAGAAGAAGTCTGCGTGATGGGCAATCTCGTCAGCGACCATGCAGGCGCGCGGCAGCTCGAGCATCGTGCCCACGGGAATATTGAGCTCGACGCCCTCCTCGGCGGAAACCTCGGCGATTACGCGCTCGATAACCTCGCGGGTCTGGACATGCTCGGCCGTGATGGAAACGAGCGGAACCATGATTTCGGGGCGCGGGTCGACGCCTTCCTTGATAAGGCGGGCAGCAGCCGTGGCCACAGCGCGGACCTGCATGAGCGGCAGATCGCCAAAGACGACGGACAGGCGCACGCCGCGCAGCCCGAGCATGGGGTTCGACTCGACCATGCCGTCGATACGGCGCAGGCGGGCGCGCAGGACGGCAAGCTCTTCCTCGCTGGCGCCAGCGGCTTCCTTCTTGGTGATGGCGACCTCGAGCTCGCGAGGATTATCCAGGAACTCATGAAGCGGCGGATCGAGCAGGCGGACGACCACATCGCGACCGGACATGGTCTTGAACATCGCCAGGAAGTCCTCGGTCTGAACCTTGAGCAGGTCGGCCAGGGCCTGCTGCTTCACGGCCTCATCGTCAGACAGGATAAAGCTCTGGATGATGTTCTTGCGATCGCCCAGGAACATGTGCTCGGTGCGGCACAGGCCGATGGCCTCGGCGCCAAACTCGAGCGCGAGCGCGGCATCCTCGGGGTTGTCTGCATTAACGCGCACATGGTTGGCATGGCCACAGGTCTCGTCCAGGCGAATCTCGTCGGCCCAGGATAGGATGGTGTCCAGATCGCCGGTGAGCTCGGCGGAGACCAGGTCAACGGCGCCGTCGACGACGATACCCTGGGTGCCGTCGATGGAGATGACATCGCCCTCGCGCAGCACGCGGTCACTGCCCTCGATACGCACGACCTTCTCAGCAGCGTCGATATGGAAGCGCTCAACGCCGCAGACGCAGGGCGTACCCATGCCGCGAGCGATAACGGCGGCATGACTCGTCTTTCCACCGTGGCTGGTCAGAATGCCCTCGGCGGCAACCATACCCTTCAGGTCGTCGGGGTTGGTCTCCCAACGAACCAGAATGACCTTGTGGCCCTCGTTGGTGCGCGCGACGGCGTCATCACTCGAGAACACAACCTCACCCACGGCGGCACCGGGGCTGGCGTTCAGACCGCTGGCCAGCGCCTCGTACTTCTTGGAGGCGTCAAACTGCGGGTGAAGGAGCTGGTCGAGTTGCGCGGGATCGATGCGGCTCACGGCCTCTTCGCGGGTGATCAGGCCTTCCTCGACCATTTCGATGGCGATGCGCAGGGCGGCGGTGGCGGTACGCTTGCCCACGCGGGTCTGGAGCATCCAGAGCTTGCCCTGCTCGATGGTGAACTCAATGTCGCACATATCGCGGTAATGGTCCTCGAGCGTCAGGAACACGCGCTCGAGCTCCTCACCTGCAGACTCGAGACCCGGGGTGGCCTTGAGGTCGGCAATGGGCTCGGTGTTGCGGATGCCGGCAACGACGTCCTCGCCCTGGGCATTAACCAAAAAGTCACCGTAGAACTCCTTGGTGCCGTCGGCCGGATTACGCGTAAAGGCGACGCCCGTCGCAGAGGTCTCGCCCTTGTTGCCAAAGGCCATGGCCTGGACGTTGACGGCAGTACCGAGCTCGTCGGAGATGCCGTGCTGTTTGCGGTAGATGCAGGCGCGCTCGTTCATCCAGCTGCCAAAGACGGCCTGGATGGCAAGGCGCAGCTGAAGCTCAGGATCGTGCGGGAAGACGGGCTTGCCGTCGGCAACCTCGAGCTCGGGATACAGGGCGGCCTCGACGTTCTCGGAGAAGATCCCCTTAAAGGTCTCGACGAGTTCCTGCAGGTCCTCGGCCGAAAGCTCGGAATCGACGCGAACGCCGGCGACCAGACGGGCCTGGGTCAGGGCGTTCTCGAACAGGTCGGCATCAACGCCCATGACGACATTGGAAAACATCTGGATAAAGCGGCGGTAGCTATCCCAGGCAAAACGCGGGTTCTGCGTCTGCGCGATGAGGCCCTGGACGGAATCGTCATTGAGGCCCAAGTTGAGGACCGTGTCCATCATACCGGGCATGGAGAACGGAGCGCCCGAGCGAACCGACACGAGCAGCGGATCGGAGGCGTCGCCGAGCTTTTTGCCGCAGCGGACCTCGAGGTCTGCCTCGGCGGCAACGATCTCATCGAGTGCGCCCTCGGGCCACACGTTGCCGGCACCGGAGTACTCGACGCAAGTCTGGCAGGTAATGGTAAAGCCACCGGGAACCGGCAGGCCGATACGGCTCATCTCGGCAAGGTTAGCGCCCTTGCCGCCAAGCACGAAGTTCATGGACTTGTCGCCCTCGGTGACACAGGTGCCCTGGGCGTCGGTTCCAAAACGGTAAACCCTCTTGCAATCGCTCACGATACTTCCCCTTCCATGCGCTTACGCGCACGACCGTGGTAACGAATCGACCCGTCAGATGCGGGCCGTGAGGGAACTATACGGCGGGTTTTGAGCAGGCTTAAGCAGAGGATGCGCGGTTTGGTAAACGTGCTAAAACTGGCGGTAAACGGTAGGTAAAGGTGGTTACCTTATGAAGATATTACTGTAAGAAAGTGCAGGTCAGATGCGATATTTTTGCTAAATCGCTTTATCAAAATGCTGCTACTATTAGGTTCGACGGGCGGCGCGGCGGGCACGGGCTTCTTGGATTTCCTCCAAGTGGCTGATGATCTCGGAGGCGCTCTCCTCGATGGCCTTGCCGTCGGTACGTACCACAAAGCAGCCTAGGCGCTTCATGAGCGCACGGGCTTCCTCGAGCTCGCTGTGCACGCTCTCGGGCTCGGCATAGGAGCCGGCAACGGCACGAGCGTAGTCATCGCCCAAGCGGCTATCGCGAATTTCGGAAATCACATCGACGGTCGAAATCAGGCCGAACAGGCGCATCGGGTCAACCTCGTAAATCGACTTTGGCGGCTCCATGCCATGGGCCAACGGAACATTGGCAACCTTGTAACCTTGATAGGCCAGATACATCGACAGCGGCGTCTTGGATGTGCGCGATACGCCCAGCAGCACGATATCGGCACCTGACAGATCGTCGCAACCGCGCCCATCATCGTGCTCAACAAAATACTCCATGGCCTCGATACGATGGAAATAGCGGTCATCGGTCCTGTGAATCACGCCCGCGACGCCCTTGGGCGACACACCGATAAGCGACGACAGCACGGCGAGCGTCGGGCCAATCAGGTCGACCGAGCGAATATGCAACATACCAAGGTAATCGAGCACACGAGCACGAAGCGCCGGGTCGACAATGGTATGGAACACGGCAATATCGCGATGGTCCGCATCAACGCGCGGGCCCACAAACGATTTAACCTGCTCCACAGAGTTCACCTTGGGCAGGCGCAAGAGATGAAAAGCCCCTTCATCAAATTGCCCGGACGCCGCAAGCACCACCTCACAAGCGGTATCGCCGAGCGAATCGGAGATAACGATAACGGTGGGACGAGCGGTGACCGGGCAATCCATGCGGGGCTCCTTTTGCGCTTATGCGCAGGCTGGCTTACTTTTTGCGGGCAAGCTCACCGATGTTGGCGATGCCGGAGAAAACGGCCTCGAAGCGGTTGAGCAGCTTAAGGCGATTATCGCGGAGCTGCTCGTCCTTGTCCATGACCATAACCTCGTCGAAGAAACGGTCGATGGGCGCGCGCAGGGCGGCGAGGGCAGCAAATGCGGACGGGTAATCCTCAGCAGCGAGGGCGGCATCTACAGCGGTCTGAGCAGCCTCGGAGGCATCGGCAAGCGCGAGCTCGACCTCGCCCATCAGGCTGCGGTCGTACTCCACGCCCAGCTCGGGCTTGGAGATATGCGCAGCGCGAGCATAGGCGGTCGCAAGGTTGTCGAACGTCTCGGCGTCGTTCTTGCGGGCCTCGTCGAGGGCGGCGCAGCGGGCGAAGAAGACGGACGGGGCGATGATGTGCACCGCAGAGACGGCGGCAACGGTATCGGCCGGGATCTTTTCGTCGCGGGCCATGCTCACCAGGCGGCCATGGAAGAAGTCACGAACCTGCTGAGCGACCTCGGCGGCGTCGAACTCAATGCCCTGCTCACTGTAGAGCTCGAGGGCGAAGTCGATGAGCGACGTGGGGTCGATCGGCAGGCGGTCGCGCAGGATGTTGATGATGCCGATAGCGGCACGACGCAGCGCGTAGGGGTCCGAAGAGCCGGTCGGGGGCTCGCCGATGGCAAAGATACCGGCGATGGTATCGAGCTTATCGGCGCAGGCCACGATGCAGCCAGCGGTGCCCTCGGGCAGCTCGTCACCGGCAAAGCGAGGACGATAGTGATCGCGAATAGCATGAGCGACCTCGTCGTTCTCCCCCATCGCGGTCGCGAAATAACCGCCCATCACGCCCTGCTGGCTCGTGAACTCGACGACGGCGTTGGATACCAGGTCGGCCTTGCACAGGTGCGCGGCGCGAGCGGCATCGGCTGCCAGGTGAGCACCCAGGTGTGCCTCACGGGCAATAGCGAGCGCGAGCTGCTCGATGCGCTCGGACTTGACGAGCACGCTACCGAGCTTCTCCTGGAAGGCAACCTTGGCCAGACGCTCACGGAACTCGTCGAGGGAGATCTTCAAGTCCTCCTCGTAGAAGAACTTGGCATCGTCCAGACGGGCACGCACAACGCGCTCGTTGCCGTCGATCACGCGCTCGGCATTCTCGGGCTTGCTGTTGGAAACGACCACGAACTCACGCGTGAGCTTACCCTCGCCGTCATAGATCGGGAAGTAGCGCTGGTTGGTGAGCATGGACTCGCAGATAATCTCGTGCGGGACCTTGAGGAACTCCTCATCGAAGGTACCGACGAGCACCGTCGGCCACTCGCAGAGGTTGATGACCTCCTCAAAGACCTTCTTGGGCGTGTCGACATGGCAACCGGGGCGAGCGGCCTCGACCTCGGCGATACCGGCGAGGATGGCCTCGCGACGACGCTCGGCAGAAAGCACGCCGGCGTCCTCGAGCACCTGCTCGTAGACGGCGGGGCTGGCAACCACATGGTCACCAGGGCCAAGTACGCGATGACCACGCGTGGTGTTGCCACTCGTCACGTCGGCAAACGACACGGGCACGACATCCTCGCCCAGAAGGCAGCAGATCCAACGGACCGGACGAACAAACGTAGCGTGCTCGTGGCCCCAGCGCTGGCTGCGGTAGTTGGGCCACTGCAGGCCGGCGATAGTCTTCTCGCACAGGGCGGTCAGAATCGGCGTAGCCGGTGCGGAGGGAATGTTCTTCTCGGCGAACACATACTCGCGACCGTCGGTGTCCTCGCGACGGACCAGATCCTCGGCAGCCACACCGCACTTGCGGGCAAAGCCCTGGGCGGCCTTGGTGGCGTTGCCGTCAGCGTCGAAGGCAATGTTGGCCGCGGGGCCACGCTTGACCTCGTGAACCTCATCGGTCGCGGTGGCGACGTTAGCCACGAGCGCAGCCAGACGACGCGGGCTCGAGATCACGCGGACCTCGCCATGGGCCAGACCGGCCTCGTCGAGGCCCTTGGCGATCATGGTGCCAAGCTGCTTGACGGCATTGTTCAACGGTGCGGAGGGCATTTCCTCCGTACCGATCTCAAACAGGAAATCCTTAGCGTCTGCCATGGCTTACGCCACCTCGCCTTCCTGGTCGGCATTCTCGTTGACTCCGGCGACCTCGGCCATGTAGGCCTCGCAGCACGCCTTGGCGACGGCGCGGACGCGCAAGATGTAGTTGGCACGCTCGACCGCGGACAGGGCGCCGCGAGCATCGAGCAGGTTGAAAGCGTGGCTGCACTTCATGACGCAGTCATATGCCGGCAGCGGCAGCTTGCGCTCCAGGCAGGAATGGCACTCGGCCTCGTAGTCGTCAAACTTCTGACGCATCATCTCGACGTTGGCGACCTCAAAGTTATAGGCACTGAACTCGCGCTCGTTCTCGAGGAACACGTCGCCATAGGTCATGGGCGTGCCGTCGGGCAGGTAGCTCCACACCAGGTCGTAGACGGAATTGACGCCCTGCGCATACATGGCGATGCGCTCCAGGCCATAGGTGATCTCGACAGGAACGGGGTCGACCTCGATACCGCCCACCTGCTGGAAGTACGTAAACTGCGTGACCTCCATGCCATTGAGCCAGACCTCCCAGCCAAGGCCCCAGGCGCCGAGCGTCGGGCTCTCCCAGTCGTCCTCGACAAAGCGGACGTCATGGTCGTTGGGGTCCAGACCGATAGCGGCAAGAGACCCCAGGTAAAGCTCCTGGGCGTTGACCGGAGAGGGCTTGATGAGCACCTGGAACTGATAGTAGTGCTGCATGCGGTTGGGGTTCTCGCCGTAGCGGCCGTCGGCGGGACGGCGGCAAGGCTGCGCATAGCAGGTGCGCCACTCGACGGGACCGAGCGAGCGCAGCGTGGTCGCGGTATGGAAGGTACCGGCACCGACCTCGGAGTCATAGGGCTGCATAATGACGCAGCCCTGCTCGCCCCAGTACTGCTGGAGGCGCAGGATGATGTCTTGGAAGGAAAGCGATGAAGCGTTCATGCCTCTAATATCCCCTCGTCGAAACGATTACACGGTTAGGTACTGTACTATAGCGGTTTTTAGTCGATAGCGCCGATGCGGTTGAGCGGCCAGTAGCGCACAAGCGCCACAGCGATCAAATCAGAGCGATCGACGGGACCAAAGTAGCGTGAGTCGGCAGAGTTTTCGCGGTTGTCGCCCATCACCCACACGCACCCGTCGGGAACGGTGTAGGGATAGCTTACCTGAGCACCGGGCGCTTGGACCGAAAGTGGCCAGCTCATGCCCGTCGTATAGTCCTCGTCGAGCGCTTGGCCGTCAACGACCACCTTGCCATCCTGCAGGTCGACCGTCTGGCCGGCCGTGGCAATAACACGCTTGACAAGAACATCATGCTCGGAGGTGCCATCGGGGTTGTGAAACACCACGATATCGCCCTGCTTGACGGGCTGACCGAGCTCGAGGCTCACCTTTTGTGCCAGGATCTGGTCGCCAATCTCGATCGTGGACTCCATGGAGCCGGTGGGCACCACAAAGGGCTCGACCACAAACGAGCGAATCAAGAAGGTGGCGACCAATGCGATCGCGATGACCGCGATCCACTCAAAAGCGCCCCTCAACGCGGAATGCTGCGATGGAACCATTCTCACTCCTCGCTCTGCGAATACGAAGCGTCCAAAATCTCCTGCGCGTAAGCGCGCTCCCCGGGCGTGAGCCGCGCTGTCTCGATCAGATCGGGACGCCAGCGGCAGGTGCGCTCGATGGCGTTCTTGCGACGCCAGGCATCGACCTTGGCGTGATCGCCGCTCACAAGCACCGGCGGCACGCCCTCGCCGTTGAACTCGGCGGGGCGGGTGTACTGCGCGTACTCGAGCAGTCCTCCGTCCTCGGCGGTCGAGAACGACTCGTCGACGTTGCTCATTTCGTCACCAAGGGCGCCGGGAATCAGGCGTACGACGGCATCGGCCACGACCATGGCGGGGAGCTCGCCGCCCGTTAGCACATAGTCGCCGATCGACAGACGCTCATCGGCATACGCATACGCGCGCTCGTCGACGCCCTCGTAGCGACTGCACACAAACAGCAGGCGCTCACTTTTGAGCAGGCGCTCGGCCACATGCTGCGTAAAGGGCTCGCCACAGGGGGTGAAGAACACAACCGTGGGCTTGGGACCCTCTGCGCCAATGGCCTCGATGGCCTCTGCGATAGGCTCGACCTTCATGAGCATGCCCTGCCCGCCGCCGTACGGCTCGTCATCGACGGTACGATGGCGGTCGTGCGTCCAGTCGCGCAGGTTATACGCCTTAAAATCAAAAAGGCCGGCCTTGCGGGCGCGGCCCAAAATCGATGTGGACATGACGGGCTCAAACATCTCGGGAAAGACCGAAAGGGTCTCAATCAGCATGTTGTCCTCCCTACTTGTCCATATCGATCAGGCCGTCCATAACGTGGACGGAAATTGTTCCTGTGTCGGGAAGATCGAGCACAACCTGCTCGATCACGGGAATCAGTACCTCGCCGTACCGATCGCCCTCGACAGCCCAAACATCGTTAGCGGGCGTCGACATGATCTCGACGATCGTGCCGAGCGAACCGAAGCGCTCGTCGACCACCTCGCGACCCATCAGGTCGGTATAGGCGGCGTCGAGCGAATCAAGCTCAAAATCGTCACGATTTGCCAGCACATAGCATCCCGTGATGCCCTCGGCGGCCGTCAAGTCGTTAATGCCCTCAAACGAGACCAGATCGCCATCGCCCGTATCGGTGACGGACACGACCGTGCAAAAGCGGTCGCGCTTGAGCGCCGGCGGCGTCAGGGCGACGCGCATACCAGGCTCTAATACAGAAGGAAGCCCCCGCAGCGGCTGCGCGAGGACCTCCCCCTTCCTTCCGTGCGGCTTGACCACACGGGCGATGTTTTTGTACTGGGACCTCAAGGTCCTAGCCCAGAACCTCTACCTCGACAGCAGTGTCGAGGCGAGCGGCCAGTGCACGGGCGAGCGTGCGAATGGCCTTGATGGTACGGCCACGACGGCCGATGACCTTAGCGACGTCATCCTCGGCGACCGAAACCTCAATCGTAGAGGCGTCGTCACCATCGATGACCTCAAGGCTCACGGAATCCGGGTCGTCGACGATCTGAACAACGAGATATTCGACGAGATCGGCGATGCGATCTGAGAGCATTGCCTCACCCTCGAGCTGTGCAGCGTCAACCTCAGGCACGATTTACTCCTCGGCGCCCTCAGCGGCCTCAGCGGCAGCCTTAGCGGCCTCGGCCTCTTTGGCGAGCTGCTTCTTGGACTTCTTGACGACGGTCTCAGTCTTCTCGCCCTCGTTGGCGGCCTTGACCAGAGCGGCGACGGCGTCAGTGAGCTGAGCGCCCTTGGACTGCCAGTCGGCGATCTTCTCGAGGTCGAGGTTGATGGTCTTGGGGGCGGTCATCGGGTTGTAGCGGCCAACCTCCTCGATGATACGACCGTCACGCGGAGCGCGGGAATCGGCGACGACGACACGGTAGTACGGACGCTTCTTAGCGCCGTGACGAGCAAGGCGAATCTTGACTGCCAAAGGAAACTCCTCCAACCAAGCAGCTTTAGGCTGCAACTACAAACAAACAGTTGAACATAATACGCCATCGACGCGGGCAGGTGAAGTCCGTGAGACCAACTTCTTCGGTGTAGTCGAGGGCAAATCCATATCTTAGACAAGAATTCGGGATTTGCAAGCACATACACGCACCCCACATGAGCTGCGCGGTATACTCATGACATGGAAAGACGCGAACATACATACGGTTATGAGGATGCCATGGGCGTCACGCCGCCTCCCTGGACGGGTCCGGCGGTGGGCCTGATGGACCTTGATGCGTTTTTTGCGAGCGTGGAAATGCTCGATCATCCCGAATGGCGCGGAAAGCCGCTCATCGTGGGCGGAGACGCCGATTCGCGTGGCGTCGTGTCCACGTGTTCGTATGAGGCGCGTCGCTTTGGCGTGCACTCTGCCATGGCCTCGGCCGAGGCGCGGCGCCTGTGCCCGCAAGCCATTTGGACGCACGGGCACTTTGATCGCTACCGCGAGGTGAGCGCGCAGGTCATGGCGATTCTCGCCGACGAGACCCCGCGCGTTGAACGCGTATCCATCGACGAAGCCTTTATCGATATCACACCGGGTCGCTTTGCGCCCGAAGACCCGCTGCTGGTTGCGCAGCGCATCAGCGATCGCGTGGCAGCGCTGGGGGTGACCTGCTCCATTGGCGTGGGCTGCAACAAGACGGTCGCAAAAATCGCAAGCGAGCGGGACAAGCCGTTTGGGCTGACCATCGTGCGCCCTGGAACCGAGCAGCGCTTTTTGGCCGCGCTGCCGGTATCTGCCATGAGCGGCATCGGACGCTCGGCCGAGGAACGGCTGCGCCGCATGCGCATCTACACGCTTGGCGAGCTGTCACGCGCACCGGAATCCACCTTGGCCTCTATTTTTGGCGTCAACGGCGAACGCATGCGCCAACGTGCGCTGGGGCTCGAAATCTCCGAAGTCACAAGTCTCGATGAAGAGCGCGAGGTCAAGTCGGTCAGCAATGAACGCACCTTTGCGAAAGATTTGACTGAGCGCGGGGACATCGAAGCGGCGATTGCGCTGTTGGGAGAGTCAGTGGGACGCCGTCTGCGCCGTCAGGGACTAACAGGCGCCACGGTGACGCTCAAGCTTAAGTATTCGTATGGCAGCGGGCGTACGGCACAGCGCCGGCTGCCTCATCCGACCGACGATGAGAACATCTTTGTAGCGGTGGCGCTCGAGCTGCTCGACAACATCTGGCAGGAAGGCATGCATGTGCGCCTGGCGGGCATCGGCATGAGCGACTTCGACCATCAGGGCGGCATCCAGACCGACCTGTTCTGCGAAGTCGACGACCGCGGAGCCCAATCCAGCGACCGTCGCGACCTCTCGGTCGCCATCGACGCCGTCCGAGACAAATTCGGCGACACCGCCCTATCCTTCGGCCGCCAATCCCGCTTCAACGATTAACCGCCTTTGGACAAAAAGAAAGCCGGGCAGGTGCGGAAAACCGCACCTGCCCGGCGATATGCGTGAGGGTAGCTAAACTCCGTCTCAAATGAGCTACTAGAGGAGGTTGAGGGGGAGCTGGGGGGCGTCGCCCCAGAGCTTCTCGAGGCGGTAGAAGTCGCGGGCTTCGGGAGTGAAGACGTGGACGACAACCGAACCATAGTCCATGAGCATCCAGGTCTTCTGCTCGCGGCCCTCGATAGAGAACGGATGCTCGCCGCAAGCCTCGGCGACCTTCTCCTCGATCTCGTCGACGATAGAATCGACCTGGCGGTTGTTGGCACCGGTGGCAAGCACAAAGTAGTCGCATACGTCGGAAAGCTCGGTCAGGTCGAGCACCTGAACGTCCTCACCCTTCTTGTCGTAGGCGGCCTGCGCGGCGGCGCGGGCAACATCCTCGGCGGCGACACCGCTCGCGGACAGCGAGGCGGCGGTACGGTCGGACGTGGCGGCGAAGCTCTTGTGCTCCACACCTTCAAGAATCTGCTCGTCGGTCATGGTCTCGTCGGCCATGGAATACCTCTTTCTAGACGCACCCGAGCTAACGCAGCTGGGCGTAATGGTTGTAAATCGTAATAGCCGTGGGATAAAGATAGCGCCCGGACTGGATCACATAGACCAGACCCTGCGCAAAACAGGAGAAGAACAACTCATCGAGCGTCGACTCCCCCACCATCTTGCGCAGCGCATGCGCATAGTCGCCGTGGCGGTTGGGCTCGATGGCATCGGCCACAAAGACCACCATATCGAGCGGCGTCATGTCGCAGGCACCCACGGTGTGACGGTCGACAGCCTGGAAAACGGCCGGCGACAACTCGGGGAAAAGCTGCGGAAGCTCATAGGCGGCAACAGGACCATGCAAAAGCGGCGTCGCGGCGGAAGGAGAGCCGGCAATCTTAATGCCGTAATGCAGAGCGCGCGTGACCAGCTCGTCGTCGGAGAGCACTTTGTCCCAGTCATGGATCAGGCCGGCGGCAGCGGCATCAAAGCGGTCAACGCCGTAGACCTCGGCCAGATGAAGTGCGGTCTCAGCAACACCCAGCGAATGCACATAGCGCTTGCGCTTATCCTTCATGCGAACATCGAGCAGCTCTTGAATGCGCTTGAGCAGCGCGCGCTCATCGCCCTCAAACTGATCCTCTACCGACAACGTAGACCCCCATCACTCAAAATCTTCTTGGCCCAAATCGGCATATAGCCTGCGTTTGCGAATATAGCCGAGCACGGACTCGCTCGTAAGATAGCGCACGCTCATGCCGCGGGCAACTCGCTTACGAATGTTCGTCGAGCTGATCGCCAGCGCCGGAATCTGAATATAGCGCACGTCGAACGGCAGCCCCGACTCTTTGATTCGGGCACGCGCCGTATCGATATCAAAGCCCGGTCGCGTCGCAGCAATAAAGGTGGCAAGCTCAGCGATTCGTTCGGCATCATGCCAGGTCACAATATCAATAATCGCGTCAGCGCCCGTAATAAAGTAGAGCTTTACCTGCGGCGGGTAAAAGTCGCGAAGGGCATGAAGCGTATCGGCCGTATAGGTTACGCCCGGACGGTCGATCTCGAACCGGCTCGCCAAAAAGGCCGGGTTCGCAGCGGTGGCGAGGACCGTCATGGCATAACGGTCCTCGGCAGGCGTCACCGGCTTGTCAAGCTTAAAGGCAGGAGAACCCGCCGGCATAAAGAGCACAGCGTCCAAGTCGAGCGACTCGCGCGCCTGTTCGGCGGTCACCAGGTGCCCGTAATGGATGGGATCAAAGGTGCCACCCATAATGCCGAGCCTAAACTCCTGCCCGTCCTCTAGAGGAAGCTCGGGCAGACCGATTCCACCGCGCAGCGACATGGCTTACTCGCCCTCCGAGGTCTCGGCATCGTCCGCGGCATCCACCGCATCGACAATCTCGACGCCCTCATCCGCAGCATCGGCCACGTCAATGGCCTCGACGGCAACGTCCTCGCCAGCATCCTCGAGCTCTTCGTACTCCGAGAAGTCCTCGGCGCCCTCAAAGTCAAAGGCGCGCTGGCAAATGCGGACCTCGTCGCCCGCACGGCAACCGGCCTTCTCGAGCGCGTCGTCAACACCCATACGCGCAAACTTATGCTGCAGGTAAATGACGGCTTCCTCGTTTTCCCAGTCGGTCTGGATGACCATACGCTCAATGGCACGACCGACCACGCGGAAGGCACCGGGCTCTTCCTGGACAATGCGGAAACGCTTCTCGCGCTGCAGGCGGCGACGCTCCCACTCCTCGTCGCGCAGATCGACCGGCTCATCAGAGACCGCCAGCTCGGCGCGAAGCTTAGCCACCTGCTCGCCCACGGCAAGCATCAGCGTGTTGAGGCCGGCGCCCGTCACGGCAGACACGGCAAAGAACATATGTCCATCGTCGAGCGCTGCGCGCTTGAGGTCGGCAATCTTGTCGGCCGTGCCCGGCGCATCGCACTTGTTGGCAACGACGATCTGCGGACGCTCCGAAAGCTCAGCGCCGTACTGCTCGAGCTCGCGGTTGATGATGTGATAGTCCTCAACCGGATCGCGATCCTCAAAACCACCCGTCATGTCGACGACGTGCATGATCAGGGCCGTACGCTCAATGTGGCGCAGGAACTGGTGACCCAGGCCACGGCCCTCGCTCGCGCCCTCGATAAGGCCGGGGACGTCAGCAACGACGTAAGAATATTCGCCAGCACGCACCATGCCCAGATTGGGCACGAGCGTGGTAAACGGATAGTCGGCGATCTTGGGACGAGCGGCACTCATGCGCGCGATGAGCGAGGACTTTCCCACCGAGGGGAAGCCCACGAGCGCGGCATCGGCCATAAGCTTCATCTCGAGCTCGATCCAGTGCTCCTCGGCCGGTTCGCCCAGCTGAGCAAACGCGGGCGCGCGGCGCACCGACGTCACAAAGTGCGTGTTGCCCAGACCACCGGCGCCACCAGGGGCCACGACGACGCGCTCGCCATCGTGCACCAGGTCGGCAATCTCGAACATCGGGGTCTGCGTCTCGGGGTCGAGCTCGCGCACCACGGTACCCATAGGGACCTTGAGAATCAGGTCCTCGCCGCTCTTACCGTTACGACGGGCACCCTGTCCGTGCGTGCCGCGCTCGGCGCGGAAGTGATGCCTAAAGCGGTAATCGATCAGCGAAGACAGCTGAGCATCGGCCTGGATGACGACATTGCCGCCACGACCGCCGTCGCCGCCATCGGGGCCGCCCTTGGGGACAAATGCCTCGCGCCTAAACGACATGCATCCGGCTCCGCCGTCGCCGCCGCACACGTTAATGCGGCTGATATCGGTGAACTGTGACAACAGAATCGCCTCCTACAAAAAGAGGGAGACCCTTGAATCCTAAAACTCAAGTGCCTCCCACATATGTGCTCTATGAAGGGTGAATTACGCGTTCGCGAGCGGGCGTACGCTGACCCTGTGCTTGATACCCTTGTGGAACTCAACGGTACCGTCGACCAGCGCGAACAGCGTGTCGTCCTTACCACGGCCAACGTTCTCACCCGGGTGGATGTGCGTGCCGTGCTGACGGACGAGAATCGTGCCCGTGGTTACCGTCTGGCCGGCATAGCGCTTCGTGCCAAGGCGCTGACCGCGGGAGTCACGGCCATTACGGGAGGAACCGAGTCCTTTTTTGTGTGCCATTGTGTATACCTACTCTTTCGTTACGAGTGTAATCTACTCGGCGACGGGAGCCTCGGCAACAGCCTCAGCCTCTGCCTTGACAGCCTTCTTGGCGCGGGAGGTAGCCTGGACCTTCACGATCTTCAGCTTGGTGAGCTGCTGACGGTGACCCTTCAGACGACGATAGCGCTTGCGCTTGTGGAACTTGAAGACCAGCTGCTTCTCGCCCTTGAACTGCTCAACGATCTGAGCGGTAACCTTGGCCTTGGCCAGCTTGTCGGGATCGGTGACGATCTTCTTACCATCGTTGAGGAAGATGACCGGCAGGGTGACCTTGTCGCCCTCATTGCCCTCGATCTTCTCGACGGTGATGACATCGTCGGTGGCGACCTTGTACTGCTTGCCGCCCGTGTTAACGATTGCGTACATGTTTACTTGCCCTTCATGCATCAGTTAGTGCAACAGCCGAATATAGTAGCAGGCGAAAATACCCCCGTCAACGAGTATGTGGAGCAAATCCACAAGTTCGCACAGGTATGGGGCTGACGAGTCGGCCCTCGTCGTCCTCGCATGCTTGATTCTGACGCTCGACATCGTAGGAGCAGATGGTCACGAGGTCTTGCATACCGGTGGAAACAATAGGTGCATCCACGCCCGGGGTCAAGCCCTGCAACAAAACATCAGCAGCAGAAAGCAAAATTTCCGGACGCATGGAGCCCTCGTTGTCGGCATGGGTGTCGAGCATGAGCACCAAATGGTCCGGGCGCTCCCCCGCCGTGAGCTCATAGCCCACGAGCGTGTGATCCAAATCCAAGCGCTTGCTCTTTTTGCCGCGCGCGTAGTCGATGCCGTGGCCCGCGCGCAGCGTGTCGATCGCACGACGCACCTCGTCGGCGCTTACGGGCGCCTCGGGATCCAAGTGCAGGTCGATGCGATACGACAGGCGCGTGAGCTGCGCCGTCAACGCCGGCGTGCGCACGTCGATGTACGCCGCCTCGATGGGCGCCAGATCGGCCGGAGACGCCGCAGCCAGGCGCCCAAACGCCTCGTCGAGCGCCACGAACTCGGTCATAAACAGGTCATACCACTCGCAGGTCGACGACGTACCCACCGGCAGCGCCGAAGAGAAGCCCACGCGCATGTGCGGAGAGAAGCCCTGCGTGACGGCATAGGGAAGTCCCGCACGGCGCACGATGCGCTCAATGGTATGGATTACTTCGAGATGGCCCAGGTACTTAAGGCGATCGCGCTTGCCATAGCGAACACGAAGCCTAAAGAGCGAGGGGTTGTCGGTCAGGCGCTCACTCATGCGCGATCACCCATCAATACATTCTTGGCGTGGAGCGTGGGGCAGATCCCGCAGCCGGTGCACGACGTGCGGGTGCAGTCGGGTGTCGTGACGCCCTCGAGCGAGCGACGGTACTCGCGCTCGAGGAAGCCGCGCGTGCAGCCGGGGCTCACGTGCTCCCACGGCAGGCGCCAGTCCAACTCGTAGGGCAGGTGCACGAGCTCATTGAGGTCGATGCCGTTTTTGGCAGCAGCTTCCTTCCAGTTATCGAGCGAGAAATGCTCTACCCAGGCGTCAAAGCGAGAGCCCGAGCGCCAAGCATCGATGATGACGGGCGTCATGTCACGACCGGCGCGGGACAGCGCGGCCTCGATGAGCGAGGTCTCGGCATCGTGGTAATGAACGCGGACGGCACGGTTGCGAACGCTCGTGATGAGCAGCTTCTGGCGACGCTTGACGTCGTCGTAGTCGAGCTGCGGGCACCACTGGAACGGCGTGGCAGCCTTGGGGATAAAGACCGAAACCGAGATCGACACCGAGATCGAGCCGCGACGAGCCTTGGGCACCACGGAACGACCGAGCTCCAGCACGTGATCGGCCAGATTGGCGATGGCCACGATGTCCTCGTCGCGCTCGCCGGGAAGGCCCATCATAAAGTAGAGCTTCATGCGGTTCCAGCCGGCCTCGAAGGCCGCCTTGGCCGCACGGTCCAGGTCCTCCTCGGTCACGTTCTTGTTAATGATGTCGCGCATGCGCTGGCTGCCGGCCTCGGGCGCGAACGTCAGTCCGCCCTTCTTTTCGCCGGCGACCGACTCGGCCATATCCACGCCAAACGAATCCAGGCGCTGCGACGGAATAGACACGCGAATACCCGTATCCTCCAGGCGGCGGTTGAGCCTGCCGAGCACGTCGCGAATGCAGGAGTGGTCGGTCGTGGAGAGCGAGGTCAGCGACACCTCGTCATAGCCGGTCTTTTCCAGACCCTGAATCACCGACGAGACGATCTGGTCGGCCGAGCGCTCACGCACCGGGCGATACGTCATGCCGGCCTGGCAAAAACGACAGCCGCGGGCGCAGCCGCGCAGGATCTCGATAGACAGGCGGTCGTGGACCAGCTGCGCATAAGGCACGCACGACTGCGACAGCGGATTCGTGGCGCCGAAATCCTCGACGACGCGCTTGTAGACCACGGCCGGCGCATCCTTGCCTTCACGCGGCACGGTGTAGCCATGCGGCGAGCAGGGCTCGTCGTGACGAACCTCATAGAGCGACGGCACGTAGTTGCCGGCAATGGATGCAAGCTGCTCAACAATCTGCGCGCGCGGGACTCCTTCGTCACGCAGGCGGCGATGCAGCTGACAGGTCTCGAGCAGCGATTCCTCACCCTCACCGATGAGGATGGCATCGAAGAAGGCCGCGTACGGCTCGGGGTTGTACACCGAGGGACCGCCGGCGATGATAATGGGGTCGTCCTCGGTGCGGTCGGCCGCTAACAGCGGAATGCCAGCGAGGTCGAGAGCCTCGAGGAAGTTCGTCACCGCCATCTCGTGCGGCACATGCAGACCGACGATATCAAACGAAGCGACCGGCGCTGCACCCTCGAGCGAGAGCAGCGGAATGCCTGCCTCGCGCATGGCGTCACCCATATCGGGCCACGGCACATAGCCGCGCTCGCAGGAGATGCCCTCGGCCTGGTTAAGGATGTTGTAGAGGATGGCGATGCCCTGGTTGGGCAGACCGACCTCGTACACATCCGGGTAGATCAGGCAGCAACGGTAGTCGGCATCGGCTTTGGAAAGCGTGCCCCACTCGTGATCGATATAGCGGCTCGGTTTCTCGACCTTGGCGAGCAGCGGCTCAATTAAATGAAAACAGTCTTGGTATGCAACGCGCAACGGAAAACCCCTAAGCTGCGAGATCGGATGCGTCCTGATAGGACGCCATAGGACGGGTAGCGCCCGCGACCGTGGTCACCAGATCGCGAACGCGGGAGAACGTGGCAGTGACCACCTCGTTGGCACGGCTGTAGTCGACATCGCGCTCGTAGAGCGAAACGAGCGCACGGCCCATGCCATAGGTGCCCGCGGCAGCAGTGAGCGCCTTGACGGCAAACCCAATATGAGGCGTCTGCTTGACGAGCGCGCGGGTGACCGCGCGGATCACAAGACCGCCGGCAAGCACGCCCGCGACCTCGTAGCCGCGCTCAGGCTTAATGCCGCGTCCAAAGACGGCAGCGAGCTCAAAGAGCATGCCCACCTGCGCCAGCGCCATAACGGGATAATCGGCGCCCGGCAAAAACACCAGTGCACCGGTCGCCATATTGGTGAGCGCGCACGAGGTGATGATACGATTGGCGGCCGCGATGCGCATGAAGGCAAAGTTCGCCGCAAAAGCCGTTTCCTTGTCGGTGCGATCGAGAATCCAGCGGGCAAGCGTCTCGAGCAGATACGTCTTATCGGTTGCCGCTACCACGCCGAGCATGGACGTGGACTCCTCGATAAACGGCACCTCCACAGCAGACTCGGCAAGCACGCACACGGGCGCGCCGGCGATCACGAGCTCCTGCACGGCACTCTCCAAGCGGTCGGAACCACACGAGAGCACCAGTACCACATCGGTATCGGTCTTTGGAGCTATTCGCTCCTCCCCCAGACGCTCGACGCGCACAATGCCCGAGGTCGTCTGCGGCACAAAGGCGTCACGCACCGTCTCGGCCAGAAAGCGCGAGGCGGACGAATCCAGATAGACCGAGACGCGCACCGGCGTATCGGAATCCTTCTTAACGGACGCGCCCATCTTAAAAGCGCGGGTCAGCTTATCTACGGGAATTTTCATAGCAAACCCCTCCAGCGGTTACGCGGCGCCCGAACGATGCCGCCATATGGATTGTACGATACCCACCGTCAGCAGCTGAATCATCATCGAAGACGAACCGAAGCTAATAAACGGTAGCGGAATACCGGTAATCGGCATCATGCCGATGCACATGCCGATGTTTTCGAAAGTCTGGAATGCCCACATGCCGACGATACCTACGCACGATAGGCGCAGGAACAGCGACTCACACTTAAAGGCGACGCGAATCGTCGAAAAGATCAGCAGCACGTAGAGGCACAGGAGAAAAAAGGAACCGCAAAAACCAAAGGTCTCGGACAGGAAGGCGAAGACGAAGTCGGTGTGGAACTCAGGCAGAAAGCCGCCGGCCGACTGCGTCGCATGGCCCAAACCCTTACCAAAGAAGCCGCCCGAGCCAACGGCGATAAGCGACTGCTGCAGGTTGTAGGCATCGTCCGAATCGGCATTATCGGGGTCGATAAAGACCGTCAGACGGTTCATCTGATACTGCTTGATGAGCACATCGTGGCCGAGCAACGAATCAAAGACCGAATCGAGCGCCAGGACGAGGGCCACCAGGCCCACGAGCAGGGCCAGGGTCGACAGCACCCATTCGCGGCGTGCACCGCTCATGCAGATGACGATGGCGCCCGAAACCAGCACGACCAGGCCCGAGCCCAGGTCACCCATGGCAACGACGGCCAAAAACGGAATGGACAGCATGCCGCAGAGCTTGACGTAGTCGCGAACGGTATCGATGCGACCGTTATACTGCGAGCCAAGCGTAGCAATAAAGAAGATGGTGATGAGCTTGGCAAGCTCAACCGGCTGGAATGTCAAGCCGATACCGGGAATCTTGATCCAGCCCGTCATGCCCAGACCGCCTGTATAGGACAGACCCGGAATCTTGGGCGAGAGAATCACGATCAGGTCGATGACGAGCAACGCCGTCGAGAAATTGGAAATACCGCGCAGGTCGGTACGCCAGACCAGCACCGCCAGCACCGTACCGATTCCAATTCCCAGCAGATGGCGTGAGAACGAAGCGTCGGCCTTAAACTGCGAAGCCGACCAGATAATGATGGCACCGTAGGCGACGAGAGCCACAGTAGCCACGAGCACACCGATATGCACCTTTTGGCGAAACGTGCCGCGCGAGGCCGAAAGTTGCTTGTTGACACGGTCCAGGCTGCTGCGAGAGCCGGTCTTGGTTGAACGGAACAGATCCGCCGGAGAAAAATCCATCGCAACCTCCTATCGAACCGAAGAATCGCCCGAGGCCGAAGAGGTATCGGGCTCGCCATAAATCACGCCGAGCACGTCGCGCACGACATGCATCGCGGTATCTGAGCCACCGCCGCCCTGCTCCAGGACGGTAGCGATGACATACTTGGGATCATCGGCCGGTGCATAGGCGCAGAACCACGCGTATTCGTCCTCGCCACTTTTCTCGCCCGTGCCCGACTTGCCGTATACCTGCGGCGTCAGGGTGCCAAAGTGCGCCGCCAGGGACGTCGATGCCGTGTAAATCACGTCGTGCATGCCGTTGCGAACAAGAGCCAAATCCGAATCGCTGTTGATCTTGGCCTCCAGGCGCTTCTTCTTGCCCTTGCCATTGTACTTATAGGCATCGCCGTCGCCATCGCGCGACACGGCAGACAAAAATACGTGAGGCACGTACTGTTTGCCGCCGTTGGCAAGACCCATATAGGCGCACGCCATCTGCAGGGGCGTCACCAGGATGTCGCCCTGGCCGATGGCAATGTTGGTCATATCGCCGGCATTCCACTTGCGGTCCTCGGCAGAGGCGTCGGTGAAGTATGACTCTTTCCACTCGGCATCGGGAATACGACCCGCGCCCTCACTCGGCAGATCGATACCGCAGGTCTTGCCTAGGCCCCAGCGACGAAAGACCTCCTGCAGGCCCTCGGGATGTTGCTCGTCATAAAAGAACGCCTTGCCCATGTCGTAGAAGACGGGGTCGCACGAGTTGGCGATACCCGACTGCAGCGTCATGGTGCCGTGGCCAGACGTCAGCCAGCAGCGCTTGCCCCAAGCCTTGCCCAGACCCGTCCAATAACCCGTGCAGTTGGTTGTCTGCGTTGAAGTGTAGGTTCCAAACTCAAGACCGGCCAGTGCCGAGAGCGGCTTGATGGTCGAGGCCGACATGTACTGTCCGCTAATGGCGCGGTTGAGCAGCGGGTGCGAACCCTTGTCATCATTGAGCTCGGTCCACACGTCATTTGAGACGCCGCCGATAAAGACGGACGGATCGAACTTGGGCTGGCTCGCCATGCCCAGGATCTCGCCATTGTTGGGATCGAGACACACCACAGCGCCGTTGCCGGCATTGCTGTAGCCAGTGGTCTTGGCAAGCTCGATAGCGCTCGCCAGCGCCGTCTCACAGGCCTGTTGGATCTTAAGGTCGAGCGTGAGCTTAATGTCGGAGCCGGCCTTCGCGGGCACGGCGCCGGCCTGACCGGTCACATTGCCCGAGGCATCGACCTTGACGGTCTGCTCGCCACGAATACCCTGCAGCAGGTTTTCGTAGTAGCTCTCAACGCCCGCCTGGCCCACGATATCGCCCGACTGGTACGTAATCTTGCCAGCAGAAGCATCATCATCGCCAGAGGTTTTCTTATTCTGGGCCTCGAGCTGCTCGGAGGTAATGGTGCCGGTATAGCCCAAGATATGGCATGCCGTCTCGCCATATGGATACTGACGCTCGGTACGCTCGGCAATCTTGACGCCCGGGAACTCGCCGGCGTGTTCCTTGATATAGGCAACCGTGGAGCGACGGACGTCCGTCGCGATGGTATGCAGGCTCTGAGCGCCCTCTGTATTGTCCTGAATATTGCGAAGGACCGCCACGTAAGGCATTCCAAGCACGTTGGCAAGATGGCGAACCAGAACCTCATCCTCGGCAAGGTCGCGGTAGGCCACGACAGCAAGTGAGGGACGGTTCTGGACAAGCGCCACGCCATTGCGGTCGAGGATGCGGCCGCGCACAGCGGGTGTGGTAACGGTGCGAGTCTGATTACTATTGGCCTGCTTCTCGTAATAGTCCGACGAGACCATCTGCATGCCCCACAGCTTGACGGCGAGCGCCGCAAACATCGCGCCCACACCCGTGGTGAGGATGGAAAAGCGGCCCTTAAAGGCGGTCACCGCGGTATTGCCCTCGCCCTCGGTGGCGCGCGGGGCCGTTCCATGTTGCGTATCGTAGGTAAAACGGGAATCGCCGCGACGCATGATAACCAGCGCGACCACGATGGCCACAACCAGCACGATACCGGCGATAATAACCGTCATCTGGGAAGACATCTACGGGCCTCCCCTATTTGAGCTTGCGGGTCTTGGGCTTAAAGCGCATACCCGTCTGGCGTCCGCCACGTGCGGAGAATCCATAGCCGGACTGCGGCACGACGCCGGACATCAAAAACGGAATGGCAACCAGACCCGTCAGGATCGAGGACGGCAGCGCATGGCCGAAGATCGCCACGACAAAGCTCGTCTCCAAACCCATAAACAGCAAGATGATGCTGTAGATCACATTAATGACGAGCGCAAAGGCGCCCACAGTGACGCCGCGCGCACTCGGGGTACCGCCCGTCTGACCGACGGCGCTGTGCACCAGGGCAAAAGAACCCACGGTCAGCAGGAGCGACATAACGCCCACCGGCACGGCAGCGGACAGGTCATAGAACAAGCCGCTGCAAAAACCGCACACGACGGCACGAGTCGGGTCGCCCGAGAACACGCTTAGGCACACCAGGATAATCATGAAGTTGACGCGACCGCCCGCAATGGAGATCTGCGGTGCCAGGCCTGCCTGCAGCAGCACGCACACGATGGCGGCGATCACAAACGTGCGGGAGCTCATCCGCTGTTCGTGTAGATCCATGGACATGCCCCCTATTCGCTCGAGCCGGAATCGGTCGTCTCGGACGTGTCGGAACTGTCATCCGAGCTCTCGTCCTTCGTCTTGGTCGCAGCGTCGCGCGACGTTCCCTGCGGCGTGCTGTTGGCCGTGCTCACGTCCTCGTCCGAGGCCGACTGTTCGTCGGTCAGCGAGGTGATGACCAGCACTTCCTCGTTGTTCTCGGCCGTCGTCTGGGCGCGCACCACAATGGTGTAGTACACGTCGTTTGCCGATTTCTCAACCGACGAGACGGTGCCGAGCGGTAGACCCTTGGGGAACACGCCGCCAATGCCCGAGGTCACGATGATGTCGCCAACCTTAACATCGGAGTCGACGCTCACGTACTCAAGACGCAGCGTGCCGTCAGCCTGACCCTGCAGCATGCCCTGGGCGCGCGTGTCCTGCACCATGGCGGACACACCCGAGTTCTCGTCGCCAATCAGGCGCACGGTAGAGGTCTTGGCCGATACCTCGATAATCTGGCCGATGACACCGGCAGAACTCGTCACGGGCATGTTGATGGTAAGGCCGTCGGCAGAGCCCTTGTCGATGGTAACGGTCGAGGTCCAAGCATCGCCGGAGGCACCGACAATACGAGCTGCGGTCGATTTAAGGTTGTAGGTCGACTGCAGGCCGACCAGCCCTTCCAGACGCTCAGCGGTCTTTTGAGCCTCGGAGAGCTCGGCAACCTTAGAGGTCAGTTCCTCGTTTTGCTTCTTAAGCTCGTCAAGCGTGTCCTGCGACGCCGTAAGGTTAGAGAACACGTTGCCAATCGCATTGAAGGGAGCCGCCACAGCCGAACCCACAAAGCGCACCGGCGAGGTAATCGTCGTTACGCCCGAACGCACGGCATGAATCGGTCCTGCCTCGCCCTCGCGGATGTAAAACGTGAGCAGCAGCACCGAAATCAGGCTGAAAACAATCAACGGGCGCATACCCGTTGATTGTCGCTTGGTATTCAGATTTGTGGAGAAACCCGAAGATCGTGCCAAATGGAATCCACCTTTTGGAAATTAAGCATTGGTCTGGACGAAGCCGCCATCAAACGCATTGGCCTCGAGCACGCGGGCACAGCCGTTAACGACGTTATCGAGCGCCGTGGGGCTGACGTTGACCGAAACACCGGTCTCATCGCGCAGGCGCACGTCGAGACCGCGCAGCAGCGCGCCGCCACCAGTCAGCAAAATGCCGTAGTACATAAGGTCCGAGGCGAGATCGGGAGGCGTAGCGTCGAGTGCGTCTTTAACGGCCTTGGCCATCTCGTCGAGCGGCTTGTTGAGTGCGCGACGAATCTCCTCGCTCTCGATGCGTACGGTCTTGGGCAGACCGGTGATCACGTCGCGGCCGTTGACCTCGACGTCGAGCTCGTCCTTGAGCGGCACGGCGGAACCGACCTTGATCTTGATGTCCTCTGCCGTACGCTCGCCGATGGCCAGGTTGTAGGCATCGCGAACGTGCGTGAGGATGGCCTGATCGAACTCGTCACCGGCAATACGGATGGACTGCGAGACGACGATGCCGCCCATGGCGATAACGGCGACCTCGGTAGTACCGCCACCGATGTCGATGACCATGGAGCCGGTGGGCTCCTCGACGGGCAGGTCGGCGCCGATAGCGGCAGCCATGGGCTCCTCGATCAGGTAGGCCTGGCGAGCGCCGGCCTGGATCGTGGCCTCAAATACGGCACGCTTCTCGACCGACGTGACGCCGGAGGGAACGCAGACGACAACACGCGGACGCGGGGTCCACGGATAGCGCTTCTCGGAAGCCTTGTCGATAAAGTAGCGGAGCATGGCCTCGGTAACGTCGAAGTCGGCGATGACGCCGTCCTTCAGGGGACGAACGGCCACGATGTTGCCGGGCGTACGGCCGAGCATGCGCTTTGCCTCGATACCGACCGCGAGGATGCGCTCGTCGTTCTTGTCGATGGCGACGACGGAGGGTTCGCGGATGACGATGCCCTTGCCGCGCACGGAGACAAGCGTATTTGCGGTGCCGAGGTCGATGGCAAGATCGCCCGCATAGCTACCGAAGAACATATCCATCAAAGAAAACAACGCAACTCCTGATGTGTTGGATGATTGCTGGAAAACTACTAGCTCATCATACTAGCGCAAGCCCGGCACCTCACTTGCGGTGAAGCGCCGGGCAAAGCTAAATCTCATAAGGTCACTACTGGTTGTCAGCAGCCGAGAAATCCATATCGAGCGAGGAAACGGCCCAGCCGATATGGTTATCGGAGCGCACGAATTTGACGGTGTACTCCTGCTCGCCGCCCTTGGACAGCGAAGCCTTAACCTTGGCGGTCGTCTCGGTCATGGACTGATCCATGCCCTCGACGGACACGGTGGCACCCTGCGGAATCGAGGAGATGATCATCGACTTGGCGTCCTCGGACAGGCTCGAGGCCAGGCAAGACTCGGCCTTTGCGGTGTCACCGTCGCCGGCAGCCTGGAACAGATCGGTAACGACAGACTCCTGGGACGGGAAGCCAAAGCCGCGCGTGTAGGCAAAGCCCAGACCGCCCGCGGCGATCAAAATGAGCAGAAGCAGCACGATGAAGACTTTGAGACCCGTGTGGCGATGACGACGACGGACCTTGGCCTGCTTACGATCCTGACGGTCCTGCTGGACCATCTCGGACTCGGACAGCGTAAAGAAGCCGGTATCCGAGGGATCGGGCATAAACTGGCCGGTCGCGCCCGTAGGATCGAGCGGATCGACGGCAGGAGCGTCCATCGCGGGCGCCGGAGCCGTGGCCATAGCCGTCTGGGCAGACAGCGCGGCAAGCGAATCGTGCACGCGGGCAAGCTCATCGGCCTGCTCGGAGGTGAGCTGGTAGATGCCATCGGCAGTAGCGGCGTTAAAGGCGTCGAGTGCGTCGGAGGGACGGCCGGCGGCAGAAAGCGCCTGACCCATGCCGGCGTTGAGCGCACGCGTGTCGTCGCGGGGGCCGGCAAAGTCGATAGCCGTGCGGTAGGTCTCCACGGCATCCGCCGGACGGCCGAGCTTAATGAAGCAACGACCGAGCTCGCCGAGTGCGGCGGCAGGGGCCGGATTGGCGCCGTCGATGGCAGCCTGACGGAAGGCAGTACCCGCGTTGGCATAGTCGCCCGACTGGAACAGCGCATTGCCCAGGCCCAGATAGGCCTTGAACGGCGTGGCATAGGAAGCGTCCTGCGTAGCGGCAGAAAACGCCTGGGCGGCCGTCGTGTAGTCGCCCACGGCGGCGAGTGCCTTGCCGCGGTTGGTGAGCAGCGCGCCGCGCTTGCCATAGGTGCCGTCGTTGAGGGCGGCGGCATAGGCCTCGGCGGCCTCGGCATACATGCCCAGGTGCATCAAGGCGTTGCCACGAAGGTGATCGGCCTCGCCCATAATCTCATCGGGAGTTTTTGCCGCCCCAAGCATCTGGGCTGCAGCGGAAAAATCACCCGCGCGGTAAGCGGCGCGGCCCTGTTGGATCAGCTGGCTATTCAAGGAAGTCCCCTTTACTCGTGAACGATCTCGACATGGACGATCTCGTCGCCGGCACGCAGCTGCGAAATCACATCGAGACCCTCGACCGTGGTACCAAAGACGGTGTAACCGGAATCGAGGTTATGCTGGGCACCCAGGCAGAAGTAGAACTGCGAACCCGCGGAATCGGGGTCCATGGAGCGTGCCATGGCAAGGGCACCATCGACATGGCTGTTGCGCGGATTGGTGGCAAACTCGCCCTTGATGCAGTAGCCGGGACCACCGGTACCGGGCATGCCGTCGGGGCCCTCAAGACCGGCAGCGACGTCGGCGCCGGACATATCGCGGGTATTGGGGTCGCCGCCCTGAATGACAAAGCCGGGCACATAGCGATGGAACTTAAGGCCATCATAGAAACCCATCGTGGAAAGCTCGCAGAAGTTCGCGACATGAATGGGAGCGCCCTCGCCGTCAAACTTAACCTTGATGGTACCCTTCGACGTCTCGATAACGGCGCACTCGTCGCCGGTAAGCTGATACTCGGGCGTGTAGAGCTCTTTCTTAAAACCAAACATGTGGTTCCTTCCTCGTGCGTTTAAAGCATATTTGTACGAATTGTAGCAATAAGCATGCGCTTACATCAATTGCGCACGTAGGTTATGCCGACTATGGCGAACTAATTTTAGGAACGCTGCTGCGGCTTCCAGGAGCCCACGTTGGCGTCGTACTGGTTCAGTGCGCTGTTGCCGCCCTGCGCGATGGGCGCCAGGATATCGCTTTGGTGGGAACTCATCGACTCACCATCAGGAATGGCCAGCGAGATGTCCCAGCTCTGACAGATCACGTCGACACGCTCGTACATCCACTCGGCAAGCTGCTTTAAGTGGGCGATGTCATCCGCATAGACCGTATCGTCCTGATACTTAAGGTTGTTAAGCTCATCTTGCGTCTTTTTGATCTGGTCGCGCAGGGCGTAGGCACTCTGCGACAGCTCCTGACGGGTGGACAGCGGCGTTCGGAGATAACCGTTGTTAAAGGAATCGATGACCTCGCCGATCTGGTCCTCGTCACCGTAGGACACGATGGTCTGATACAGACCGTCGAGCCTGGTATAGAGCTGATCATCGGTGAGCACGGTTTCTTCCTGGACCACCTCGGCAGAATCGTCCTGCTTGGTATCGTCCTCAGTCGCCTCGCCCTTTTGGCGCGTAGGGAAGGTCGTCTGCGCGGCCTGGCCAAACTGGTCATAGAAGCCAGGCATGACACCCATGGGATCGGTCGTCACGAACCAATAGGCACCGCCGCAAAGGACGGCAAGGACCGCGATGACGATGAGCGGCTTGGGGATATGACGCTTGTGCTTGTGATAGGCGTCCTCGTCGGGGTGCACCTTGCGCTTGGTTTTTTGAGCATCGTCATGCAGGGAAACGGGCGTGGGAATATCGACCTTGGGGATACCGAAATCCTTATCGAAAGCAGGCAGCACGCAGGTCTCATTGGGGTCGGCGGCGTCTGAGAGCACCGCAGCGGCAGAGGCTGGCGCATGCGGCACCTCGGTATCGATCTGCTCTTGCGTTAGGCGCGGAAAGCCCGCCGTGCGGCCCGCTGCCAGGTCGGATGCGGCCGCGTCCTCGGAGAGGATACCCGGAGCGGGGCGTCCGCATTTGGGGCACGTGCGATCATGCGGAGAAAGACGGGCACCGCAGCCCTCGCAGAACACGAACTCGGTGTGCTCGGGACCGTCGCCCGGACCCACATAGGCGTTGCAGTAGGGGCAGAACGAGGCGCCGTCCTCGATAGTCTTAAGGCAATGCGGGCAGATCACGGCATCCTCTTTTCGAAGCAATTCAAACAATCGAGGTTAGAGCATAACATCGCCACGGCCCCACAGGAACAAGGCACCAATTCAACATCGCCAGGGCGCGTAGCTACTTCTTCTTTTTGCTTGGCATCGAGACTTTGATGCCTTGGGCGGACTTGGTCACGCGAGAGCGCTTGGCTCCGGCACTCCTCTTTTTCTTGGGCTGGGCCTGGGCCACGCCCTCGAGCGCGCGGGCCTCGGCCTCGCGAACGGTGCGATCTTCGCGGCGCTGCGCCATGTCGGCGGCGACGCGCTTGGCAAAACGCTCGGCCGTCGAACCCGTCGAGCTCACCTTGCCGCCACCGCGACCCAGGCGGACGCGCACACCGCGGCCAAAACCAGTTGCGGCATGACGACGACGCGGCTTGAGCGAATCCATCATCGTGGCGAGCTTAAAGAACACCGAGCAGGTAAAGATCACGATGACAGCCAAGATAACCATCTGGCCCATCGACAGGTTGGCAATAGACAGCAGCTCCGGGAATCCGATAACGCCCACTAGGATGCCGGCGACTACAAACACAAAAAGCACCACACGTAAGGGCGTGAGAGGCTGCGAGATGCGCCAGATCAGGCTGACGCTCGCCGCGCAGGACGTAAGCAGGCACATCGTAGACAGCGTGAGCTGGCTAAAGCCAAACACGCGCGCCACAAAGATATCGAGCGCCGCAGCCAAAATGACCGCAATCGGCGCCGGCAGTGCACGCTTGAGCACATTGGTCAAAAATGACCCCTTCACGCGAGCATTGTTGGGCTCCAAACCCAGCACAAAGCCCGGCGCGCCGATGCAGAAGAAGTTGATGAGCGTCATCTGGATGGGCTCGAAGGGGTACGGCGGCAGCGCAATGCACAGCGCCGCCAGGCCCATCGAGAACAGCGTCTTGGTCAGGAACAGCGACGCCGAACGCTGCAGGTTGTTGATGGAGCGACGGCCCTCGGCCACCACGGCGGGCATCGAGGCAAAGTCGTTGTCGACGAGTACGATCTCGGCCACGTTGCGCGCGGCATCGGAGCCGGCCGCCATGGCGACGGAGCAGTCGGCCTCCTTGAGCGCCAGCACGTCGTTGACGCCGTCGCCCGTCATGGCCACGGTGTGCTCGCGGCGCTTGAGCGCCTGCACGAGCTCGCGCTTCTGCTGCGGGGTCACACGACCAAAGACATGGTAGCGGTCCACTGCGGCATCGAGCTTGGCCGGCATATCGAGCGTCGTGGCGTCCACATAAGCGTCCGCCCCCGGCACGCCCACCACGCGCGCGATCGACGACACCGTACGCGGGTCGTCGCCACTGATCACGTTGAGGGTCACGCCCTGCTCGTTAAAGTAGCCGATGGTCTCGGCCGCCGAGGTACGAATCTCGTCGCGGATGGTCACAAAGCCCACGGGCTCGGCCTCGCCCACCATATCGCCATCGGGCGTAAAGCCGTCAACGCGCGCCACCACGAGCACGCGGCAGGTATCGGCAAGCTCGGCGACACGGTTCTCGACCTGCGAAAACACACGCTCCGAAAGCACAAACTGCGCGGCGCCCATCACATAGGAGCCCTGCGCAAACGACGCGCCGCTCCATTTTTTGGAGGACGAGAACGGAATGACCGACAGCGGCTCAGACACCTTGACCGGGCGATCGGCGTAATAGTTGAGCAGCGCCTGGCAGGTCTCGTTGGCATCGGCCGAAGTCGCACGCGCCACGTTAGCCAGCGCAAAATCGAGCACCGTGATATCGACGGGGACAGCCGCCTCGTCCGAGTCGGCGCCTAAGCTCACGCCCTCAACCGGCAGCGGATACGTGCCCTCGACCTCCATGCGGCCCGACGTGATGGTGCCCGTCTTGTCCAGGCACAGCACGTCGACGCGAGCAAGCGTCTCGATGCAGTAGAGCTGCTGCGCCAGCACCTTGCGGCGGGCCAGGCGCACCGTGGCGATGGCGAGCACCGACGAGGTCAGCAGCACCAGGCCTTGCGGGATCATGCCCAGCAGGGCGCCCACCGTGGACAGCAGCGCCGACGAAGGCACATGGCCAGCCAGCAGCTCGGAGAAGCACCACGAAAGTGCGCTATCGCCCGGGGTTCCCGCGGCATCCCACAGCTCGCTCACACTCGAGGCAAACAACGCCAAACCGAGTGGGATCATGATGATGCTCGCAAAGCGCACGATGGCGTTAAGCGCGTTCATGATCTCGGAATTGACCTTTTTGACGTACTTGGCCTCGTTATTAATTTTGGCCACGTAGTTGTCGGCGCCGACATGGATCACGCGGGCGCGCAGCAGGCCCGAGTCGATAAAGCTGCCGCTCATGAGCTCAGAACCGGGCTGTTTCTTAATAAGGTCGCTCTCGCCCGTCAGCAGGCTCTCGTTCACGAGCGCCTCGCCCGAAACCACCACGGCGTCAGCGGGAATCTGATCGCCGCGCCCCAGACGGATGATGTCGTCGAGCACGATCTGGTCCAAGTCGAGCTCCACCTCGGCACCGTCGCGCACCGCGATGGCCTTCTTAGAGGTCAGAAGCGTGAGCTTATCGACCATCTTCTTGGAACGCATGGATTGAATGACGCCGATAGCGGTGTTCAAGAACACCACGAACAGGAACGTCAAATTCTTAAACGAACCGGTCAAAATGACCAGGAACGCCAAGATCACGTTGATCAAATTGAACAGCGTGCAGAGGTTCTCGATGATGAGCTCTTTGACCGACTTGGTCTTGAGCTCCATGTTGCGGTTGATCTTACCGGCGGCGATGCGCTCCTCAACCTCGGCGGTCGAGAGTCCGCGCTCGATATCCGTTGCTGCCATACCACGTCCCATCACGTCGCGTCGGTATAAGAAAAACCGCCCGGACCATGCGAGGTTCGAACGGTCTTACGTTCGATGGTGCCCCATGTTGGATTCGAACCAACGGCCTTCTGCTCCGGAGGCAGACGCTCTAATCCCCTGAGCTAATAGGGCCAACGTTTGGCATTATACCCAAGTGCACCACGGGCTAACAAAATAAAAGAAAAAGCTTTGCAATTCCGAGGAAGACGTGGCGCAACGGCACACTTTAGAAGGCAAAAGCAAGTCAGATAGTATAAACTCTCATGCACCATATATACACGGCTCGCGATGCGGGCCGTTTTTGCAAAAGTTATCCATCGAGGTGAGAGGCACACCATGATTGCAATTCTAAAGCAGAGCGCCAGCGACGAGGCCGTCAGCCATATCGTCAGCTGGATTGAGAAAAAAGGCCTGAAGACCGACGTCTCGCGCGGCGAGAACGAGACGATCATCGGCCTGGTGGGCGATACGACCAAGATCGACCCGTTCCTGCTCGAGTCTATGGATGTCGTCGAGCGCGTGCAGCGCGTCTCCGAGCCTTTTAAGCGTGCCAACCGCAAATTCCACCCCGAGGATTCCGTCATCGACTGCGGCCACGGCGTCAAGATCGGCGGCGACCAGTTCCAGGTCATCGCCGGTCCCTGCTCCGTCGAGGGCGAGAACCTCATCCGCATCGCACGCCGCGTAAAGGCCGCCGGCGCCACGATGCTGCGCGGTGGCGCCTACAAGCCCCGCACCTCCCCCTACGCCTACCAGGGCATGGGCCCCGCCGGCCTCGACCTGCTGTGCGAGGCGTCTGCCGAGCTCGACATGCCGATCGTCACCGAGATCATGGACCCACGCGACGTGCAGGTCTTCTTGGACAAGAAGATCGACGTCATGCAGATCGGCGCCCGCAACGCCCAGAACTTCCCCCTGCTCAAGGAGGTCGGCAAGACCCAGACCCCGATCCTGCTCAAGCGCGGCATGTCCGGCACGATCGATGAGCTGCTCATGGCCGCCGAGTACATCATGAGCGAGGGCAACGACAACGTCATCCTGTGCGAGCGCGGCATCCGCACCTTCGAAACCCGCACCCGTAACACCTTCGATCTCAACGCCGTGCCGGTGCTGCACCACCTGTCGCACCTGCCTGTCGTCGCCGACCCCAGCCACGCCACCGGCTACACCCGCTACGTTGAGCCCATGGCGCTCGCCGCGACCGCCTGCGGCGCCAACGGCCTGGAGATCGAGGTCCACGACGAGCCGAGCCGAGCCTGGTCCGACGGCGCCCAGGCCCTCACCCCCGATCAGTTCGACGACACCATGCGCCGCATCCGAGCCATCCGCGAGGTTGTCTGCCAAGAGACCATGGAGTAGCCCATGGGTACGGTGAGAAACGCGCGCGTTAACCAGGGCGGCCCCAAGTGCGCCGGCATCGTCGGCCTTGGCCTCATCGGCGGCAGCTTTGCCCGCGGCTATGCACAGGCGGGCGTCCGCGTGCTGGCCTGGGACCCCGATGACGATGTCATGACGGCCGCCAGCATGGGCACTGTCGCCGGAGAGCTCAACGACAAGACACTCGGCGAATGCGACATCATCGTCCTGGCTTGCTACCCCGAGGCCTGCATCGAGTGGCTCGAGGCGCATGCCCAGGCGCTCGCCGACGCCACCGACACCGAGGCCATTATGGGCCCCGTGGTGATCGACACGGTGGGCGTCAAGGACATCGTGTGCGAACGCGCCTTTGAGCTTGCCCGCGAACACGGCTTTTACTTTGTGGGCGCGCACCCCATGGCGGGCACCCAGTTCTCGGGCTACGCGCACTCCCGCGCCGACCTGTTCCAGGGCGCCCCGCTCGTGCTCGTTCCGCCCGCGGTGGACGATGCCCTTAAGCTGGAGCTCTTGGGGCAGGTGCGCGAGATGGTGCGCCCCTTGGGCTTTGGCAAGTTCAGCGTGACCAGCGCCGCCGAGCACGACCGCGTCATCGCCTTCACGAGCCAGCTTGCGCACGTGGTGTCCAACGCCTACGTAAAGAGCCCGACCGCCCAGGTCCACCACGGTTTTTCGGCCGGTAGCTACCGCGATCTCACCCGCGTGGCGCACCTCAACCCGCAAATGTGGTCCGAGCTCATGATCGACGACGCCGACGCGCTTGCCTTCGAGATCGACCACCTGATCGACTCGCTTGGCGCCTACAGCCGTGCGCTCAAGAACCGCGACCAGCGCTATCTGGAGAATCTCCTTGCCGAGGGCGACCGCATTAAGCGCGCGCTCGACGACGAGACCTCCCACTAGACCACCTATCACGCCAGGTCGAAAGGACCGAAGCTTATGGCGATTACCATCGATATCGACACTGCACGCCCCTACCAGGTGCATGTTGGCACGTTTTTGCTGGAGCAGGCGGGACCGCTCGTGCGCGCCACTGCCGGCGGTACCAAGGCCGTCATCGTGACGGACACCAACGTGGGCCCGCTCTACCAGATGCCCGTTAAGCAGAGCCTGGAGGCGTCAGGCTACGAGGTGAGCATCTGCACCTTCGAGGCCGGCGAGGCCCATAAGCGCGCCGAAACCTATATTGCCATTTTGGAGTTTGTGGCCGAGCACGAGCTTTCGCGCTCCGACGTGATCGTGGCACTCGGCGGCGGCGTCGTGGGCGACGTGGCGGGCTTTGTGGCCGCCACCTACATGCGCGGCTGCAAGTTTGTACAGATCCCGACGAGTCTGCTCGCCATGGTGGATTCGTCGGTGGGCGGCAAGACCGCCATCGACCTGGCTGCCGGCAAGAACTTGGCCGGCGCCTTTTGGCAGCCGAGCGTGGTTATCGCCGACGTGGGGTGCCTGGCCACCCTTACGCCCGAGCAGTTCGCCGACGGCTGCGGAGAGGTCGTCAAGCACGCCGTGATTGCCGACCCGGAGCTTTTCGCCGAGTTGGAGAAGACCCCGCTCACGCTGGAGCTACTCAACCGCGATGTGGCCCGCGTAGCGCTCATCATCGCCCGCAATATCGACATCAAGCGCGCCGTGGTCGTCGCCGACGAGCGCGAGACCAACCAGCGCAAGCTCCTCAACTTTGGACACAGCGCCGGCCACGCCGTCGAGGCCTGCGAGCACTTTGAGCTCGGACACGGCAACTGCGTGTCGATCGGCATGGGCATCATCACGCGCGCCGCGGCCCTGCACGGCGTTTGCGATGCTGCACTGCCCGGTCGTATTGAGGAGCTCTGCGCCCGCCATGGCCTCAAGACCCGCTGTGACCTAGATGCCGATGCCGTCTTTGCCGAGGCGCTCCACGACAAGAAGCGCGCGGGCGACACCATCGACCTGGTGATTCCGCACGGCATTGGCCGCTGCAGCATCGACCGCACGCCGCTTTCCACTTTCCACGAACTCATTGCCGAGGGCCTCGGCCAGAAGGGAGACGCATCCGCATGCTAGCCCGCATCACCCCGTCCCCGCTCAAGGGCACCGTTCCCGCCATCGCGTCCAAGTCGATGGCACATCGCCTGATCATCTGCGCTGCGCTTGCCAACGGCGAGACACACGTCACCTGCAACACCACCTGCGCCGACATCGAGGCCACGGTGCGTTGCCTTACGGCACTCGGCGCCCGCATCGAGACCGTCGAGGACGGCTTCCAGGTCCACCCTACCATGAAGAGTGTTGAGTTTGGCCTGCTCAAGGCCCTTGCCGGCGGCACGCTTGACTGCGGCGAAAGCGGCTCCACGCTGCGCTTTATGCTGCCCGTCGCCTGCGCGCTGGGTGCGGATGCCACCTTCGTGGGCCAGGGCCGCCTGGGCGCCCGCCCGCTCTCGCCGCTCTCGGACGAGATCATCGCCGCCGGCTGCGACCTACAGGGTCTGGGCGGTTTTCCGCTCAAGACGAGCGGACGCATGCGCCCGGGCACCTTTGTGCTGCCGGGCAACGTAAGCTCGCAGTATATCTCCGGCCTGCTGCTGGCAGCCCCGTTGCTCGCCCAGCCCTCCTGCGTGCAGGTAACGGGCCTCATCGAGAGCCGCCCCTACATCAACCTGACGATCCAGGCCATGAAGGCCTTTGGCGTCGAGGTCAACGTCGAACGTATTCCGTCCAAAGACGGCCAGCCAGAGGTCACGAACTTCCGCGTGAGCAGCGGCTCGTACCGCACGCCCGGCAGCGTAGCCGTCGAGGGCGACTGGTCCAACGCAGCCTTTTGGCTGTGCGCCGGCGCCATCGGATGCGACCCCATCACCGTCGAGGGCGTGTCGCTGAGCTCCGCACAGGGCGACCGCAACGTGCTTGCCGCGCTTTCGCGCTTTGGCGCCCGTATCGTACGCTCCACCAACGCCGCCACCGTGCAGTCCGACAAGCTCGCCGGCTTTGAGATGAGCGCCCACGACATTCCCGACCTGGTGCCCGTTATCTCGGCCGTGGCCTCGCTGGCTCAGGGCCGCACCTTTATCCGCGATTGCGCCCGCCTGCGCATCAAGGAATCCGACCGCCTGGCCACCACCACCCGCGAGCTCACCGCGCTGGGCGCGCAGGTGCGCATCGCCGGTGACGACCTCATCATCAAGGGTGTCGATGCCTTTACCGGCGGCGAGGTCGATTCGCACAACGACCACCGCATCGCCATGATGGCCGCCGTCGCCGCGAGCCGTGCCACCGGCGAGGTCGTGATCCACGGCGCCGAGGCCGTCAACAAGTCCTATCCCGATTTCTTCGACCACTACCGCCTGCTGGGCGGTAAGGTCACGCTCGAGGAGGAATAGCATGTCCTCGACCTTTGGCAACGTCTTGCACTTAAGCATCTTCGGACAGTCGCACTCCCCCGCCATCGGCTGCTCGCTCGATGGCATCCCGGCGGGCATCGCCGTGGACCAGGAGCGGCTGCAGGCCTTCCTCGACCGTCGCGCCCCCGGCCGCGACGAGACCGCGACCAAACGCCGCGAGGCCGACGCCGCGCATATCATCGCCGGTGTGGTCGATGGACATACCACCGGCGCGCCCATCGCCGCGATTATCGAGAACACCAACACGCGCTCCAAGGATTACTCCGAGCTGCGCCGCAAGCCCCGCCCTGGGCACGCAGACTTTCCGGCGCGCGTGAAGTATCACAACATGCACGACGTCGCCGGCGGCGGGCACTTCTCCGGCCGTCTGACGGCCCCTCTATGCATCGCCGGCGGGATCGCGCTGCAGGCGCTCGAGGCCCGCGGCATTCAGGTCATGGCGCACGTCGCGCAGATCGGCGGCATCTCCGACCTGCCGATGGACGATATGGTCTATCGTGAGGCCGACCGCAAGGCGATCCTTACGAACGATCTGCCGTGCATTGACGCCGCCGCAGCCGGCCGCATGCGCGAGGAGATCCTGGCCGCGCGCGACGAACTCGACAGCATCGGCGGCATCGTGGAGTGCGGCATTTACGGGCTTCCCGCGGGCATCGGTGACCCCATGTTCGACGGCATCGAGAACCGCATCGCGCAAATCGCGTTTGGCATTCCCGCCGTAAGGGGCGTGGAGTTTGGCATGGGCTTTGCCGTGGCCGCCATGCGCGGCAGCGAGAACAACGACCCGTATCGCATCGACGCCGAGACCGGCGGGATTGCGGTCGAGTCCAACAATGCTGGCGGCATCCTGGGCGGCATCTCCACCGGCGCGCCCGTCATGTGGCGCATGGCCGTAAAGCCGACGCCCTCCATCGGTCGCGAGCAGCAGACGGTGGACATGGACGCCATGGAAAATGCCGAGCTCTCGGTCCACGGCCGTCACGATCCCTGCATCGTCCCCCGAGCCGTCCCCGTTGCCGAAGCAGCCGCGGCGCTCGCCATCTGGGACGCCCTCCTCGAGGACGCAGGCCAGCTCTAACCCGACTCACCCGAGTTGCCCGTCAACTCTGCCATTACGTGAAAGGGGCCTCCATGGACCTTGCCGATATTCGCCAGACCATCGATGGCATCGACACCACGCTCCTCAACAGCTTTGTCGAGCGTATGGACATTGCCACCGAGGTCGCCAAATCAAAGATCGAGATGGGCAAGGCTGTCTTTGACCCCGCCCGCGAGCGCTCCAAACTCAACAACCTCGCCAGCCGCGCGCCCGAGCGCTACGAGGCGCAGACCATCACCCTGTTCCGTCTCCTCATGAGCATGAGCAAGGCCGAGCAGCAGCGCTACATCAACGAACTCAAGGGCATCACTGTCTCGCAAAAGGCCCACGCCACGGCTGCAGCCTCCGACACGCCCTTCCCTCAAACGGCCACCGTTGCCTGCCAGGGCGTGGAAGGCGCCTATAGCCAGATCGCCGCGTGCAGACTCTTTGACGTGCCCGATATCGCCTTCTTTGAGACCTTCGAGGGCGTTATGCGCGCCGTACGCGACGGCTTTTGCGAATTTGGCGTGCTGCCCATCGAAAACTCAACTGCCGGATCGGTCAACGCCGTCTACGACCTGCTCGCCCAGTTCGATTTCCACATCGTGCGTTCACTGCGCCTTAAGATCGATCACAACCTGCTCGTCAAGCCCGGCACTAAGCTCGCCGACGTGCGCGAGGTCTACAGCCACGGCCAAGCCATTGCCCAGTGCGCCGGCTTTATCGAGTCCCACGACCTGCACGCCACCAAGTACCCAAACACGGCCATGTCGGCCGAGATGGTCGCCAACTCCGAGCGCACCGACGTCGCCGCCATCGCCTCGCGCAGCTGTGCCACGCTGTATGGCCTCGAGGTGCTGGAGCCCAATATCCAAGACTCGGACAACAACTACACGCGCTTTGTCGTCATCAGCCGCGAGCCGCGCGTCTACCCCGGCGCTAATCGCACCTCGCTCATGATCACCACGGCCAACGAGCCGGGCGCCCTCTATCGCGTGCTCGAGCGCTTCTACGCACTCAACATCAACCTCATCAAGCTCGAGAGCCGCCCCATCCCCGGCCGCGACTTTGAGTTTATGTTCTACTTTGATCTGGACTGCCCCTTTGGCAGCAAGGCCCTCGACGACCTGCTCGATACCATCGACGACGTGTGCGAGAGCTTCACCTACTTTGGCAGCTACACGGAGGTGCTCTAGATGACCGATACCGCCGCAACCCGCCCCTACGGTGTGCTGGGCCGCGTGCTGGGCCACAGCTACACCCCGACCATCTACAAAGAGCTCGCTGGGCTCGATTACGTGCGATTTGAGCGCGAGCCCGAGGACCTCGCGGCCTTTATGACGGGTAAAGAATGGGAAGGCGCCAACGTGACCATCCCCTACAAGCGCGCCGTCATGGAGTACCTGGACGAGCTGAGCCCGCTCGCCAAGCGCATGGGAAACGTCAACACCATCACGCGCCTGCCTGACGGTCGCCTGCGTGGCGACAATACCGACTACTTTGGTTTTCAGTGCCTGGTCGAGGAGCTGGGCGTTGAGGTTGCTGGCAAAAAGGCCCTCGTGCTCGGTGCCACCGGTGGCGCGGGCACCACGGCCAGCATGGTGCTCGGCGACCTGGGCGCCACCGTGGTGCCCGTGGGCCGCACGAGCGAGGTCAACTACGGCAACATCGCGCAGCAGTCCGACGCCGCCCTGCTCGTCAACTGCACGCCCGCCGGCATGTTCCCCCATTGCCCCGACGCGCCTTGCACGCTCGAAGGGCTCAATGCGCTCGAGGGCGTCATCGACATCGTCTACAACCCCGCCCGCACGGGACTCATGCTCGAGGCCGAGCGCCGCGGCATCCCCTGCATCGGCGGCTTGCTAATGCTCGTGGCCCAAGCGGCACAGGCCGTCGAGCGCTATACCGGCCAGGTCACCCCGCGCGAGCGCATCCTGGACGTAACGGAGCGCTTGTCACGTCGCGAACAGAACATCGCGCTGATCGGCATGCCGGGTTCGGGCAAAACCCGCGTGGGCGAGCAGATCGCAATGCTGACGGGTCGCGAGCACATCGACCTGGACCGCGCCCTCGAGGAGCGCCTGGGCATGCCCTGCGCCGACTATATCGTCGAGCGCGGCGAGGCGGCCTTCCGCGAGCAGGAGACGGCGGCCCTGGCCGACATCTCTAAGCGCAGCGGCTTGGTGCTTTCCACCGGCGGCGGCGTGGTCACTCGCGACGAGAACTATCCGCTGCTGCACCAGAACAGCCAGATTGTGATGCTCAACCGCAAGCTCGACGAGCTCGCCCACAAGGGCCGCCCCATCACCGCGCGCGACGGCATCGATAAGCTGGCCGAACAGCGCATGCCACGCTACCGCGCCTGGGCCGACTACATCATCGACTCACGCGACTGCGCTGCCAACACCGCCCAAGCCCTCCTCGACACCCTCCCACCCGCCCTCTAACCAAAACCACCACAAAGGGGACAGGCACCTTTGTGGTGGTTTTCCAACCGCAAAGGAAGCAACCATGAAAGCACTCGTCATCAACGGCCCCAACCTCAACATGCTCGGCATTCGCGAGCCGGGCATCTATGGCAGCGACAACTACGACCGCTTAGTGCAGATCTGCCAGGAAGCGGGCGCCGAACAGGGCTTCGACGAAGTCGAGGTCTTCCAGTCTAACCACGAGGGCAGCATCGTCGACAAGATCCAGGAGGCCTACGGCAAGGTCGACGGCATCGTCATCAACCCGGCTGCCTACACACACACGAGCGTGGCCATCCTGGACGCCCTCAAGGCCGTCGCCATCCCGGCTGTGGAGGTCCACATCAGCGCCGTCGAAACACGCGAGGACTTCCGCCAGGTGAGCTATGCGCACCTGGCCTGCTTCACCACCATCACCGGCGAGGGCCTGCAGGGCTACGCACACGCGATGGAGCTGCTGAGGGAACGTCTCGAAAAGTAGCCTCGCGAGCAAATCCATCAACGCGATTCACACGCTAATAATGCCAGTGCCGCCAGCAGCAACCTCGCTACTGGCGGCACTTTATTACTGGCATATAATCATTGCAGTCACACAACGTCTGGAGACGCGCATGTTAAGCATCCATCTGGGGGATTACCCCGGTTCCATCTACGATACCGAAACCTATTTTAGGAACTCATACATGGACTCATGGTTCGAAGACCCTATGGCCGCACAGATTATTAAAAGCGTGGACGGATCAGAGCTCATCGGTCCCCACAACATCGTAAGCAAACAGCTGGGCTCGATCACCCCACTCGAACTGTCCGGCGGCGTTAAGACGCTGCTGCTGGTGCGCAATCTCCCAAATATGGTGTTCAACGCATCCACCTGCGGAGACAACTGTGCCCGCTGGCTACTCAAGATCGGCAAAGAGCAGGATGTGATGGTGACCTTATTCCACATCATGAAATTCCCCTGGAAGAGCTTTGAAATCCGCATTGAAAACGATGGCCGCATCGTCAGAAACATGCAGGAGTTTGTCGGCGCCACGAATGACTTTTTGGATGTTGATGAGTAATGAAGGGAACGCATACCGTTGTCGTAGAGCGTGCAAAGGTCAAATACACACTCACGTTTAAGCGCAATATTTCCTTTATACGCGGCAACAGCGGCACGGGTAAAACGACGCTCATCTCGATGATTCGCGACTACAACGACCGAGGACCGGAAAGCGGCGTTGCACTCAGTTGCGACGTGCCTTGCGAAACGCTTTCCGGCAGACGCTGGGAGCGCGAGCTATCGATCATCGAAGATTCAATCGTCTTTCTAGATGAGGGTAACGAGTTTATCTACTCAAAGGACTTCGCCAAAGCCGTCAACGGCTCGTCCAACTATTTTGTTCTGATATCTCGTCGCGATGCCAACGAGCTCCCCTACAGCGTTGATGAGATCCTGAAGCTAGTCAACACGACAAGTAAAACAATCAATGGCCGCAAGAGCGACAGGCGCTTCTACTCGGTGACCAAGCCGCTATATGACCACACGGCAAGTATGCTGTATCAGGATCTAAATGTTGGATTCGAGGTACCCGACGCCGTAGTTGTCGAGGATAGCAAATCTGGCTATCAATTCTACGACGCTCTTTGCAACCGACTCGGGATCCCCTGCTATACCGCCACCGGCGTTGCGAATCTAAAACGTACGATTCACGAATGTCCCGAGCAAAACATCCTTGCTATTGGAGACGGAGCAGCATTTGGTCCCTACATCGAAAAGGTGCTCGGACAGCGCGTTTACAAGAACGTACGCTTGTTCCTCCCCGAATCATTCGAGTGGACACTCCTGCAATCTGGCCTCATTCCCAGTAACGATATCTTAAAAATCCTCGAGGATCCCTCAAGCTATATCGAAAGCCGCGACTATCTGAGCTGGGAGCGGTTCTTCACCGATGTGTTGATCAAATACTCGGCAGACACTCGCTACGCCTACAGAAAGGCAAAGCTCAATGAGCAGTACCTGAGGCCGCAGGCGATGAATGCAGTTGCAAACGTCTTGCCCGAGTGCCTGAAGGCAGACTAGATACAGCGGGGAGGGCCAAGTTGGTCCTCCCCGCTTTTGTTACGCCTTCTTGATCACGTACGCCAATCCAATATCGCAGGCACAGCGTACGATTGACGCGAAGAACCACGATGCTGGCAGCGTCATAAGCAGAGGCTTGCTCACGCTCGGCTCCAGCCCCCTTTGGCGCGCCGTATAACCAATCCACATCAGCAGCACAATAGCAGCTCACGCCACGGCTTCGGCCTAAACGTATACCCGGCAAGAACAAAGAACACCGGCATGTGAAAAAGCCCAGACCACCAAGCGGTCCGGGCTTAATAAACGATGGTGCTCCATGGCGGATTCGAACCGTCGACCTTGGGATTAGAAGTCCCCTGCTCTATCCAACTGAGCTAATGGAGCAAATAACCGCACGCCAAAGCAAGCGCAAGCCTGTCAGGCGCAAATAATTATAACCTAGTTGAACTGCTCACGGTACGCCTTGCAGACCTCACTGACCGGGCCGTCCATGCGAAGGTCACCCTTCTCAATCCAAACGGCACGCTGGCAGATGCGCTCAACCTGCTCCATGGAGTGCGAAACGAACAGAACCGTCACTTCGCCGCTCTGGATAAAGTGCTGGATGCGGGCCTCGCACTTCTGCTGGAAGAACACATCACCGACGGACAACGTCTCGTCAACGATCAGAATATCGGGCTCGGTAATCGTCGCGATTGCAAAGGCGATACGCGCCACCATGCCCGAGGAGAAGTTCTTGAGCGGCATATCGACAAAGTTCTGCAGCTCAGCGAATTCGATAATGCCGTCAAAGTTGGCGTCGATGAACTCCTTGGTATAGCCGAGCAGGGCGCCGTTCAGATAGATGTTCTCGCGGGCGGTCAGCTCGGGGTCAAAGCCGGCGCCAAGCTCAATCAGCGGCGCGATGTTACCGTGCACCTTAACGCTGCCCTCGCTAGGCTCAAGAACGCCAGCGATAATCTTGAGCATCGTAGACTTGCCGGAGCCATTGGTGCCGACCAGACCCACAACCTCGCCGCGATGAATATCAAACGAGATGTGCTTAAGCGCCCTAAACTCCTCAAAGAACAGCTCGTGCTTGGCAAGCTTAATGAAGTACTCCTTGAGGTTGGTCAGCGACTCGGACGCCATGTTAAAGATCATGGTGACGTCGTCGACCTCGACAGCCAGAGGCTGCTCGCTGTAATCAACAACAGATTCAGTCATCACAGCACTCCTTAGATGTAGAGGATAAATTTGCGCTCGGACTTATGGAACACGGTATAGCCAATAATAAGCGCAAGAACCGCCCAAGCGACGCACATACCAAACGTCATAAGCGAGGGCGTAGTCTGGAACAGGAAGATATCGCGCATAAACTGCAGGTAGTTGAACATGGGGTTCGCATACATCAAGATACGCACGAGATGCGGCATTTGCGCAATATAGTCAGTCGTCCAGAAGATGGGCGTAATGTAAGTCCACGCCGTAATGACGACGCTCCACAGATGCATAACGTCGCGGAAGAAGACCGTAAGGGCAGAGAGCATCATGCCCAGGCCCATGCAGAAGCACATAAGCAGCAGCAGGCAAACCGGCAACAGAATCAGGTGCCAAGAAGGCATAACGCGGAACCACAGCATGACGATGGCGACGGCGACCAGCGAGAAGGCAAAGTTGACCAGCGAGAAGAGCACCTTCTGCACCGGGAAAACCCAGCGGTGCACCTTAACCTTCTTGAGCAGAGGGGCAGCGCCCACGATCGACGTCAGGGCCTGGTTAGTAGACTCAGACATGACGGCAAAGGTGATGTTACCCACGATCAAGTACAGCGGGTACATCTCGGGCGTCATTGAGCCATTGCGGCCCTGGCCAAAAATCGTCGAGAACACGATGGCCATGACGATCATCATCAGCAGCGGGTTGAGCACCGACCATGCGACGCCCAGAACGCTACGGCGATACTTGATCTTAAAATCCTTGGTAACCAGCTGACGAAGGATAAACGCGTCCTTCTCAAATTCGTTCTTAGCAAACGTCGCAGGCAGACTGCGAGTTTCTTGTTGCTTTGTCTGATCCGACACGGATGCAACTCCTTTACTCGTAATCGTTGACAAACGAACAGTATAGACCCGACGGCCATGCAAACGATTCGCGCAACAAAACTGGAGAACTAACCCACATCTTAGGATGCCAGGCCCAAACGGCTATACTTTCTAGGATTGAGATTGAATGTATAAGGAGCATTAAGTGAATTCTGAATCCATCGCCGTCATCATCCCTTGCTACAACGAAGCGCTCACGATCGGCAAAGTCATCGACGACTTTCACCGCGAGCTTCCGCAGGCGACGGTCTATGTCTATGACAACAACTCGTCGGACGATACCTCACGCATTGCCACCGAGCACGGCGCCACAGTCCGCTTTGAGCCCCGTCAGGGAAAGGGCAGCGTGTGCCGCCAGATGTTTCGCGATATCGACGCCGATTGCTACCTGATGGTCGACGGAGACGACACCTACCCCGCCGAGGCGGCCAAGGCCCTCTGCGAGCCCATCCTTAACGGCACGGCCGACATGACCGTAGGCGATCGCCTTTCCAACGGCACCTACGCCGAGGAGAACAAGCGTGCCTTCCACGGCTTTGGCAATAATCTGGTCCGCGCCATGATCAAGTGGATCTATGGCTACAGCTTCGATGACGTCATGACAGGCTACCGCGCCATGAGCCGCCCGTTCGTTAAAACCTTCCCAGTGCTTTCCGAGGACTTTCAGATCGAAACCGAGCTCTCGATCCACGCCGTCGACCACCGCTGGCGCATCAAAGATGTGCCCATCGAGTACCGCGACCGTCCCGAGGGTTCCGAGTCCAAACTCAACACCGTGAGCGACGGCATTAAAGTCGTTGCGATGATCGGCGCGCTGTTCAAGGACTACCGCCCGCTGAAGTTCTTCAGCCTCGTTGCGCTTCTGTTCGCGGTATTCGGCCTCGCCCTGGGCATGCCCATCGTTGTCGAATATTTCCAGACCGGCCTCGTCCCGCGCTTCCCCACCGCTATGCTCGCCGCCTCGTTTATGTTCCTGTGCGGCCTGAGCCTTGCGACCGGCTTCATCCTAGATTCTGTAGCAAAGGTCGAAAAAAAGCAGTGGGAGGTCAACGTGTACAGCAAATACGCCTACGACGACCAGCCCGGCCACCCTACTTCCATGCCAAGCGAGAGGTAGATCTTCCGCAAAATACTATTGGCACCACTGCGCAGATAGCCACCAACAAGAAAAGCCGCCGTTAAAGAACGGCGGCTTTTACTCTCGAAAAGTTAATAGCGGCTAGAGCGTCTTGATGTACTCCCCCAGCTCTTCCTCCCAGTCGGGCATGTGGAAGCCGGCAGCCTCGAGCTTGGACAGGTCGAGCGCGGAGTGGACCGGGCGCGGGGCGACGGGGCCCTCGGCGCTCGCGTAGTAGTCGGCGGTCGATACCGGCACGACCCTGTCCCCGTTGCCGTTGGCGGCCTCGAAGACGGCGCGGGCGATATCGGCCCAGGACTTGACGGTGCCGGAGCCGGTGCAGTCGTAGGTGCCGTAGGGGGCGTGCGTCCCCAGCACGTGGAAGATGGCCTCGGCCATGTCGCGCGTGAAGGTCAGGCGGCCCAGCTGGTCGTCAACGACCGTGACCTGCTCGAGCCCGTCCTCGGGGTCGGCGACGCGGTCAGACAGGCCCTTCATCGTCTTGACGAAGTTGCGGCCCTCGCCGATGACCCAGCTGGAGCGCATGATGTAGTGGCGGGGGCAGCCGGCCGCGGCGATGTCGCCGGCGGCCTTGGTCTGGCCGTAGACGGACAGCGGGCTGAGGGGCTCGTCCTCGTCATGCACCTCGGCGGTGCCGTCGAAGACGTAGTCGGAGGAGACGTGCACGAGCGTGATGCCGTGCTCGGCGCAGGTGCGGGCGAGCAGCGCCGGCCCGGTCGCGTTGGCCTTCCAGGCGGTGGCGCGGCCCTCGGCGGTCTCCGCCCTATCCACGGCGGTGTAGGCGCCGCAGTTGATCACGGTGCCGTAGAGCGACCAGTCGTACTGTGTGTAGGCGTCCGGGTCTGACATATCGAAGGTGTCGATGTCGCAGAAGTCGAAGTCCTTGGCGACGCCGCGCTCCTCCGCCAGCGCGCGCACCGCGCGGCCCAGCTGGCCGTTGCAGCCGGTGACGAGCGTCCTCTTGGGCGCCATGGGGACGACGTCCTTGAGCATCGGGTGGTTGAGGTCGGCCTCGGAGACGGTGGCCCGGTCCAGCGGGATGGGCCACTGGATGTTAAGCTCCGGGTCGGCGAGGTTCACGAAGGTGTAGGTCCTCTTGAGCTCCAGCGACCAGTGGGCGTCCACCAGGTAGGTGTAGGCGGTGCCGTCCTCCAGGGCCTGGAAGGAGTTGCCCACGCCGCGCGGGACGTAGATGGCCCTGCTCGGGTCGAGCGTGCAGGTGAACACCTTGCCGAAGGTCTCGCTGCCCTCGCGCAGGTCCACCCAGGCGCCGAATACGCTGCCGCGGGCCACCGAGATGAACTTGTCCCAGGGCTCGGCGTGGATGCCGCGGGTGACGCCGCGGCTGTCGTTGTAGGAGATGTTGTTCTGGACGACGCGGAGGTCCGGGATGCCCAGGGCGGTCATCTTGGCGCGCTGCCAGTTCTCCTTGAACCAGCCGCGCGAGTCGCCGTGGACGGCGAGGTCGACGACCTTGAGGCCCTCGATTCCGGTCTCGGCGACGGAGAGGTCCTTCTCGAATGCGATGTCTGCCATGTGGGAAAAGCTCCTATCGAAGAGGTTGGATAACCGGGGGCGCCCGCGCGGGGACGCAGGGTCATCCCCATGCCCTGCGTCCCCGCGCGGGCGCCCCGCGGTGCGGTTCGCCGGGATGCGGTCTTACTGCCCCTGGGCGCGGTAGCGGGCCTCGGTGGCCTCCTTGGCCGGGCGCCACCAGGACTCGTTCTCGACGTACCAGTCGATGGTCTGCTTCAGGCCCTCGGCGAAGTCGGTGTGCGCCGGCCTCCAGCCGAGCTCGCGCTGGAGCTTCGTGCTGTCGATGGCGTAGCGGCGGTCGTGGCCGGGACGGTCGGCGACCCAGTCGAAGTCCTCGGGGTCGCGGCCCATGGCCTCGAGGATCATGCGCAGGACCGTGATGTTGTTCTTCTCGCCGTCGGCTCCGATGAGGTAGGTCTCCCCCATCTCGCCCTTCGTGAGGATGTCCCAGACGGCCGAGGAGTGGTCCTCGGTGTGGATCCAGTCGCGGACGTTCTCGCCGCGGCCGTAGAGCTTGGGGCGCACGCCGTCGATTATGTTGGTGATCTGCCTGGGGATGAACTTCTCCACGTGCTGGTAGGGGCCGTAGTTGTTGGAGCAGTTGGAGATCGTGGTGCGCAGGCCATAGGTGCGGGTCCAGGCGCGCACGAGCATGTCGGAGCTCGCCTTGGTGCTCGAGTACGGCGAGGACGGGTGGTACGGCGTCTCCTCGGTGAACTTGGCGGGGTCGTCGAGCGCCAGGTCGCCGTAGACCTCGTCGGTGGAGACGTGGTGGTAGCGGATGCCGTGCTTGCGGACGGCCTCCAGGAGGCGGAAGGTGCCCTCGACGTTGGTGCGCAGGAAGGGCTCCGGGTCGGCGATGGAGTTGTCGTTGTGGCTCTCGGCGGCGTAGTGCACGATCGCGTCGTGGCCGGGGACGATCCTATCGAGCAGCTCCGCGTCGCAGATGTCACCGACGACGAGCTCGACCCTGTCCTCGGGCAGCCCCGCGATGTTCTCGGGGTTGCCGGCGTAGGTCAGCTTGTCCAGGACGGTGACGTGGACGCCCGGGTGGTTGTTCACGACGTAGTGCACGAAGTTGCTGCCGATGAAGCCGCAGCCGCCCGTGACGATGATGTTCTTAGGTTCAAAAATCTCAGACATGAAAATCCAATCTGAAGCAAGTACAGCTTCTTTAGTATGCCGCAGGAAGTGACGCCGCGGCACTATTCAACAAAACTATCGGACATTTCGGCATGCGATAAGAGCCATGACCTTCGCAGAATTACTTCCCCTACAAAACGCCTCCGGAATGCAGTCTTTGTCGTAGTGAAAAACCGAATCCCCAGTTATTTCACGTAAGTAATGTCCCGTTTTGGCGCCGACCGGGAAATAGCATAACGATGATTCCCGCGATCTTGATAAACAGGGACGAAAGAATGGTATTTTCCGCTCGTCTTAATCTTGTAAATCTCATCCACGCTATACGGAAGATTGGGGAAATCAGCCCTTGAGATCAGCACGAAATAATTCGAGGAATACAGCACATGATGGGCAAACTCATCAGAATGGATCTCTTTTAAGCCCTCATCGACAAATACAATCGAGTCATGAACGGACGAAAGCTGGTTTCGCCAATCATAATCGGTCAGGGCGACACAGGGACAATCGCATTGCAAGGAAACGCCCGACTGCTCGCCCGTTCGCATGTAGTCTGCGACCATGTCAAACAGCGTCGTCTTACCCGTGCCGCTATCGCCACGCACAATAGTGATGTTCCGCTTGATGGTAAATGTGTACTTGGTTCCCCTACGGCGGGAAATCTTAACGAGATGCGAACCGTTCATAAGCAGTACCTACAGATACGGAATCGACTCGTGAATCAATTCGGCCATGTTGTGAACGATTCGGCCGCTATTCACGACTTTAATTTTAAAATCCTCGCGACCAAAGTCCATCACATGATAGAGATTCACAACGAGCTTGCGATCTTTCGCCATGTCGAGAATCCACTTGGCACAGTTGTCACCACAGGTAGAAGCGTTAAAAATTTGCTTACGATCAAATCTCATAAGCAGCAGCGTTTTCACGCCACCAGAAAGCTGGAGTGGGGAGATGGATCCAAGCACAGGGCTTTCGATGACGTTTTCGGAGACAACATCCGATCGATCGACATCTTTAATTATCGAGACTGCATAGGGATTCGTAATCCAAGAAGACCGGTAAGAGTTTTTGAAATATGTCGCTGTGTTGTAAATCGCTTCTGGCATATCGCCAAAGTAGACGCTTAACACATCCACTCCCAATCATATTGTCTTTATGGTCAACGTAATCATAACGAAAGGGGCCACCAGATAAACGGTGGCCCCTAAAAGAAAACAAGCTTGCGCTAGTACTCGCGCGGGCTGTTGACGATCTCGCCGGCGGCGACCTTCTTCAGGTGCTGCCCGTAGACCGACTTGCCGTAGGCCCTGGCGGCCTCCTCGAGCTCGGCAGTGGTGATCCAGCCGTTCTCCCAGGCGATCTCCTCGGGCACGGACACGGGCAGGTCCTGGGAGTGCTCCACGGCGCGGACGAACTCCGCGGCCTCGTGCAGGCTCTCCATGGTGCCGGTGTCCAGCCACGCGTACCCGCGGCCCAGCGTCACGACGGACAGCGTCCCCTCCTCCAGGTACATCTGGTTGAGCGTGGTGATCTCGAGCTCGCCGCGGGCCGACGGCTCCACCCTGTGCGCCTTGGCGGCCACGTCGCCCGGGTAGAAGTACAGGCCGGTGACGGCGTAGGAGCTCTTGGGGCACTCGGGCTTCTCCTCGATGGAGACGGCCCTCCCCTCGCGGTCGAACTCCACGACGCCGAATCGCTCGGGGTCGTCCACGTGGTAGCCGAAGACCGTGGCGCGGCCCGACTCGGCGTTCTGGACGGCGCGCGTCAGGTGGCGCGACAGGCCGTTGCCGTAGAAGATGTTGTCGCCGAGCACGAGGGCGCACGGCTCACCGTTAATGAACTCCTCGCCGATGGTGAAGGCCTGCGCCAGGCCGTCGGGGCTCGGCTGCTCGGCGTAGGAGAGGTTCACGCCGTAGCGCGAGCCGTCCCCGAGCAGGCGCTCGAAGTTGGGCAGGTCGGTCGGCGTGGAGATGACCAGGATGTCCCGGATGCCCGCCAGCATGAGGGTGCTAAGCGGGTAGTAGATCATGGGCTTGTCGTAGACCGGCAGCAGCTGCTTGGAGGTCACGAGCGTGAGCGGGTACAGGCGGGTGCCGGACCCGCCGGCGAGGATGATGCCTTTCATAAAAATCCTCTCGATTGACAATCGTTGAGCAAAAGCCGCTGATTACAGATGCATAGTTAATTAAATTATACGCACCGGCAGCAACCTCCCCGTCTTCTTATTTAAATCGGACAGCAGAAACACGCAACTCTTTCTGCATTTCTAGCGAGGCAACAAATGAAAAAGTACAATGAGCAGTGTCCAACAAACGAAAGGCAAACAATGCGAGTCGAAACAACCGGAGTATGCAGAGGAAACTGGAAAATCTACCAGCAGCTTAAGATTGAAGGCATCCATAAAGGCTCCAGCGTAACAGCCCAGGCGGCTACAGACGATAACCGCCGCTCACCTTTATCCCTCCTAAAATTCCGGGACAATAGTTGTGACTCGAACTCATACGTCCTTGTAGTCCCCGATCCCGATGCTCGCACCATCAAAATTGAGTTTAGCGAAATCGGCCAAGACGGTCGCACCCTGAGCAGCGACTCCCTTTCGCTAAATTGCAAGAACATCAAATGGGAGTCGCGCCTTAACTACAAAATTAAACCTGACATGTGCAGCAAACTCCGAAACTACGATGACGTTTCAGAGTTTGACATGGCAACGATTGATTTCTGGCAGTGCATCGAAGATTCAAGCGACTATATCCTTAGGTGCACGGTGAGAACTCCTTATCGTAGCGACTCGCAAATCAAACTTCGTTGTTTCGATCGAGCCCTCAATGAAGTTGATTTGAGCATCGTCAATTTCGGTTCGAATGTAACAAGCGTTGGATTTACATCTGAGAAAAAGCAACTTGAAACGCAGCTCTCGGTTCGTATGCCAAAAGCGTTCGATCGTTACTATTTTGTTATTGACGATCAAAATCACCCATCATTCAGTGCATTCGACTGCTTAACGCCCGATAAATTAGGCTTGCTTCTTGAGGAGACCAACTTTCTCTTTACCCATGCGCAGTTTGACCCTGAATACCCCGAATGGTTCACGGAACATAAGGCAACCATCGGCGCTCTGGAGAAACAGAGAAAAATCGTCTTCAACAGCGCTCCGAAGTTCAGCATTATTGTCCCTCTATACAACACACCCATTTCGTTCTTTAACGATATGGCCGAATCCGTAAAAAACCAGTCTTATGCAAACTGGGAGCTCATCCTAGTTAATGCAAGTCCTGACAATCAGGAACTAAAGGCTCGCGTTGAGCAGGAGACGGCCCACGACAACAGAATTAAATCAATTAACCTTACCGAGAATAAGGGCATTTCCGAAAACACAAACGCCGGCGTTGCCATCGCTTCGGGTGATTTCGTTAGCTTCTTTGACCATGACGATATTCTTGAACCGGACTTGTTGTTCTCATATGCCGAGGCAATAGAAAACGATGATAAAGTCGATCTTCTTTATTGCGACGAAGACAAACTCATGCCCGATGGGAAACTAGCGCAGCCGTTCTTTAAACCGGATTTCAATATCGATCTGCTCAGAAATAACAACTATATCTGCCACATGCTTACTATCCGTAAGTCCCTGCTTGACACTCTAGAACCGAACACGAAAGAGTTCGATGGAGCACAGGATCATAATCTGACTCTCCGCGCCGTGGAAAAGGCAAGGAAAGTTCATCATGTTGCAAAGGTTCTATATCACTGGCGCCTAAGCGAGACCTCCACCGCAGCAAATGCCGATAGCAAGCCGTATGCCACTATCGCAGGTATCAAAGCGGTCCAGAGTCATTTGGACAGACTTGGGCTCAATGCGAAGGTCGAACAAGCGCGTCGTCCCTTTACATATAAAGTAACCTACGCTGTGCCAGATTCCCATCCACTCGTGTCAATTATCATTCCAACTAAAGACCACGCCGACATTCTGGACAACTGCATCACGTCAATTGTTGAGAAATCAACATATGACAATTATGAGCTTGTCATAATCGAAAACAACAGCATAGAAAAGGCAACGTTCGATTATTACGATAAGTTGCAAGCAAAATATCCTGACATCGTTCGTCTTGCAACTTGGGAACACGAATTCAATTTCTCCAAGCTCATGAACTTTGGCGTTGCTCACGCCAAGGGCGACTATCTCTTGCTATTGAATAACGATACTGAGGTAATTACGCCCAATTGGATCGAGACCATGCTTGGCATCTGCGCACGTGAGGATGTTGGCGCAGTCGGTGCAAAACTCTACTATCCCGACAACACCATTCAGCACGCGGGCCTATGCGTCACTGGCGGCGTGGCGGGACATCTTTGCCAGAGCATGCCAAGGAATAATTGGGGCTACTTTGCACTCAACGATGCGCAACAAGACTTCAGCGCTGTCACTGCAGCTTGCATAATGACCAAGCGTAGCGAATATGAGAAAGTCGGAGGTTTCACCGAAGAGCTTCAAGTTGCATTTAATGATGTTGACTTTTGCTTAAAGCTACGCGAGATTAACGACCTGATCGTATACACGCCCGAAGTCGAGCTCTATCACTACGAGTCGATTTCTAGAGGCGTTGAAAACAATACGGAAAAGCAGATTCGGTTCCACAAAGAAGTCGCATACATGAATTATCGCTGGGCAAAATACTATGTCGAAGGCGATCCGTACATTAACCCAAATTTCAGCGTGGGAGAACCCGGAAATCGCTACTATCATTTATAAAGTGTTAGCTTAATTCTGCGCTTTCTAATTTTAGCCTTATTAAAATGCGACTAATAGATAAGGGAATCGAGGGTCAACCCTCGATTCCCTTACTATGAATAATTGCATTCCATACATGATATACAGTTAAGAAGCGTTTGTGATTCGATACACAAGCAGGCGTTGATTCCGCATGCTGGCCAGAATCCGCATCATTCCAAAGGCGTATTTAAAACCCAGCCCCACTGTGGTATAGCGGTAGTGTGGTAGTAGTTCAGCCACCAAGCAAGTGATGTTGTCCTGATGTAACCGATGTTATCCATAACCATACCGTTTCCGATATAAATAGCAATATGGCCCCAGCGGGCACCAGCACTTGTATGAGTATGCGTAGGGACCGCAACGATCATTCCAACTTTAAGCTGAGATATATCTCGGCTGTAACACCAATTCCAGAACATGTCGCATGCGTCGCCGTTGGGATATGACCCCAGCACGGGGTAAAACACATGGCTAACCCACTCCGAGCACAGTCCCGCCCCAGGAGAAGGAACGCTATGGCAACGATTAACGATCTGGGACTGCAAGGAGGCGCGCGCGGAGTGCTCAGGCTCCACCCAAGCACCTGAGGCATTAAAGAAATACTCGGAGTCTCAAATTCTGTTCCAGCCATTTACCATTTGTCCAGAAGACATAAGGTAGTACCACGTTCCATCATCATCGAGGAACCAGCCAGTATTCATGGCTCCGGATTCGTTGTCGAGGTGATACCACCTACCGTCAATGAATCGCCAACCGCGCTGCAGAACCCCATCTGAGTCTGTGTAAAACCACACCTGTGCAGCTGAGGACCAATACCAGCCAGCGACAGGCTTTCCCTCGGGATCCCTGAGCTTAATTCCACCCGCGCCGTCCTTGACGCCCGAAAGCACAATCGCACCACTGCTGCACGCATAATATACGTTTTCATCTTGTGAGAAGACCCAAGTGTTGCACTTTAATGCACCGCCGCTATCCGGATCCAAATAATAAATGGAGCCATTTACAGTTTGAAATCCTTCCAGCATGGCGCCATTATTATTGGGGTCTAGCAAATACCAGCTAGAACCATTGTAAAACCACCCGGTACGAATCTCTCCCGATGCGTTGGAGCAATACCATGCCCCATCGTTAATAAACCAACCGGAGCTCATAGAACCGGATTCGGAAAAATGATACAAAGAGCCGTTAACAAGCCTAAAGCCCGTAGCCATTAATCCAGAAGGCTCAAGCCAGTACCAAGTATTGCCAAGGAGTAACCACCCGGTCTGCATAGCGCCCGAACTGTCCAAATAGTACCAGCTATCATCAATTAAAACCCAGCCGGTCTTCATTGAACCCGATGTCTCGTCAAGGTAGAACCAGCGCCCACCGGTGGCAGCCCATCCCTTCAAATGTGCACAGGAGTTAGAAAATAAATGCCAGCCATCGTTCAAGTATTTCCAGCCAGTAGCTGCATAACCTTCGGAATCAAAATAATACTCCGCCCCTCTAATGGACAGAAAACAGTTTGACGGCCAACCACCAGCCTCATATCTCCACCACCATTTACCGTTTTGGTAGGCCCAAGAACCAGGAAGAGCGATGTTATTATCAGAGGAACGAACGATCTGGAACGACAGTTGAGAGGTAACGCCGGCGTAATTCCCTAGCCCATTCACTCTTATAGTGGCGCAGCCAGGGGCAACATTATCTGAATACGTGACTTCATAATCGATTCCGCTTGCTAGCACAGAACCGCTGGCAGTCAAAACAGAGACATCAGGAGTAATCACATCGCCAGTATATTCATATATCGACGAATCGATAGATGCTTTGAAATTATCGGAATCCAAAGTCAAACGATCGCTACCTGATGTCCCAAATGCTTCCTGACCCGATTGAACCAAAGAGCCATCAGTGCCTTCAGCCACGCAATCTTCAGTTAATGAAAATGCGATTGCGGGCCATAAAAGAGAGATGAAACAAATAGATGTTAGACAAACCACGCTGATTAAACTCAGATGTCGATTTTTCATCATTTTTCTCTTCTCGCCAAATCAAATTAACCTTTGAATATCCAGATGCAGTCGACCCAGAGATGCAGTTCCCAAATTAATTAATATGCAAGACAACTCGCTTGATACGTTGCACCAGATAAAACGATAAGACACTCAACATAGGGATTGTCTATTTGTTAGACAATCCACAACCAGCAGTCGAGCGCGATCAATGGTGCACAAACTTAGGAGCCCTAATGAGGGATAGCCGAAGGAACTGAATCAAACCATGTATTGAGCTCATTCATGATCAGACCTTTTCTCAAGCTCTTTTTCGAGCAGGGCAATCCTATGAGTAAGGTTTTTGATCGCCAAAACATGACGACTCGCGGCAACGCTAAGAGACAGAGAGATTGCAAGCAACAGCACGATTGCACCCAAAAAAAGGAAATTGGCCGGGTTGACAAACCCAATAGCTGTTGAGCAACTATAAATAATCTGAGGACATAAATCACAGATCAAGGCCGCCATACACATCAAAATCCACAGCAAAGAGTACTTAAGAAGCATCTTTCCGTTGGACACGAGACGTAAAACATAGACGAGGAATCCGCCGAAAAAGAGGGCCGCACCAATCCTCAAAATAAGATTCATTATTTGTCTCCCCTATGAACCCAGCACACAAGGACAATGGCTAACGTAACCTTGACCATATAGTAGACGGAAGAGAAGCCCCCGATAGATGAACGTCCACCTTGGCGCTCATTCATCTTTACAGGCGCTTCCATAACGGGAAGACCAAGCTTCATAGCCAAAGCAATCGACTCTGGCTCCGGGTAGTCATCAGGATAACTCTTGCAGAACAGGTCGATAGCATCTTTATTGCAGGCCCTAAAGCCAGAAGTGGGATCGGTGACCACCTTACCCGTAAGCAACTCGAGCAAAAATGAAAGCCACCTGATTCCAACACGACGCATAAAAGTTGATTGAAAACCATCAGTCTCAACCAGAAATCGAGAGCCTATCGCCAAACTCGCACCGCTCTCAATCAGCTTTACAAGCTCAGGAATATAAGAAGGATCATGTTGGCCATCGCCGTCAACCTGAATGTCGATATCATAGCCAAATCTCTGGGCATATTTATGGCCCGCTTGGACCGCTCCACCGATACCAAGGTTCTGCGGCAAATCCAATATGTTGATACCATGCTCTCGACAAAGCTCAAGCGTTGTATCTTGTGAGCCGTCGTTGATTACGACATAGTCATAACCCGCAGCTTTTATAGCTGCAACGGTATTGAGAATGCACTCCTGTTCGTTATAGGCAGGAATTATTACGAGAACACGCAGATGTCCTTTTGAACATGTCGTTGAAGTAAAAGACAATCGAGATTCATCCATTCCAAAAACAGTTGGCTCTTAGCGACGCCCAAAGAATTTGCGACTCTTACAGTCCAACGCATAGCTTAACTCAGACTTAAGTTTACTGTATCCTGTCTAACCATTAGAAAGTTACATCTCAAGCTTAGATATTTAGCTTGCTCAACTAGAGCACACATGGAGTCCCCATCCATCACCGCAGGAAAAGGACCCCTTGCAGTTCTGCCTCAAATACGGGGCGCATGTCCTGAGCGAACCCTCAACGCCGTCCCATTCGATCCAATCGAATCCAACTAATTGCCCACTCCTACTATAACCATGACCTATATCGCTAATTTAGAAAAAACGGATATACAGAAGCTCGAACATCACAAAATACAGCAGCGCAAATGGAGCCCCGAGCATAAAGGCTGTAACTTTAGCCTTCACCTCCTCATCGCAGTAAATAGGGAACCTGAGCAATAGACAGGCAAAAGGTATTATCAAAGGTATGAGATATCGCGCTTGGACACCCGCAACTGTCTGGCTTCCAACTCCTGTAAAAGCGATGTATAGAGCCAAAGCAACTAGGTGGCAAGTAGCAAGAACCAGGAATAGAGTCCAAACAATTCCGCAACGGCTAAGCTTTATTTTAGTATCTTTTTCATTATCAATAATGCAAATAGCTTCAAACAGCATGATGGGGAGATACGAAAGCCATGGGAACAGATTAGACACGTCCCCAAGATAAGCCATATTCGTTGATATTGAATTGAGAAACGCCGGGGTCAGCATCGATCCAAAAACGAAATTCGAGATTACAGCTATAGTTCCAACTGGATTTGCAAGCACTCCCGTCGTTTGACCAGCCGTAGAGACTTCGGAGCCACCACGTGCATCAGAAATATTATTTACGACAGATGAGAAATATGGCGTCAAGAAAGATAGGATCATAATGGCACAAACGAATAGAGCAGTACCAATCAAGATACGTCTTTGCTTGCTTGAAACATATTTATTTGCAGGAATTAAAAGCGCAAGTCCAAATAAGGGAAAATAAATCGCTTTAGCTGCAAACCCGATTGCAAAAGATAGTAGAAATGCGAAGAACGTTTTAGCAGAAATATCCTCTTCAGAAATAAGCATCTTCAACAAAAGAGCTGTTCCTAGCAAACTGAACGATATCACACAGGGATCATACGAGTAACTGGCTGCCATTAACACAGCAGACGGGAACAACGCAATACAAGTGAAAAGACATTTTCTGCAAGGGGCTATACGAATTGCGATTCCGCAGATAACTGCATACGCAAACAAATTAAAAATTTTACCCAATGCAAATTTGATAGAGAATGGGAGATGAAGCAAGCGACCCAAACAAAGGCCGATAGATGAAGGAATATAGGCAATTTTAGAAAGAGCCACACTATCAAAACAATTAAAACGTTCGATACCTTCAGCTAAATCATTTTTATCAGCCTCTCTGACCAATTGCTCAACAGAGCCACGGTTAAACTCTCTTGTTTCATCTATTGGGTACTTACCCAAAGCTGCATCCAAACTAAAGCCGTCCCCCATATAAAACTGCTCGACTATCATTCGGTCAGAATTTGTTATTTCAGCATTTGTGAGGTAGGAAAAACTGTTTGCATTTCCATAGTGGACCTCATCATCCCATGTCAAAAAATTTGTAACGGGAAAGCAAATAATTACGGATAGACCAATTGAGACAATGCATGCGAAAGCGAACAGTTCGGGCTTCAGATAAGAAATGCCCCCATTAATAGCAATCAATCCGATCAAAACCGTAATGGGCAAAGCAGACGCGAACAACACCGTCTTTGACTTATCGAGCGGAATGCCAATAAAAGCGATTAAAACAGCAAAGCCAACAAAAACCGCCAAATAAAAGAAACACTTCTTAGCATCAGTTTTCTTAACCGAGGTTACGAAGCTCTTCATCAGGCCATAGCAAAGCTCAATTCCCTGGAACGCTAAAACTAAATGAAAGCATATAACCAGACCTGAGATATTCCATGCACCAAGACCGAAGGGGCCAAACGTCTTCGCGCCAGCCAATATGATGAAAACTAGCAGAAAGCTGCTGAGGATACTGGACGCGACGAGAACGGTTATCTGACGAATAGCATCACCGCTCGACTGTGATTTCGGTTGCAAATATAAGCACGCAACAGCAACGACATCGCAAAAGAGTTCAAGAATGAATAGATTTAAATTCTTATAGTGCAATGATGTCGCGACAGCTAACAAAAGAAGTCCCAGCCCAAAGATGGCAAGCGCGTACTCGCTTTTCTTAATTGCAGGATTATTCAAAACGTGCATCTCCAACTAAAGACAAAATCGAATAGGATAAGTCGACAATAACAAATTCGGGTCTTAGATCCAACTTCACTCAAAAGCTAAGTAAAAGCCAGCCAAGTATCACTTAGCAAATACAAAACGCCTTCTCGACATCTATAGCAGTGGCGTCCCAGCTATATCGATTTTCAACAAGGGCCCTAGAGTTTCGAGACTGTAGAGAAAGCAGCTTTCGATCATCAAAAAGCCTGCATAATGCCGAAACCACCTCATCAGATGACATGGACTGAATTATCGTGCCGTAGCTATCATCTGGAATAAGCTCGTGCGCGCCTCCCACATCTGTTACCACAGCAGGCGTTCCGCAAGCTGAAGCCTCAAGAAGTACCGTCGAAAAGCCTTCGGACCGAGTTGGAAGACAAAGCACATCTGCTTGCTGAAGTAAGGAGGAAATGTCCTCTGCGCTACATCTCCCAAGCCAAAACAAGTTCGACGAACAGGCTTCCTTGACTTCATTGGCCAGCGGACCATCCCCTGCAAGAACAAAACAAATATCACGCTTGGTAATATCCTTTGCGCGAGCTGCCTCAATAATTGAATAAATTCCCTTTTCAGGAATAAACCGCCCAACAAAAGCCACAACTAAAGATGACTGAGGGACACCTAATTCTGATCGGAAATCTCTACCCGAAGAGATGCTCCTATAAATTGAAGCATTGATTGAGTTCGATATTACACCCTTTGCACCGATATTAAAATGCTGAAGCCATTCAACGCTTTTAGAAGAAATCCCATAGAAATCAGGTTCAAACGTCTTTACGCGATCAGTAATCCAATCCTCATATCGGCGCACAAAATAATCAAGGAATGGCTGATTGAAAGAAAGATACGCTGAACCATGGTCGAGAACGACGGCCCTAGTGTTATGATCCACAGCAAACTTCAGCCCTTCGAGTGAGAGGGGGAAAAGCCTCGTGTTGATAAGTACGCCGTCCCACTCATAATCATCAAGGCTTTGCAGGAGCCGGTAATAATCGCCGGTTTTTTTGGGAAGAGGAAGCCTTCCATCAAGCAATGAAATACATGGAAGCCGAATTATCTCGAGACCGTTTTCGACTGAATGACCGACTCCTACGCGCATTGAATCATTAGTAACGATAACCACCCTGTCGCCGCGGGCAGCTAGGGCATGAGCGAGACCATCGACAAAATTACCAATTCCACTAAGTTGCGGGTGATAATGATGGGTGAAAATACAAATAGAAGAACTCATTACATAACCTCATCTGGTAAAGATTTCATATCCTTAATTCTGCGCAGTCCAGACTTCACCATCCCCAAAGTCAAGCAGAAGAGGAAGATGGGTATGTCGATTTTCCGGCTCCGGAATTTTCTTCCATTCGCCATACATCGTTGTAAGATATTTATCCGTCATACGAGGAACGGGGAATTCACTGCCTTCGAAAACCGCACTGCTCAGAGGGAAAATCTCTGAAATAGGCACTGGCGCCATATTCGGCCAGCTTAACGTCAGACAATAATCAGAGACCTCACCCGTATTTGAGTCGGCAATACAGGAGTCGAACAAATCCTGGTAAGAGCATGCGCCTCGAGAAACCAGTCGTTCCACTACGTGTATAGCAGAACAACCAATTTGCTCGAGTTGTCCAAGGAACCCTTTATGAGGGACAACAATGGAAGAAGAGTGATATAAATAAGCTCTTTTCTGTGCAATTGATGCAGTTCGGACTTGTTTTGCACGAAGGCGTTTATCTGTATAGAGCTGGTCATATGGAAAGATGTCGACAAAAATACCCATCGAACTGGAAGCCTCTCGAGCCTCCTGATTCTCGAAGCGAGTTTCATCGCGATACACCTTAGCAAACATCGCAGCATAGCCAATAGTATTCCGCGATGTATGGAGCGAATATCCTTCCGGTAAACCATCCTCGGCTAAAGAGCAAAAGCGGTCATAGTCTGAACGCATCATTCCGATATCTATATCATCATCCCAAGGGATAAACCCCCTATGACGCATTGCTCCTAAACATGTTCCGCCATCAAGCCACCACCTGATGCCGTGCTTAGAGCAGAATGCAGCGACAACCTGAAGGATATCCAATTCAGTGTTTTGAAGCTTTAATAGCGCGTGAGCTTTAGACATCATCGGCCTATCTCTTTTCCCCAAACCATTCTTGCGTCTGTTTCCCCAAAACAAAAGACTGATAAATTAGGCAAATAGCATTGGATATAAGCGCCGTTACAGTAGGGCCATTTAAGCCAAACAACACTTGCGCGGGAGCCATGACAGCAACAGCACTGATTAAGGACAATATGCTGCCAACAAATACCCCTCGGTAGTTATCAAGAGAAACCAGCAAATCGTTGACAAACCAAGCAATGCCAGTCAAAAAGGCACAAGCCAACATAGGCTGAAGGAGATCAGAATGTTTGGCTATTCCAGCGCCATAAAACAAAGACAGCAATAATTTGCCGAAAAAGAAAAGCGCAACTGCTGATATGACGCCGACAAATAAAATACCGGCAAGTATTTTACCTATAAGCGTAAAAAAGGACTTTTCCCTAGAATAGTAACGCTCTACTAAATAACCTAATAAAGGATTATAGATATACGTCGCACCCATTTGGATAATTGCCACGGGAGCAGCAACTGATGCATAAATGCCTAGAGCAGAATCTCCGAATGTATAAGATAAATACTGCCTTGGAATATTCGGCGCCGCAGAAGCAGCAATGCCGCCCAGAACGATGGGCAAACAGCCACATAGGAAAGCTCTGACCTTCGCTTGGGTAATTCCAAGTTTGATTGCAGAGATTCGATTTGATCTCGGATAATCGTAAATAACACCGATACCTATAGTCACTACCGTCATTAGCAACAATGCACCTTCGAGGCTATTTAACAGCCCAAAGACAACAATGAACGAAAGGAGAGAACCAATGCCCTGCATTATGAGGGATTTCCCAATATAGTCCATCCTATGGCCAACCTGATCATTGGCATGCATGACATCAATAACTAAGCCGGCGGTTTTATAGAGAGCATACAAAAGAACAGCAGGCACCGTATCAATACGACACGTCGCAATGGAATAGACGGCCAACATTGCAAACGCCATAAACGTAGTAAAGAAACGAAAAGTCAGGTATTCACCAGCAGAGTTTTTCCTTTCAACATCTGCAATTTGTACCGTGTACATCCTGTATTGGGCCAATTGAGAAAACATGTTGAAAATAGACATAGCAAGGGAATAAATTCCAGCAGCACTATATCCATCAGACAGTCGAACGACCAATATAGTGATTAGCCATTGACAGCCTAAATTCGTCAACGAGCCAACGGTATTCCAGAACATATTGTGTTTAATCGAAAGAGTCTTCTCTGTGGCTTCCACAAATATAAGCGCCCTTCTGAACAAGTCGCGATTCGGATACGAAGCTATTTTGCTTCTTTAATCATGTTTAAAATCAAAAGAAACAGCCAATTCGGTACAAGTCGCATAATGATTTCAGCTTTAGCAATGGACGGGCAAGCTCGTCGATATTTAAGCAAGCCAATTATGGAGCGTCGCTCTCTTGCATCGGCGAACCCCATTATTTCCTTTAGGTGCGGTGAATCAGGAAATCTTTCGGCAAATTGCTTAGCTGTATCAACCCTGTTTTTGACTCTTGTTAAATACCAATCATCTTTTGAAGCAACACCCGCAAGGAATCCAGTTTCATTCCCGCCATGTCGACGATACTTAACCAAGGGAGTCGTTGTAAAACTGCACTTCCCCAGTTCGCTGCAGCCCAATGTCAACCACAAATCATGTGCAGTGGATTCCGGAAAGGGAATCATCGACTTAGCAGCACTCGCATCTAGCATGAGAGCCATACCAATGCCGTAGCATACACTTGCAGCCTGAATAGTAATATCCTCTCCGGAGCACCAATTTACTTCAGGCGAATTTGGATGAGCTTTTCTGTAGCTCTCTACCAGCATGTTTCCGTTTTCGTCGATTACCGATCTATCGCAAACATCAAGAATTGAGCCTTCTTCTAGCATATGGTTGAGCGAAACTTGAACTCTGTTAGGCTCCCAAATATCATCTTGATCGCAAAATACTACGTAATCCCCTTCTGCCAAAGAGAGTAGTGCCTCGAACGATTTGACATAACCGAGATTTTTATCGCCATGATAATAACGATAGGCGTTTTTCTTTATATGCTCTTGGATAAACCCCTCTAAAGAGGCCGATTCGGGGCAGTCATTTCTGACCAAAAGCGTAACCGGAAACGTTTGTTCATCAATCGAATCAAGTTGAGCGGCGAAAAACTTAAGATCAGGTTTATATGCTGAAAGAAGTACGCATACGCCTGTACCATTTCCCTTTTCTATTTCCAAAAATCCTCCCAAAGTCATGTTTTCAAGATTAGCAAAGCAATCATTAGAGATTTAAGGTGTTGTTTATTACGCTCAAAAAAGACAGGAGAAGGCTCGGCCTTTAGATAATACATGGCGGCAAATTGAATGGTGCTCCCGTAATTTTTAACACCAACACCGACATCTCGCCCCCCTAGAGGGAGCGAGATGGTTGGCTTTTCAAAATAATCTGAAAAGGAAGCTCGTAGAGAATTAAAATCCTGCGCACCGGAAGTGCATACAGTTTATGACTGCCTTCTCATGAAACCGCTTGCCAAATCAAAGCACCTCAATTGGAAAAGAGTCCCTTAAGAATCAGTGTCTTTCTCCCACCTTTAAAGACACTTGTCCAATATCAATAGGTAACAACCTTTGTTCCATAAGGAATGTTATGGTAAATCCATTTTGCGTTCTGGATCTCAAGGCGCACACATCCTGCAGAGGATGGAACGCCCATCGTGGGATCCATCACCCGGTTACTGTTGACGTAGTAGGGCGAAGAATGGAATAGATAATCACCATAGAACTGTGTGTAGTAATAGCAAGTATATCCATGCCCAAAGGAGTATCCCTTTCCGTAGACTTGGTACTCCCCTATCACAGTTGGCGTACTGGCTTTTCCCGTCGAACATACATATCGACGGTTTAAGGACCAATTATTCCATGACCCAGTGTAGATGCTCGTGATACAACGTGACGTATCGACAAGTATCAGCCAATTTGTATTGCTTGAATAACTTTGAGCTTTAGCGTCCATATAGTCTGACACCCACGCGCCGTTAGCCATGAAGTAATTCCAGGATCCGTCCACAACGCGCCAGCCAGTAGCCATAGCCCCACTAGCATCAAGCCAATACCAGGTGCCGCCCAAATTGAGCCATCCCGTCTGCATATAACCAGACGAATTCAAGTAATACCAATATCCGTTAACGGCAACCCAACCGGTTTTCATAACGTAAGTAGATGGATCTAAATAGAACCAGGAGCCATCCTTGCTCAGCCAGCCAGATCGTGCATAGCCAGCGGTCTCATCAAAGAAGTACCATTTTCCGTTAACGTTCTGCCAGCCGACGCTCAAAGAGCCATTAGTCGGATCAGCATAGAAAATGCAGCCACCAAGCGTCACGAAACCGCGCGCTTCGACCAATTCGCCATCGCCGTTTGAAGTAAATAACTTCCCATTGCGCAATGTTCCGCACAACGAGCAGTCAGAACCAGCAAAAGCCTTAGACGGACCATCCTGAACCGAGTCCTGGACATCTACCCATTCACGACAAGCAACAGCGCCTGAGCCTTTTGCATAATAGCTTTTCCCATTTACAGAAAAATGCCCGAGCAGCATTTTGCCGTCGACGGCAGGATCAAGATAATAGTATTGGCTACCGTCCTTCAGCCAACCCGTCTTTACAATACCCGATGCATTAGATGGCTCAGCGTAATACCAGTCTTCATCGCTCATAAACCAGCCGAGTGACAGCGCTCCCGTTGAAGAAAAATGATACCGATTCGATCCGATGGAAAAAAAGCCGGTAGCCATTCTATTGTCATTTGCGACATCGAGCCAATACCAAACGCCATTCACCAAACGCCAGCCCGATGCAAGTGCGCCGGAACCGTCAGCGTAATACCAGTCCGTCCCATCAAACGCCCAACCAACAGCCATTGCGCCGGAATCCGATAAATAGTAACGAGACGAACCGACAGAAACGATTCCTCTAGACATAACACCATCATTGGCGGGATCAAGCCAATACCAGTTATTGCCAGTTTGAAGCCAGCCGGTTAAGACTTCACCATTGCTACCCCAATACCATAAACCGTTATCAAGGCACCATCCATTAATCAGTCCATAGGTTCCAAGAAGATAAGGGTGCCCATCAATAACACGTCGACCAGTAGCCATAGAACAGCTGTTAAGGGAGTCAAACCAGTACCATTGGTCTCCAATAAACTGCCAGCCACTTGCCAAAGCGCCTGACGGACCCGCGTAATACCACTTATTTTCAGTAAAAATCCAGCCGCAGCTCATTGCGCCGTCACGAGCGGGGTCCAAGTAGTACAGCGAGTCGTCAATATTCTGAATTCCGGTCAAACGACAGCCATCTAGATAGTAATACCAGGACAAACCGTTCCATTGCCATCCAGATAGTTGTTCTGTAGTCGACGGGTCATGGCTTTCGACAACCTGTAGGCTCGAATCTTCCGTTGTTTTGCCGGCACAATCGCTGGAGTCTTGAGAGCAACCGCCACCGACCAATGCTCCCGGCCCACCTGTCGAGTCGCGCTCTACGACACCGTTATCCGCCCCCTCTTCCACGGCATAAGCAGTGCAAGAAAATGCGGGGGCTATAACTGAGAGTAAGGCGGAAAATAGCATCAAGCCAATTACTCGCCAGCAAATTCGATGATCAATCCGAGCATTCATTTCAGGCCCCCAACCGGTACCGACTGTCTTGCAGGGAATCTATTAAATAAACGGACGAGCTGCGCCGATTACATTTCCCCTTGCACTAATAGGATGAATTCCGACACCTTGATGAGGCCAGGAATCAATCATCAAGCCGCCGCCAAGTGCAATTGCAATATGACCGCGGTAATAAATCACATCGCCGCGTTGAATCGAGCTCGTGCTCACGGGCATAAAGATATTGCTTCGATACCAATTCATGGAATTATAGGTTTGGCTTGGATCCCAGCGATGGTTATAAGGGTTGTAAACACCCATATCCATGCCAGTAGCATAAAGGCACTGCAAGACAAAACCAGAGCAATCAACAGCTCCACCGGGAGCGGTAGACCAAGGCTCAATATATTGCGTACCAATATACTCATAGGCGCGCTGGATAAAGGCGTTCACGCAATCTTCCCGCGTTGCTTCGACAGAAATGCGAGAAGGGGTCACATAGGTAAAGTATCCGGTGCAATAGCCAGGCAGCCGAACAGTCCAAGAACTGACCTGAGGATACTGGGATGGATTTTGCCAGCCAACTTTGTCGCACTGTCCATCGCTCCAGAAAACTCGACGAACGCCATCGATGGTTCTTGCGCCCGTTGCCATAGCGCCGCTGCCGTCTAACCAATACCACTTACCCGAATCTTTAAGCCAGCCAACATGCATGCTTCCATTGGACTCAAGGTAATACCATGTTCCATTCAGGCATTTCCAACCAGTTGCCATTTTTCCGTCAGCGTTTAGGTAATACCATGCACCGCCAGTAAAAACCCATCCGGTCTTCATCACGCCAGAATCAGCATCAAGCCAATACCAATCGCCGTCAATCTGCAGCCATCCACGATGAATGACGCCCGTTCCGGGCTCTGCGTAAAACCTTAGATTTGCGACGTTAACCCAGCCGGACGCAACCTGCCAACCATCAGCTCCGGCGGTTTTAAGGATAGTGCCGTTTTCGCGAATCACATCCTTGCAAAGATATCCATTATCATCAGCGTATCTTTGAACGCCGTCATTAACGGTAACCCAGCTGGAAACCATAAGCCTACCGCTCTGGTTTGCAAAAAAATCGTTGCCGCCCACCTCAAATAAGCCCGTTTTCATGAGATGGCTAACAGGGTCCAGGTAATACCAGCTCGTGCCCTCTTTATACCAGCCAGAAATAAGTGCACCAGATTGGGAGGCGAAATACCAGCCGTCCTCGACCTGAGCCCAACCAACAGCCATAGCCCCGTTAGGCTTTAAATAATAAGCTGCATTGCCAAGGTCTAAATACCCAACGGACATCTTACCATCGAGGGCTGGGTCGAGATAATACCAAGCGCCGTTAACGAGTTTCCAGCCAGTGGCCGCAATACCGTTAGAGCAGTAATACCAATCTGCTCCGTCTTTGTACCATCCATTTGCGAGGCCATAGTCACCAAAAATGTAGGTTCTTCCATCAATCTTTTGACGACCCTTAAACATGATGAACGTCTGTGGGTCAAAATAATAGCGAGCCCCACCTATCGTTTGCCATGACGAAGCAAGGGCACCCGATGAATAAGCCCAGTACCAATTCCCGTCAACGAGAATCCAGCCGGTTTTCATAGCACCAGTGGCATCTAAATAGTATTTCCCGCTCCCGGGGTCGACAAAACCAACCTGCATTATATGGGTGGCAGGATCCAGGTAATACCATGTGCCGTCTTGATAAAACCAACCAGCAGCTAAATCGCCTCCAGCATTGGCATAAAACCAATTTCCATCTGAGTTACGTAGCCAGCAGTTCTGATATAGCGCGCCAAAAGGCGTTGCGGCATTGCCGTCATTCGCATAAAACGAAACAGTCGATCCGCCAGCATCGGTCACATTGAAATAACCTGTCTGCATTGCACCATCATTGGCTGGATCAAGCCAATACCAATAGCCCCCGCTTTGCAGCCAGCCAGTTTGGTGTTTACCGTTTTTTCCGTAATACCAAACTCCAGACGACTCGTCTCGTTGCCAGCCATCTTTTATGACGGAAGAATTATCAGGTTGCAAATCATCGGAAACCACAGAAGAAAAATCCGCTTTTGACTCAATACTCTGAGCCTCAACGGAATCCTGTGCAAACGCGACATTCGCACTCAGGGGCAAGCAGCAAGCAGTGACTAATGACGCAGCAGCACAAACAAACGTGGCCTTCTTTTCGAATCGATACATAAGCGACCCTCCCAGATATCTCATTTATTTATTTTAATCCACATTCCAGGATTGATTTTCGTTACTGTCTGTTCAGTCTATGTAGATAAATATATTAAATTGAACAAAACGTTCAATCATTCTATTCTTTCCCTAAGCAATGAACATCTTAATTGGAGGCCTGCAGTGGAACTGACCAAGCGTAACTTTACTGTTCTGTACGAATACCTAAAGAACCCATATGCCAGCCAGCGAGAAGTTGCCGAGCGCACTGGCCTCTCACTTGGATCGGTAAACGCAGCAAATAAAGAGCTTACGAATGAGGGCCTTCTCGAATCGGACAGCCTAACCGACAGCGGTTACGAAGCACTTCACCCCTATAAGGTTGAAAACGCAGTGATATTGGCTGCGGGGCTTTCGAGCCGCTTTGCTCCCATTTCGTATGAAAAGCCCAAAGGCCTTTTAAAGGTACGTGGTGAGATTCTCATCGAACGTCAGATTAGGCAGCTGCAAGACGCAGGTATCAGCAATATCACCGTCGTTGTCGGCTATAAAAAAGAATATTTCTTCTATCTCGAAAGCAAGTTCGGCGTTTCGATTGTCGTCAACAACGAATACGCATCCAAAAATAACCACGCATCACTTATGTGCGTAAGGGAGCGACTTGGCAACACCTACATTTGCTCAAGCGATGATTACCTTCTAAACAATCCGTTTGAAGCATATGTTTGGAAAGCATTTTATTCTGCTCAATATGCTGAAGGCGCCACCAAAGAATGGTGCATTCAAACGGGAGCAATGGATAGAATCACCAATGTTACGATTGGCGGGTCCGATGCATGGTACATGCTCGGGCATGTCTACTTTGATAAAGCCTTCTCGCTTGCGTTTAAGCAGATTCTTGAAACGGAATATAACAAGCCCGAAACAACGGACAAACTTTGGGAAGATCTGTATATCGAGCACATCAAGGAGCTCGATATGGTGATCAAGAAGTATCCTGAGGGCGAGATCAACGAATTCGATTCTCTTGATGAGCTGCGTGCCTTTGATCCGCATTTTATCGAAAACGTTGACTCCGATATTTTCGATAACATCGAGCAAGTGCTCGGCTGCTCCAAATCAGAGATTCACGACGTTTATCCCCTTAAACAAGGTCTTACGAACCTATCGTGCCACTTTAGAACCAATGATGGAGAGTACGTTTACCGCCATCCGGGAGTCGGAACCGAACTGCTTATTAACAGAAATGGAGAAGTAGCCGCACTTAAAAAGGCCAAGGAACTCGGCCTTGACGATACGTTCATCCATGAGGACCCAAAGCGCGGTTGGAAAATTTCGAAGTTTGTACCCAACGCAAAGCAGCCTAATCCACACGATGCTGCCCAAATGAATCGAATGATGCAGATGTGTCGTTCGCTTCACGAGAGCGGTGCAAACGTCGAAACCGAATTTGACTTCTACCTCGAAGCGAAGCGCTACGAATCACTTCTTCTGGAAAAAGGTCCCATCGACATTCCAGGCTACACGGAAATGGCCGCCGAAATCGATGAATTGGAGCGCTTTGTTCAGGCCGACAATGCGCCAAAATGCCTTTGTCACAATGACTTCTTCTACCTCAATTTTCTTATCGATGAAAACGACAAGTACTATCTCATTGACTGGGAATATGCTGGCATGAGCGATTACGCGAACGATTTTGGAACTTGCAGTGTCTGCTGTGAGCTTTCCGAAGATGAAGTCGACCGCGCGCTTGATGCATATTTTGGGCGCAGGGCAACAAACAACGAAATTGCGCATAACTATGCGCACATTGCCCTTGCAGGATGGTGCTGGTACCTCTGGTCTCTTCTGAAAGAAGCCGAAGGCGACTTCGTGGGCGAATGGCTCTATATCTACTTCAATTACGGTGCCAAATACCTTAAAAAGGCACTGGAGATCTATCGGAAAGGTGAGTAACGATGCAATTCGGCTTTTTTAGCGGTCTTCTTTGGGGCCTTGATACAGTAATTCTTGGAATCGGCTTGGCGCTTGCGCCCTATATTGGATCGGCGGAAGCGCTTGCATGTGCCTCCATTGCGGGATCCTTTCTCCATGATGCCTTCTGTGCAATCTGGCTCTTTGGCTACATGGGAGTCCGAGGCAGACTGAAAGACACGCTCGCTGCACTTAAAACTCGTTCGGGCAAGGTCGTCATCGCCGGCGCTCTACTCGGTGGACCTATCGGAATGACCGGCTACGTATTGGCAATTAATAACATCGGAGCTGCCTACACGGCAATCATCTCCGCCTTCTATCCCGCAGTCGGAGCATTCCTTTCCTTCGTGCTGCTGAAGGAGAAAATGGGCAAAGGCCAGATTCTTTCCCTTCTCGTTGCTCTTTGCGGCGTAATGACGATGGGCTATCTATCGGCCGGGTCGAGTGAGATTGCAAATGCCCCCCTCGGCTTACTCGGGGCGGTGCTTGCCGTTATTGGATGGGGATCCGAAGCGGTGCTGTGCGCATGGGGAATGAAAGATGATGCCGTTGATGACGAAACGGCTTTGCAAATCCGCGAAACTACAAGTGCACTTGTTTATGGAGTGCTCGTACTCCCCCTCTTCGGAGCATGGCATTTCACGTTGGGCGCTATCCCAAGCATGCCCACATTGATTATTGCACTCGCCGGACTCGCAGGAACTGCATCCTATCTGTTCTATTACAAGGGCATTGCGGCAATCGGAGCAGCGCGTGCGATGGCTCTGAATATCTCCTATTCGGCATGGTCAGTGGTCTTTGGCCTGATCTTGCTTGGAACAATTCCCGACATGGCATCCGTAATCTGCTGCGTTGTAATTGTATGCGGAACAGTTTTGGCAGCCAGTAACTGGGACGAACTATTTGGACGTAAGAAGACGGCGTAGCTAGATTAACAAAGTAGCAAAAGGGGAGAGCTCGTCGAGCTCTCCCCTTTTAGCATCATGGCTATTCAATTACCACGGCCTGGCTATCCATCTGTTGCCACGTGCCGAAGAACACTTGGGCATTTCGCGTAACATTGCCGTTAATCGAATCCGAAAGATAGACAATTCCCTGCTCGTCATCATAGCCTTTAAGGACTACGGCATGATTACCGCCCCACAGACCATAGGAATGCCCGTTATACCAACGCGCAGCATAACGGCCTCCTGGCCAACTTCCCCATTCGGTATTCCACATCTCAACAGGTTGACCACAGGTCAGCCTGTTCTTAATGGAAGAAATTGACGAGAAAGAAACGTCTTTTGCCTGCTTGCCACTTCCAGCAGCACGCAGAAAGTTATTACCAGCAATAGTAATCGCAGGTGCGACGCATCCCATGAGACCCCCGCTGCTACGCCTTGGATTGCCATCAAAAGCGGTAACAAAATTGCCATTGCTTCCCTTGGGCAAATAGTAATCCGCAATAATCGTCTTACCTAAACCGAAACCATAGTAGTTAAGCAAGTTTGTAAGGGCAACCGACTCACAGCCAGTAGGAAGTTCCGGGTACTGCGAATAGCACGGGACATCGACCCAAGCGCCAACCATTGCGCCGGATGAACTGAACTTGTAGTCAGTAGAGCCGATCCAATACCAACCGTTACTCAACATTACTCCCCCACGTGCGACATCAAGGTAATACCATGTGCCCCCAAGGGAAAGCCATCCCGTTTTCATCGCGCCAGAAGCGGAATCCAGCCAGTACCAGTTGCTGCCATCGTTAAGCCAGCCGGTCGCCATTCGACCATCCGGGTTAAAGTAATACCAAGACCCAGCAATTTGCTGCCATCCAGTCAGAATTACCCCATTAGCAGAACAATAATATCGAGAACCCAGACTCTCAATCCAGCCCGTTCTAACATTCCCGTCATCGTCAATCAGCTGGATTCCCGAATCGGTCATGATGCCTTTAAGGTCAATTGCACCGCTGGATGAAGAATGATACATCCAGGACCCATCACCGTTTGACCAGCAATTAGCCATCATCTTGCCGGAACTATTAAATATATATTCACATGATCCGATAGTTTGAACGCCCGTGGCCATGGCGTGCGTCGAGGGATCGAGCCAGTACCACGCACCGTTTAGGTTGAGCCAGCCGGAGGCGAGGGCGCCGGAGCCAGTCGCGTAGTACCAGGTCCCGCCGTCGAGGACCCATCCGGTCGCCATCGCGCCGGAGGCGCTGAACCAGTACGCTGAGCCGTTGCACGCGTGGAGGCCCGTCACCATGGCGCCGCCCGCGTCGGGGTCGAGCCAGTACCAGGAACCGCCGGTGTAAAGCCAGCCGGTCGAGGCGATACCGTCAGCGAACCAGTACCAGGAGCCGTCGACGAGGCCCCAGCCGTTAAGGGGGCCGCAGCTGCCGAAGTAGCGGCGGACGCCCTGCGCGTCCGTCTGGTAGCCCGTCAGCATGGCACCCGTCCGGGCGTCGAAGCAGTAGGGCACGCCGCCGACGGATACGGGGCCGCGCGCCAGCGCGCCGGAGCCAGTCGCGTAGTACCAGGTCCCGCCGTCGAGGACCCACCCGGTCGACATCGCGCCGGACGAATTAAACCAGTACAGGGAGCCGTTGCACTCGTGAAGGCCGGTAGCCATGGCATGGGTGGAGGGATCAAGCCAGTACCAGGCGCTGCCGACGTAGGCCCAACCGGAGGCGAGGGCGCCGGAGCCCGTCGTGTAGTACCAGGTACCGCCGTCGAGGACCCACCCGGTCGCCATCGAGCCGGAGCCGTTGAACCAGTACATGGAGCCGTTGCACCCATGGAGCCCGGTGGCCATGGCGTGCGTCGAGGGATCGAGCCAGTACCACGCACCGTTTAGGCTGAGCCAGCCGGAGGCGAGGGCGCCGGAGCCAGTCGCGTAGTACCAGGTGCCGCCGTCGAGGACCCATCCGGTCGCCATCGCGCCGGAGGCGCTGAACCAGTACGCTGAGCCGTTGCACGCGTGGAGGCCCGTCACCATGGCGCCGCCCGCGTCGGGGTCGAGCCAGTACCAGGAACCGCCCTGGCGCAACCATCCGGTATACGCTTTGCCGTCAGAGGTTGCGTAATACCAAGTGCCCTCTTTTAACTGCCAGTAATAAAGAGAGACATCAACATACGCGTAATTCATATCAACGTTTCCGCTAATACCAGAAACTTTTCCGCGGCTTGTATACTGCCAAAAGCTGTAACTGCCGGTATAGTGACATTGGGAGTTGTATTGAGCAATCCAATGATCCCAAGAACCGCTCTTAAATACAGGGTCGGTCAATATATTGTTAAACCAATTTAGGTTTGCATAAATGCCTGGCTTATATCCAGCACTAGAAATCTTATTACAGAATGTCTGAGCTCTAGATGCAATTCCGGATTGACGACCATCTGCAATAATTGTCTTGTCCTCAAGATCGTAATACACCGGTAGCCTAGGATTGTGCCCCGATAGGCAGTCAATCACCATGGACGCCTCATCGGCTGCCTGTTGATTATCAAAAGCATATGAATAGACATAGACGCCGTAGGGAATTCCGAGTCGCTCGCACTCAGAAATATTTCGATTAAATTGATAGTCAATTCGACCGCCGAAAGACGGAGCGCCAAACCCAACGCGCAGAATAGCGAAATCGATGCCAGAAGCTTTAACTGCGTCCCAATCAATACGCCCTTGGTGCTCGCTGACGTCAATGCCCTGAGCTGTAACCCCATCGGGAAGAGTGTCCATAGACAATAAAGCTATTCCGTCTTCTTCGGAAGAAGCATCATCTGAAACTAATTGTCCACCCTCATAACGCCAAGAATTCTCAACCAGAGTCTGAGCAGCCCCTGCATCCGCAGGGCATACAAACATAGAAACGGGCGCAAGGAGCATCAGCACCAACAATGCCGAAAACAACTTAAAATGTTTGTTCATGTAAACCTCGTCATTCGCTCTTGATTGCGTCTAGCTTACAGCATAGCTATGAAAGATTCCCGAACATCTAACAGGACAAGATGCATTCTAGGACAATAAATAGTTGGGCGCATTGCTGCAAAGAAAAGAAGAACTTACCGGCAGGGTTGAACCCGCAGGCTCATTGCCCCCTCCTCTTGCCCCCAAGAATACCGACTTCAAATAAACTTTCAAACCAGATGTCAAAAAAGGTAGGGGGCCCAGAGAGTCCCCTACAACTCGGAATTCTAACGAATCAGTATTACTTTCGATGGGCCCAAAGCGGTCAAACCGGAGATGCGATTTCCATAACCATCACTATGCCAGAACAAATTTTCGCTCGGCGAATTGCCCCAGAAAAAGCCAATGTGGCTATCGTCCGCATATGGGTTGTAAGGATTAAAGAACACAATGTCCCCCTTACGAGCCAAACCACTACGCAGTAACTCATCAATAGAATTGAAATAAGTCACGTTCGCGCACGTATCGATAGCGTAGCCGTACCAACGATAAGCGTTTACGCAGCCGCCCCTTCCGGGACCTCCACTCCAAGGGGAATGACTCTGCTCGGCGGCAATGGGAGCTAAATTCCCGCCCGCTTTCATATATGCATGCGATACAAATCCGCCGCAGTTCATACCGGTATACCCGTCCCAACGAGGATCACCCTTTGGATACATACATGTTTCTTGGCTAAGATGCGTATCATAGCGTGTTCCACGGTAATAGCCGTCGTTTTCGTGGCTCAAAAGCCAATTGACCAGACTGGACCTATTGACCCCCAAAACAGAACCAGACGTATTCAACCATGCACCACTTGCATTGAAGTAGTAGTCAACGCCATCGATTTTCAGCCACCCATTAGCAAACATGGCGCCCGATGGCTGGAGCCAGTACCACGTACCGCCGTCATTAAGCCATCCAGTTTTCATCTTGAATGTGGAAGGATCCATCCAATACCACGTACCGTTGACATATTGCCAACCAGACTTAAGGACACCATTGGAAGATGCGTAGTACCAAGTATTGTCGTTTTCGTCAGAAGCGTCATTCGGCATAATCCAACCAGATGCCACATTAACGACACCGTTTGCGTCCGCATAGAAAACCGCGTCTCCAATATGAATTGTACCTGGCAATGAAGACAAGTCGGCACGATCAGCGATTACGGGAGATCCATCAGATGAAGTAGGCAACGGCTCGCTCAGCGCTCCAGACGAATTCGCCCATGACATACCGTCGCTCAAGTTAATCCAGCACGAAGATGCCATCGCACCGGAATCATAAGAATAATAGCGCGTGTCGCCTACCGTATATTCACCAGTACGCATTGCGCCGGATACATCATCAAGGTAATACCAGGCGCTTCCGGACTTTATCCATCGCCCTCGTTGAATAGCTCCGTTTGATGCGGCGTAATACCAAGTATCATCAGCAAGTGCCCAGCCTGTTGCCATGGCACCTGAACTCGTAAGGAAATAGGAGGTTGTACCCACTCGCACAAAGCCCGTGAGCATAATATGGCTTCCTGGATCCAGGTAATACCAAGAATTCCCTAGAAGCAACCAACCTCCATGCAGCAAGCCGTTGGAGTCAGCGTAATACCAGTTGTTGTCAATAAGCGCCCACTGGGAGGAGAGCATGGCCCCCGATCCGTTAAAGATATAAGGGGTTCCATTGCATGCATTCAGCCCGGTGGCCATAGAACCGTCCGCAGGATCAAGCCAATACCAACGGCCCCCATCCAAGAGCCAGCCCTTTACCAGGGCGCCAGAGCCGGAGAAATAATGCCAAACGGAAGCATCAAGATGCCATCCGATAAGCATTGCGCCAGAAGAGGAGAATCCATACGTGGCTCCCCCGATCTGCAGCATCGAGTCGTGGACCATCTTGCCTTCATCATCCAGCCAATACCAGTTGTTGCCGTCTGAAAGCCAGCCTTTTAACAGGGCGCCAGAACCGGAGAAATAACGCCAAGCAGAAGTGGAGCCCGTAGAATCTAGGTACCAGCCGACACGCATTGCACCCGAAGAGGAGAATCCATAAGTCGCACCCCCGACTTGAACCAACCCATCCTGAGCCATTCGACCTTCGTCGTCGAACCAATACCAGCTACCGTTTATATGTCTCCAAGAAGAAACAGCGACTGTTCCGTCAGACAAGCCCCAACGCCAAAAACCAGCCCCCTCTTCGGGCGATATCCATCCTTGATGCCAAATAATTTGATTCGAAACCTCAGAAGAGACCTCATTATCCACCTGAGAGTTCTGCTCAACGGCGAAGGCCGATTCGCGCTGAGCATCAACACCTGACTCGACAGAAGCAATGGCAACGTTAGATGCGGGACCTTCGTCAATGTTATTCGAATCAAGGGCGTATAACATCGAAGGCGAACCCAAAAGGAGCCCAAAAGAAATGAGGCCCGAAAAAGCCAGCACTCCGAATGACCATTTCTTCATAGCAGCACAGCATCCAATCACGCAGCGGCCCCGTCGCTTCAGGGCAACGGGGCCTCAATCAAAACTAGCTCAGTAATGTACTAGCCAATTTGCTGGCAGTTTTTGCACTCTCGTGAAGCGCCACGCCTCTGGGCCTCCTGGATAGAGATCTGCGAATAGCCCTTTGCGTCCTTGCCAACGGTACGGCATTTATGCGTATGGTAAACATGGCTACCGCTCTTGTACCAAACTAAACCGTAGCCCGGAATCCACTTGCCGTCCTCGCCGACATAGTAGGAGCCAACCCAGGCATTCGTAGCCATGGCACCGGAAGACCGGAGGTAGTAGTCGCCGACCCAGGCGTCGTGGGCCATAGCGCCGGAACCGCTAAAGTAGTACCAGGCGCCGCCGACCTGACGCCAGCCGGTGGCCATCGCGCCGGAATCGTCGAACCAGTACCAAACTCCACCAACGTTAGCCCAAGAGTTAGAGGCCATAGCGCCCGAACCTCCGAGCCAATACCACGTGCCGCCATTGCTGAGCCAGCCGGTTGCCATGGCGCCCGAACCGCTCGCATAGTACCAAGAGCCGCCTGCCAAGAACCACCCAGTGGCCATTGTACCGGAGTCGCCGAACCAGTACCAGGAGCCGCCGAGGCTGCGCCAGCTGTTAGCGACCATGGCGCCCGAGCCGTCGAGGTAGTACCACGTACCGCCGATGTTGAGCCAGCCAGTGGCCATCGCACCGGAAGCGTTGGCGTAGTACCACGTCCCCGAAACGTTGATCCAGCCGGTCAGCATGACACCATACTCGTCGAAATAATACCAAGTTCCACCGATATTATGCCAACCGGTCAGCAGTTCGCCACTGGAGGTCGCATAGAACCACTTTCCATAGATGGAGTCATAGAGCCAGCCGCTATGCTGCATGCGGCCATCGGCGTTGGCACCAGGGGTGTTCAGGAAGTAGTTCTTGCCGTCAATCTGAACTCGGCCGTATGCCATATCATGGCTTTCGGGGTAGAAGTAATACTTGTCCCCACCGATAGACTGCCAGCCCGACACCGCGATCCCGTCAGCGCCAAAATAGTACCAAACAGCTTCGTATTCGTTATGCCACTGGTTCGTGACCATGGCGCCAGTTTCGGGATCGAAATAGCGAAGGTTGCCGTCCTCGCACCGAACGAGTCCAGTCTTCGGACGACCGTCGGAACACCATTCCGTAATCGGTCCACCGCCTCCGCCACCGCCAGCAATATCAGCAAATGAGGGCGCCGGGGCAACCGTCATGCAGGCAGCGGCAAATGCAACAACTCCCAGCACTGTTAGTCCGCGCCATCTTTCTCGAAGGTTTTTCATACGACATCCTTTCTCCGAGATTTAAGGCTCTCTTAAGTTATTTTTAAACTATCAATTCAGTATTTCAACGGGAAATCGATAAAAGGTGTCTTTGTGACTGCAATTTAAATATGAGTCGCCACACCTCAACCGTTACGCTAAATAGCTTCTGAGTCAAACCGAGCACATAAGCGAACCAATTTAATTAATACGGCCACCTAAAAAAATCCTGACACACGTTTTCGATATGACAAGAGCCGCTTCAACGAGGAGTACTTGAACCCCCACCGCTCTTGCAGCTCTTGAGGATACTTTGCCGGATCTTGAAATTACTTCGCTCTAAAGCGAGAAGTACTCACTGTCGGAGGATAGGTTTGACCCGAGCCACAGATCGCCATCGAGGAAGAACTCTGGCCAGCGCTGCATGAACAGCGCTTGCTCGCGCTTCCAGCGGCGCAGCTTTTTCTCGTTGGCCTCTTCCCTGCCGCGCGAGGTGAACTCGTAGTGATACAGCTCGGCATAGGGCGTATAGATGGTTCGATAGCCCGCCTCCCACACGCGCAGACAAAAGTCCGCGTCGTTAAAGCCGACGGCGAATTCCTCGTCGTAGCCTCCGACCCGCTCAAATACGTCGCGTCGGACCATCTGACAGGCACCAGTTACGGCGCTAAAGTTACCGGGGCGCACAGCGCGGGCAAGATAGCCCTCGCGCTTTGCCGAGAAGTCCTGGTTGGCATGGGCAAGTGCGCCACGCACGCCAACCAAGATGCCGGCATGTTGCACCAGATGATCGGCAAAGTAGAGTTTGGCGCCCACCACGCCCGCATCGGGACGCTGCAGATACCCCATCATCTCTTCGATAAAGTCCGGACTTATGACCTCGGTATCGTTGTTGAGCAGCAGCAGATAGTCGCCCCTGGCATGCTCAACGCCAAAGTTAATGATCTTGGAGTAATTGAACTCACCCGGCCAGTACACAACGTGTGCGATGCCCTTACCTTCGGATGCAGCAGTCACGCGCTCTGGCAGGGTTTCGTAATACGCAAACGTCTCCGGGGCTTTGCTGTTGTTCTCCACCAAGACGATCTCGTAATTGGCATACGTTGCCTTCTGAGCGATCGACATCACGCAGGCATCGAGCGTCTCAACGTGATCCTTGGTGGGAATCACAATGCTCACCAGCGGCGCAGACTCCGGCAGCGCATAACGCATGTGATAGACAAACGGCGTCTCGGTCTCCTCGACCGTTCCGCAAATGCCCAGCGCGTTAAAGTGGCGCTGAAGCGCAAGGCGCCCGGCTTCAATAGCATACGGCTTACTATTGGCAGAACCGTCGGCGGTCGATCCCGGATGCACGCGCCAGTGATACAGCACATGCGCAACGTGCTCAAAGCGCGCGCCGGCTGCAAGGCAGCGGAGCGTCAGGTCGTAATCCTGGGCGCCCGCAACGTCTTCTGGGGACATACCAATGTGATCGATGAGCGCCTTCTCCACCATCAGGAAATGCGTCACGCAGTTATGGCTATAGAGCAGATCGACGTTGAGCCGCGTCTTAAAGACCGGCTGGCCCCACTCCCCCGTTTTCTGAAACATGTCCTCGTCGCAGAACAAGACCTGGGGGCGCTCGCCCTCGGCCGCCTTATTCAGCGCGGAAACATACTGGAATAACGCGTCCGGCTCCAGAATGTCGTCATGGTCCAGGAACGCGATGTAGTCGCCCGTCGCTTGCTCGATACCTGCGTTGGTGTTGACCACAATGCCGCCGTTGCCGGGCAGCCCGATGCGACGAACGCGCTCGTCGTGAGCACCTGCCGCAAGGTCGGCAACCGCGTCCCATTCGGGCGAGGCATCCATAAGGAGCAGTTCCCAGTTGTCATAGCTCTGGGCTAGCACCGAGTCCAGCAGCTCGCGCAGGTAGACCCGATCAGTCTTGTAGCACGGCACCACAATGCTCACGAGCGGTCTATAGGCAAAGGCCACCGAAGTGACACACTGGCACGCCAAATCGCCCGGCTTTGCGCGATGCTGCTCAAACCAACGTCGATAAGCTGCGTCGTCTGCACGCGCGTCCTTCATACGGTTCCAGCTGTCGTCGACCATGCCGTTGTACAGGCGACCATCCATGGCGCAAAACCCGCTCTGGATCTGCTCTGTGGGATCGCTCACAATCGCGACAAAATCTCGTATATCCTGAGGCATCTCAACGCTCAGAAACGTTTTATTGACGCGGCATCCGTCCTGCTGCGTCACATCGACCTGCGACTCAAACACATGCACGGTGACATCGATGGCATTCATATGCGTATCGAAAATCTGGAGCTCAGGTGCGCACTGGAGGTCTCCAGCCCAGGTAACCTCATAGCGCCACACCGCGCCGGCGTCTGCCGGTAAATAACGAACGGCATCGATCTCATAGCGACCGCAGCACTCGCTGCGCTGTGCATCGCGAACGAGCGCACACATCGCAGGCTTTGCTTTGTAGTTAATCTTGGATTCCAGCTTGGCCACGCGGCTATCGAGGCGAATGGAGCCAAGCTTTTGGCCACCGGATGCAAAAACGACATCCATCGACGCGCCATCCAAAAACGGAAGCACCAAGACGGCGAGCTCGCGCTCGTAATCGGAAACGGAAGGGCAAAGCGCCAGCACACGGCCATGATCGACCGGGAGCACCAGCGACGGCACACAAGAACCGCTCGCCGTCGCATGGGCAAACGCTTGAGAACCCTCCCGCTCAATAAGCGCGGCGACATCCTGACCGGCAAAACGAAGCAGCACAAACAGACGGCCCTGGCTGCGGCAAAGTGCCAAACGCTTGATACTCATCTACACTTCTCGCTTTCCCAGGGCGTTCGCTGCCACGCGCTTGCAGGCACCCAGGCGCCCAAACCTCAAGACATCGTAATCGAACATGAGCTTTTTGCACGCACGGACATTGGGGGCCTTGCTGGTAAGCGCCGCACGCACCATAGCAGCAACAGAAGGAGCGCATTGTGCGAGCGCAGCATCGCTGCCCACGGCAGAACCGGCAAGCGCCGTGGCAACGGCAGCAAACACCTTGCCGCAATCCGTACTCAACAGCCTGAGCGCATCGTACAGCACCAGATCGCAGAGGAAGTACGCCAGGTCATCGGCATGCTGAGCATCGATACCGTCGCGCTGCCAGTCAGCCAGCACCGCGGAGTAAATCTTCACGTGCTCCAGCAGACGCGTCTCGTCGTCGTAGCGCATGGTGTCCATGAGCGAACCCTTGCGCGCCACGCGGTAGTCATACAGCTTGTTCGAGATAAGCGCGGTCTTGTGCGAACGACCGTACACGGCAAAATCGAAGACCTGGTCCTCGCCATACTTAACGGTTTCGTCGAACACGATCCCGTTGCCCAGCAAAAACTCACGCTTGCAGGCGGTGCGCCATGCAAACGGGCGAGATGCTTCCTTAAACAGCAGGTCAGAGCTATAGCCTTCAAACGACACATCGCGCGGGCTCAGCACATAGTTAAGCCACGGATACCCCGCCTCCAGCGGATACGGGTTCGCGCCAAAGGTCAAAACGTCGCAGCCCTCGCGCTCAAAGGCATCTACGATCACACGGCACGCATCGGGCGTAAATCGGTCGTCGGAATCCAAGAACGCGACGATAGGCGCCGTGGACGCGGCGATGCCTGCATTACGTGCACTCGACAGGCCGCCGTTGAGCTTATCGACCAGCGTAAAGCGCGCGTCCTTTTCGCAATAGGCAGCCGCAATATCGCGCGAACCGTCCGGCGAGCCATCGTTAACCAGCACGCCTTCCCAATCGGGCATGTCCTGCGCAAGCAGGGAGTCCAAGCACCAGGCCAGACACTCCTCCACTTTATAGATGGGAACGACAACGGAAATCTTGGGGGTAGCCATAGTCACTCGCTCCTACTGTGCGACCGGAACGTCATCGGGGTGCGGGTTGTCGCCGTAGGTGCGCTGATACGTCAGTACACGCCAGACCAGCGGCAGACCGCCTATCTTAAAGTAATGCTTAAACGTATTGAGCTTGCCAGGCTTCTTAAAGTCAAAGCGCGAATCGATATAGGCACGGGGCGACTTGACCATCAGGCGCAAGTCGGTCTCGCCACGCGGGTCGAACAGCGACAGATCAAAGCGACCGGCATCCCAATCGGCCTTGAGCTCGGGCGAGGCCTTCTGCCAAAACTGCTCGCGCAGCTCATCGACCAGGCGCTCATCATTCCAACGGTACGTATCGACCTTCATGCGCATTAAAATCCCCTGGAGCTGAGCCTTGAGCTCGGGACGCTCATCCAAAAAGCGCTGCATCTCGGCATATTCGTCGCATACGCAAAACACCTTGTTGGGCGAATTAACGGAGCTCTTCTCGTTATCTTGGCGATAGCACAAAATGGGGTCCGCAATAAACGCGGCACGCTCGGCGCAAGCCCAAACCTTAAAGTTAAAGCCGGCGTCCTGATACGAGGCGCCCGGCGTGGGAAGGAACCGAATCTGATTGTCGTTGAGGAACTCACGGCGATAGATAGCCGACCAAATGGAAGGCTTGCGGTAGAAGATACCCGGGCGATCGACGGGGCGATACGCGGCGCCCGTCATATGCTCGTCGATAATCCCAAACAGCTCACGGCGCTCGCTGGGCGTGGACCAATACAGGTAAAAGTCGCCCTTCACCACATCGGCATGCTCAGCATCGGCCTTGGCGACCAGCTTTTGGAGCGAATCCTCAAACATAAAGTCGTCGGACTCAAGGATGCCCACGTACTCGCCGCGCGCCATCTCCAGGCCGCGGTTCATCGAGTCACCGTAGCCGCTGTTGGTCTTGTCGATCATCTTCACACGGGGGTCGCGCTCCATGTACTCGCGGATGATATCCGACGAGCTATCGGTGGAACCGTCATTGATGCAGATGATCTCGATGTCCTTGAGCGTCTGAGCCACGGCGGAATCGAGGCACTCGCGCAGGTAGCGTTCGACATTGCAAATAGGGACAAGCAGCGAAACTTTAGGGGTATCAGAGTTCTGCAAGAGAACCTCCTGTTGAGTAGCGTGTAACAGGGTTATTTTAACAGCCGAGTTGCGGCGAGCGGCAGCGCTTGGAATTAGATAAAGCGCTCCAGGCAGGCTTTGAGACCGCGAGTCGAAAGATAGAACAGCGTGGCGTCTGCCATCGAAACGCCCGAGGTCGCCGCAACGAGCTTCTGGGCAACACGGCAAACGGCCCCCTTAGCAGGCATATCCGCCCACTCCGTTCCCAAAAACGTCGTAAGGTCCATGTTGACGCGAGCCGCCACGCGATGGAAGTCATCGGCATCCAAGCGCGCCAGGTCGAACACAATTAGGTCCAAAAACCAAGTTATCAGCTCGCCGGGGCACAGGTCCAAAAGACCGTAGGCCGCCCAGTCCTCCAAGACCTCCTCGAGCATCCTCATGTGGGCGTCAAGCTTTTTGGCGCGAGCCTCGGCACTGTTGAACTCGTGCGTCGCCGATTCACTCTCCATCACGTAGTGGTAGAACTTGTCCGGCATGACGACGGTCTTGCGGGCAAGCGCATAAGCCGCAAATTGGAAGACGACGTCCTCGCCCAAAGCCAAACCGGGGGCGAAGCGAATACCTTCGCGATTGAACAGCTCGCGCGAAAAAGCCGCGCGGCAGGCATAGGGCTGCGCATTCGAATGGAACAGCAGTTGGGGATCACGGGCGCCAAAGATACTAGCTTTGGGGCTCATGAGTTGCTGGACGCGTTTGGGGGCAGCATCGGCAGGTTCACAGACGCCGCCAAAAACGGCGGCCTCGGCATCCGCAGACTCCATGGCATGCAGCACGCGCTCGACCGTCTGGGCATCGATGTAATCGTCGGCGTCCACAAAAAAGACGGTCTCGCCCTCGGCAGCATCGATACCGGCATTTCGAGCGCACGAGACGCCCGCGTTTTCCTGGTCAATCACCAGTACACGATCGTCGGCCTGCGCGATCTGGCGCAACGCGTTCAACGAATCATCAGTCGAACCGTCGTTGACGCAGACAACCTGAATCGAGCGCTCGGACTGGGCCAACAGCGAATCGAGGCATCGCTGAATCGAGCGCGCAGAGTTGTAAACGGGGACGACAATGGTAGCTTTAGGACACGAGGCCTCTCCCATGCCGACCTACCCCCTCAGCGATTCGATGAGGAAGGCAGCAACCACGCCTGGGCCTCCAACCGAGGCGTAATACTTAGCACGCCCCAAGGCACCATCCGTCGCAAAACTCGGGTGCTCGTCAACCCAGCCCTCAGGATCTTTGAGGATGGCAGCGAGATTTGCGCGCTTCCACGGCTTGAGGTCGTCAAGCGAAAAGTCCCCGGCGTCCAAGGCCGCCTGAAATTCCTTGGCCATCTGCACCAGGAACTCCTTATAGAACTTAGGCGCCAGGCGCACGTAGTTCCACATGTACGAATCGTACTTAATGAGCTGATTGAACATGAGCATGCGCGCGACATCGACGCTTGCGTGGTCGCGGGCATAATCCTCTCGAATCCAACGCTCAATCTCGGCATACTCGGTATTGACGCAAAAGACCTTAGCCGAAGAATTGACCGAGGAATTCTCGTTGTCCTGTCGATACGACAAAACAGCATCATGCAGGTAAACAGCCTTATCGGCGCACGCGATCACCTTAAAGGCGAATGACGTGTCCTGAAAGGATGCCCCCGGAGTCGGCAGGAACGTAATGCCGTTGCGCTCAAGAAAATCGCGACGGTACACGGCCGACCAAATCGACGGCTTTTGCTTAAAGAACTGCGTCGTATCGCTCGGGTGCACTGGCTTGCCACAGTCCTTGGCTTTAAACATCTCGTGCAGCGAACGGCGCTCCTCGGGCTTAGACCAGTAGAAATCAAAGTTCGCCTTCGCAAAGTCGGCATTATTGCTATCGGCGGCCGAGACAAGCTTTTCGAGTGCGTCGGGCGCCATAAAGTCATCGGACTCCAAGATGCCAACGTACTTGCCACGCGCCATCTCCAGACCGTGGTTCATCGAGTCGCCGTAGCCGCTGTTGGCCTTGTCGATCATCTTGACGCGCCTATCGCGCTCCATATACTCGCGGATAATCGCCGGCGAGTTGTCGGTCGACCCGTCGTTAATGCAGATGATCTCAATATCCTTGAGCGTCTGCGCCAGGGCGGAATCGAGACACTCGCGCAGGTAGCGCTGAACATTGTAAATGGGAATAAGCAGCGACAGAACAGGGCTGCCAGAGGCGTTAGTAGACAAATGTGCTCCTTAGGAAATACCTGTCGTTTCATGGTATCAAAGGGTCAGCGCGCCAGCGGGCGTTTATATAATCTATGGAGCCTCTTGCGGGCAAAGCAGCCCCACATCATGCGGCGGGCCCATGGCAGGTTCCTGCGTTTTATTCAAAGCTTGCCGTCAAGGTGCGCCGAGCCTTTACAATAGGACAGTCCCAAGGACGTATTCGATAGCTTCCGTGCAGCGCTCGCTCGCCGCGCGTGAAAGGATATATTGCCCCATGCCTTCAACCCTTCCCGCTCCCATCGATAAGCTCGCCATCGTCGTCGTTACGTACAAGCGCCAGGAACTCCTGGCCAACTTGTTCGACTCTATGACCAAGCTCACGGCAACGCCCTGGCGCATCGTGATTGTCGATAACGAGAATTCGCGCGAGACCGAGGCCATGTGCACCGCATTTAACGAGCGCTTGGCCAACCTGTGGGGCATCGACACCGAGCAGCCCGACGCACAGGGCGGCACCGACCGTGTCATCTACGCCCCGCAGCTCGAAAACGGCGGCGGTGCGGGCGGCTTCTCCGCCGGCACTAAATGCGCCTACGACCTGGGCGCCCAGTGGTTCTGGGTGATGGACGACGACGTGCTCGTCATCCCCGAAGGCATCGAGCGTCTTGCCAAGTGGACCGACCGCTACGATGTCATCCAGGGTTCGCGCCTGGACTTTGACGGCGGCGCTTTCTTTTGGCAGTACCAGCTCATCCTTTCGCTCGGCATTCCCAACCCTGTCGCCAAGTGGGACCTGGGACCCGAGGGCTACCGCGCCATGAACCAGCTGTGCTTTGAGGGCGGCCTGTTCTCGCGCCGCGTGGTCGACAAGATCGGCCTACCCGATGCGCGCTTCTTTATCTACGGCGACGATGCCTGCTACGGCTATGTAGCCAGCCAACACTTCCCCGCCGCCGTTGTTGCCGACGTGGTGCTCAAGCGCGCCCGCGCCGTCTCTAACTGGGACATCGCTGGCAAACGCCAGCTCAACTCCACGAGCGACACCAACCGTTACTACATCATGCGCAACCGAGGCTTCCTCGCTCGCTATATGCAGATCTACGGTGACTACCACCCCATGCTGTTCCGCCTGGGCAATGCCGCGACCTTCTGCAAGGAATTCATTCGCCTGGCTGCGGTCGATAAGTGCTTTAAGACCGGCATTCCGGCGCTGCGGCGCGGCATGAAGGACGCCCGCAAGATCATCAAGGATCCCAACTGGAAGCCCATGCCGCCCATGAAGGACACCGAGTAACGGAAGCCGGAAACACCTCGGCGCTTAAAGCCGTTGGCACACCGTAGCCACATGCTGCCCATCAAACCCAAACCCCCAGCGCATGCGGCCAACGCCGGGTCGCGGCACACGGATTTCGTCGATACCGTCGCGCTCTATGTCGAGCAGCGCCTGCACGGCCAGCAATTCCAGGCCCAGCGCATCCACATCGGGATCATACATCAAGTTAATCGTTATCAGCGGGCGCTCGTCCAGCATGCCAATCGTATCTGCTACGTCGAACACAGCACCCGTAGGGAAAACCTGGATGTCCCAGCGACCCGCACCACACTTTCGCCTCGAGGCAGGATTGGCATAGCCCGGCAAGCCAAAGCAGAGCCCCTGCAAGAGCAGATGATATGGTAGCGGCTTATCTGGGTCGGTCTCACCGATTCCCGCATCCCCCAGGATGCGGCTTAGCGCCCGCCTCACCGTATCCTCGTTCCCACGGCACAGCCCGTCGCGAAACGCATCGACGTCTCGAATGTCTTCGGCATCGCACTCAAACCACTCAACAATCACTAGACGCAAGGCCTGGCGAAGCTCGTTATTGGGCAATCGCAAAGCACGGAGCCGATCGCCATGCTCTGGCTCCTCAGTCATATCCGTCGTGAGAAAACCGGACAGATACAGCGCTGTCCACATGCCATCGTCAGGTGAGACATCTGGCTCTGCAGTGCCCAAACAAAGCGGGACCTCAGCACACCCATGGGCCTCGAGCAAATCAAACAAGACCGAAAGGCGGTCGAGATTCCACCCGGCAACTACCCTACTCAGGCAATCCGCATACCCATACAGATCGGCGCGCACAGGCGCCGTGCAGCCTCGGTCCAGAAAACCGATCACACGCGCTGGACTCGAGCAATAGGCCCTACCAAACCGATATCCCTCGAGCCATTCACGCGCATCATCAAGGTATTCCTCGCGCCCAGCATGATTCAACAGAGCCTGGACCTCGGCATCCGAAAAGCCGAACCAACGGTCACACCACGTCGAAAGCGGCGTCGACAGACAATACGAGCAACTGCGCGAAGAAAGCGCCGCTTCGGCAGGACTGGGACGCTCCCCCATCAGACAAGCAAAGCGTAGCGAATGACCCGCGACAGCAATGGCGTCAAACAGCACACGGTCAAGTAGTTCTGCCGGATCGGCGTCGGAAGCGTCCCTCGCGCTCGCACGGCGAGACCACGCCGCATCGTACCCATCAACGAGCAATACAACCTGCTCATCGCAGGCAATCTCCAGCAGCTCTATGAGCACACCGAGCACCGAGTCAACCGCGTCCGCGCTCGCCACGCCACGCGCGACGCGTTCGATGTGACGCACCTTATCTCGAGCTAAATCCGGAGCCTCCAAGAGCGCCAGCAGGCGGGCGCACTCGCCCGAAAGAGCATCGCGCAGGACGTCGGCAACAGCGGGGCCACGCCTCGCAGCACCAGAAAAGTCCAGCGATATCACCGGATAGCAAGCGTACTCATCCCGATAACGCCCGCCGTCCGCATCCCAAATCTGAGCATCGGCAAACGAGCTCCGACCGGTGCGACCGACCGCGGGACGCTCCAGAAAAGCCCTGAGCATCGACAAGTTCATGCTCTTGCCAAAACCCTCGGGTCGACAGCACACCACAACGGACGCGCCGCAGTCCAACACATCGGCAATAAACATGGTCTTATCGATCAGCATGCAACGACCAATGGCATCGGCAAAATCATGTACACCGACCGGCATAACCGCATCATCGACATGGTTGACAAGCCGTACGCCAAAAGTATCGGCACTGTTGCAATACTCCTGTTCAGACACTGTAACTTCTCCCTAAAACGTAGCACGAGGCCCATTGTAGCGAGCAGTTCAAGCACAACGCTGCATCCGCGCAAAGGCATCGGGCAACGGTAGGAACAAAGGCCTTGAGGGGGCATAACAAATCGTTGTGCAACAAAAATGGGGCCCGATGCAACTGCACCGGCCCCCATTGCGAATCTTTAGCTGTCGGGCAACCGAAAGGGACTACTCCTCGGAGTCGTTCTGCCCAGCAGCCTTCTTTTGCTGATCGAGCTTATGCTTACCACTTACGATAGACGTAGCGCCCAGTGTGGCCAAGCTTGCACTGGCAAGGCTCGCCATCACGATCAAGTCGCCCGTCTTGGGCATATTGCCGCCAGATGACTTGGTAGTTGTAGTCGTCGTGGTAGTAGTGGTCACCGTTTTGGAGCCATTTTGCTCTTGGCTCTGGTTGTCGGCACCGCTCTTGTCGTCGTCTTCGGACTGTTTCTTTTCGTCCTCGCCCTGCTGCTTTTCGCCCTCGGTCTTGCTCTTGTCCTTCTCCTCAGATTCAGACTTCTTATCCTTGTCCTTCTCCTCAGAGCTAGAACCCTTATCGGATTCAACCTTCTCGGATGCCTCGTCCTTGGAGTCGCCCTTTGCAGCCTCAGCCTTTTCCGTGGAAACCTGATCAGAGTTGTCCTTGTTCTGGGCCGAGCCGTTATTGACGCCAGCCATCAGCGAAGAACCCAGCGTAGAACCAAGCTGCTCGGAGAAAGAAGGCTTCTTGTCCGGCGAAGCAACGGGAGCGTCCGGCGCCTTATTCGAGTCGTCCTTGGAAGCATCGGAATCAGGGGTTGCGTCAGAGCCAGAGCCGTTGTTAGAGCCGGTGTCAACGGACGAATCGCTCGAGCCGATGGATGAGTTAGAGGTGTCAGCGTCGGTCGAACCAGAAGCGTCGCTGTCCGTATTGCCGGCAGAGCTTGAAGACGAATCGCCCGCAGCAGAGCCGTTCGAATTGGAGCCGTTCGAGGTAGAGCCGTCGTTGGTAGTGCCACCAGCAGAGCCATTACCGTCAGCATCGGTCGAGGGCGCATCCATCCTGTCATCGTTGGCATCGTCACTCGAGTCGTCATTCGAATCAGGTGTCGGCGAGGGCGCCGGTGTGGGCTCGGGCTGCACGGGCGTCGCAGCGGCAGCCTCATCCTCGGCGATAAAAACCAAGCAGTCCTTCAGCTCATTTTTATAACGATTCTTCCAGCCCTCATGATACTGGGGCTGACTCGAAAACTTAGTGGCGACATTGTTGACCACGCTATTGGAGAGCGCCGTCACAAACTCGCGGTCGGACATATCGTTGGAAAGATTCGCCCAGCGGAAAAAGTCCCTGCAGCCACCGGTGCCGCACATGTTGGTGATGCTCCACACCATGCCCTTGACGCAATCGGCGCGGCCCGAAATATCAATGCCCAGGCCGCTCTTGAGCCACGCCTCGGTCACTGCGTAGTAAGAGTTGTACGCATAGGCGTCCTGAAGTGCCGAGAACTCGACAGGATCGATGTTGTAAGCACCCTGGAAAGCCTCTTGCGCGATACGGCCCAGCTCGGTAAATTGGCCGTTCTCGTACATGGCATTGCTCGCGTTGGAAATCTCGCTGCCGCGATCAATCGCATCTTTGAGCATGCCGTACTTGGCAGAATCGTAGTTGTAAACCTGCTTCATAAACGGAATGAGCGACCAGCGGCGATCAAACTGATAGTAGCCCAGTGCGTTATAGCCGTCACCATACGAAAATCCCTGGTTGTAGTTGCCATGGCTCTCGTACTTGGTAAAGTACTTCATCTCGGGAGTCACGTTGACAAACGAAACACCCTGGACCGACCTCAGCACGCCCGAGAAGGACTGCTGGGTGTAGAGACCCTTATCGATATCGGTGGCATCCGAGGCAACGCCCGGCGTGGGCTCCTCGGCAGCGGCGGGTGCCGGCGAGGAAACGGCGCCAAACGAAAGCGCCAACGTCAGGCCCGCGACAATAGCAGAATGCTTGGGCTGCATAAGATCCTCCCTGCATTGGTGTAGTTAAAGTTCAGTTTGCAAAGATAAAAATCAGTATTGCAGCTCGCCCGTTGTTACACAACAACCCCTCGGTAAACGGCAACAACCCTCCGCGAAATCTTAAGGAATTGCGCTCAACCTACAGCTTAATGTCAAAGTTGATTTCGGGGACGGCGGCCAGGTCGGCCAACGTCACGCCGTCGACGTACTTTTCGATCACGTCGTCCAGGCCGCGCCAGAACTTGACGGTCGAGCACAAATCGCTGCGGGTGCAGCTGTTGTCGATGCCGTCGCACGCCACGGGCGCCGTGCTGCCCTCGACGGCGCGCAGGATGTCGCCGGCACGCACCTCGGCTGGATCCTTGGCCATCATGTAGCCGCCGCCCTTGCCGCGCACGCTCTTAAGCAGGCCCGCCTTCATAAGCGGACGAACCAGCTGCTCCAAATACTTTTGTGAGATATGCTCGCGGTCGGCAACCTCGCGCAGGGCAATCTTGCCCTCGGCGTCGCCCAGCGCCGCGATATAGATCATCAGCCGGAGGGCATAGCGGCCCTTGGAAGAAATGAGCATACCTACCCTCCCATCACATCTGGGACAACATAACCAGGTCTGTTTGTCCCAAATTTTAAGTAAGTGGGACAAACAAACCTTGTTATTTTGTCCCACATCTAGAAAAGTCGAGTGGATTAGTCGGGTTTTCCCTTGACTAACGCCGAACCCATAGTAACTTTATTCCGAGAAGATTCCTAGGGTTTAGTACACCTATGAGTACATCATATACAGAGAGGGACAGCATGAGCGCAAATCCGCTGCTTTCCATCGAAGGTCTGACCGCCTCCGTGGACGAGAAGACCATCCTCCACAACGTCAACCTCAACGTCGCCGCCGGCGAGACCCACGTGCTGATGGGACCCAACGGCGCCGGCAAGTCCACCCTCGGCCACCTGGTCATGGGCGACCCCGTCTACACCGTGCAGGACGGCCGCATCGTCTTTGACGGCCAAGACATCACCGAGCTCACCACCGACAAACGCTCGCGCGCCGGCCTGTTCCTGAGCTTCCAGGCCCCGGTCGAGATCCCGGGCGTGCCGCTGTCGAGCTTTTTGCGCGCCAGCATCGCCGGCCGTCCCGGCCTGGAGATGAAGGGCAAGGAGTTCCGCCGTCGCGTCAAGGAGCTCGCGGCCGAGCTCAACATGGATACCGCCTACTTCAACCGTGAGCTGGGCGTGGGCTTCTCGGGCGGCGAGAAAAAGAAGGTCGAGATGCTCCAGCTTCTGCTGCTGCAGCCCAAGCTCGCCATCCTGGACGAAACCGACTCAGGCCTGGACGTCGACGCCCTGTCCACCGTCAGCCATGGTATGGACGCCTACCGCAAGAGCTGCGACGGCTCCATGCTCATCATCACACACAACACGCGCATCCTGGAGCACCTGGATGTCGACCGCGTCCACGTTATGGTCAAGGGCCACATCGTACGCGAGGACGACGCCTCGCTAATCCCCTGGATCGACAAGAACGGTTTTGAGACCTTCGAGCGCGAGGCCGCCGAGCAGCGTGCCCAAGCTCAGGCCGCCGCTACCGAGCAGCAGGCGTAAAGGGGCGACGCAATGACCAAGAACCGCACCGAGGTCGCGGACATCGACCGCAGCCTCTACGACTTCACCTATGGCGAGGAGGGATTCGAGCGCCTCGACGCCGGCATCACGCCCGACATCGTGCGCGAGATCAGCGCCAAGAAGGACGAGCCGCAGTGGATGCTCGACCTGCGCTTAAAGTCCCTCGAGATTTTCAACCGCTTCCCGGATCCGACGTGGGGCCCCTCCATCGAGGGCTTGGACATGGACAACATCGTCACCTACGTCAAGCCCAACACCGACCAAAAACACGACTGGGAATCGGTGCCCGACGACATCAAGAACACCTTTGAGCGCCTGGGCATCCCCGAGGCCGAGCGCAGCTACCTGGCGGGCGTCGGCGCGCAGTACGACTCCGAGCTCGTCTACCACAACATGCAGGACACAGCGTCTAAGATGGGCATCGTCTACTCCGGCATCGAGGAGGCCCTGCACGACCCGCAGTGGGAACCGCTCATCCACGAGAAGTTTATGACGCTCATCCCGCCCACCGACCACAAGTTTGCGGCCCTGCACGGCGCCGTATGGTCGGGCGGCTCGTTTGTCTACGTGCCCAAGGGCACCAAGCTCGACTTCCCGCTGCAGAGCTATTTCCATCTTAACGCCAAGGGCGCCGGCCAGTTTGAGCACACGCTCATCATCGTCGAGGACGACGCCGACCTGCACTTTATCGAGGGTTGCTCCGCGCCCAAGTACAACGTAGCCAACCTCCACGCCGGCGCCGTCGAGCTCTTTGTGGGCAAGCGTGCGCACCTGCGCTACTCGACCATCGAGAACTGGTCCAAGAACATGTACAACCTCAACACCAAGCGTGCGCGCGTGGACGAGGACGGCGACATCGAGTGGATCAGCGGCTCCTTCGGTAGCCACGTGGGCTACCTCTACCCCATGAGTGTGCTCAACGGCCGCCGCGCCCGTTCGAGCTTTACCGGCATCACCTTTGCCGGCGCCGGCCAGAACCTGGATACCGGCTGCAAGGTCGTGCTCAACGCGCCCGATACCTCGGCAACCGTCGAGACCAAGGGCATCTCCAAGAGCGGCGGCATCCAGACCTTCCGCAGCTCCATCGTGGCCACGCCTAAGGCCGAGGGTTCCAAGGCAACCGTAAGCTGCCAGTCGCTCATGCTCGACGACCAAAGCCGCTCCGACACCATCCCCGCCATGGACATCCGCGCCAAGAACGTCGACATCGGCCACGAGGCCACCATCGGCCGCATCGGCGACGACAAGGTGTTCTACCTGATGAGCCGCGGTATCTCGGAGGAAGAGGCCCGTACCATGATCGTCAACGGCTTTGCCAACCCGGTCTCCAAGGAGCTGCCGCTGGAGTACGCCGTCGAGATGAACAACCTGATCAAGCTCGAGATGGAAGGAGCGATCGGATAATGAAACAGACCACGAACACCGCTGCTACCACGCTCGAGCAAGTTAATGCGATGCCGGCCGCCACTTGGGGTTGGCTCAAGATGAACCAGACCAAGCTTGAGCTTTCGGACGAACTTGCCGCCGCTCCCGCCGAAACCATTGAGGTCGAGGGGCTGGACGAGCAGTTCCGCGGTTCTGCCGACGCCTTTGACGCCGCCATGGACGCCATGGCCGAGCACTTCCCCGAGCGCCGCGCCTCCGCCCCGGGTGATGCCGCCGACCGCGCCCGCATCACGCCCGAGACCGAGCTCGACGTGCCCGCCACCTCCGTCTACCAGGCCGGTGCCATTAAGCTAGAGGAGGAGCTCTCCCCCGCTGAGGCCTTCGAGACTGGCATGGGCGAGGCTGCCTACACCTACTTGGCCGACCACGCCACCAAGCGCATCGTCATCGATGTGCCCGCATACCAGCACGCCACGGTTACCGTGCGCGTGAGTGGCGTCGACGCAGCGGCTGCGATTGCCGCCATTGACGTCGTCGTCCGTCCCCAGTCGACGCTCGATCTGCATATTGCCCTAGACTCCCCCGTTGCCGGCCAAGGCGTCGTGGGCTCCGTGCTACGCGTGTGCGCCCACGAGTACGCCACCGTCAACGTGACCTGCACGCAGACGCTCGACGATAGCTGGATCGCGCTCGACGACACCGGCCTGTTCCTGGACGAGGGCGCCCGTGTCAACGTACAGCACACCGTCCTGGGTGCCGGCGCCAGCGCCACCGGCCTTGCCGGCGACCTGCTGGGCGATACCGCCAAGGTCACCATCGATACTGACTACCTGGGCGCCCGCGAGCAGGTGCGCGACTTTAACTACGAGCTGCGCCACCGCGGTCGCAAGACCGAGTGCGAGATCGACGCCAACGGCGTACTGACCGGCACGTCCAAGAAGGTCTACCGCGGCACCATCGACCTCGTGCACGGCTGCAAGGGTGCAACCGGCACCGAGCGCGAGATGGTGCTTTTGGCCAACAAGGGCGTCGACAACAAGACCGTTCCCGTCATACTGTGCGACGAGGACGACGTCGCCGGCAACCACGGCGCCACCATCGGTCACGTCCGCGACGAGCAGCTGTTCTACCTCGCCTGCCGCGGCCTTGACCAAAACGCCGCCGAGGACCTGTTCATCCGCGCCAAGCTGGAGGACGCCGCGCTTTCCGCCACCGACGAGCGCACCCGCGCAGCCGTCGTCCGCTTGGGCAACAACCTGATCGACAACTTTGAAGAGGAGCTCGCATGATCGACACCGAGCACGTTAAATGCGACACCTGTACTGCCCCCGAGCCCATGGAGCTCGACGCCAGCGACGAGGCTTCGCGCGGCTGGCCCACTGTGGACATCGAGACCAACCCCTACAAGGCGCAGTTCCCGCTGTTTCAGCAGCACCCCGAGATCGCCTTCCTCGATAGTGCCGCCACCGCGCAGCGCCCTGCCTGCGTGCTCGAAGCCGAGCGCGACTTCTACCAGCGTATGAACGCCAACCCCCTGCGCGGCCTGTACTCGCTGTCCGTCGAGGCCACCGAGGCCATCGCGAAGGTCCGCCAGCAGATCGCCGACCTCATCGGCGCCTCACAGGCCAACGAGGTCGTCTTCACCCGCAACACGAGCGAGTCGCTCAACCTGGTCGCCAAGAGCTTTGCGCCAACGGTGCTCGAGCCCGGTGACGAGGTCGTCATTACCATCATGGAGCACCACTCCAACCTGATTCCGTGGCAGCAGGTCTGCCGCGAGACCGGCGCCAAGCTCGTCTACCTCTACCCCACCAAGACCGGCCAGCTCACCACCGAGGAAGTTCTTGCCAAGGTTGGTCCCAAGACCAAGATCCTGGCCGTGGGCCAGGTCTCCAACGTGCTGGGCGTCGAGAACCCGGTCAAGAACCTCGGCAAACTCGTGCACAAGTACGGCGGCTACCTGGTCGTCGACGGTGCGCAGTCGCTGCCGCACATGCCGGTCAACGTGGCCGACCTGGGCGCCGACTTCTTTGCCTTTAGCGCGCACAAGGCCATGGGCCCCATGGGCATCGGCGTGCTGTGGGGCAAGATGGACCTGCTCAACGCCATGCCGCCCATGCTCACCGGCGGCGAGATGATCGATTCGGTCACCGAGCAGGACGCCGTCTGGGCGCCCGTCCCCGAGAAGTTCGAGGCCGGCACGCAGGACGCCGCCGGCATCTTCGCCACGGGTGCGGCACTCGACTACCTCGTCAACACGGTTGGCTACGAAAACATCCAGGCACGCGAGCAGGCACTCGTCCACTACCTGATGGGCGAACTCATGCAGCTCGACTTTGTCCAGATCATCGGCTCCATCTACTGGGACAACCATCACGGCGTCGTCAGCTTTAACGTCAAGGGTATCCACCCGCACGACGTCGCGAGCATCATGGACATGGACGGCGTGTGCATCCGTGCCGGTCACCACTGCGCGCAGCCGCTGCTTACCTGGCTGGGCGTCGAGAACCTCGCCTGCTGCCGCGCCAGCGTGGCCTTCTACAACGACAAGGCCGACATCGATAAGTTCATCGCCGGCCTGCATCACGTTTGGAGCACGTTCAATGGGTAATCTGTACACCTCCACCACGTTTATGGAGCACAACTCGCACCCCGACTACAAGTACGAGATGGATGCCCCCACGCACGAGCACGACGGCATCAACCCCAGCTGCGGCGACGAGCTCACCTTGCAGCTGCGCGTCGAGAACGGCGTGATCGAGGAGGCCTCCTTTACCGGCCACGGCTGCGCCATCAGTCAGGCCAGTGCCGACATCATGGCCGACCTCATCACCGGCGAGACCGTCGAGGAAGCTCACCGCTTGGCAGAGCTCTTCCTCGCCATGATCCGCGGCGAGCAGCTCTCCGAGGAGGACTTGGAAGACCTGGACGAAGCCGCCCAGCTCCAGGACATCTCGCACATGCCCGCCCGCGTCAAATGCGCCGAGCTCGCCTGGCGCACCCTCGACGGCATGCTCGAGGGGCAAGCTAACCAGTAGCGTATGCTCCGAATCCAAGGTTTTTGATTGCCGAGCCGCCCGATACGGGCGGCTCTGTTTTTCCTAATGAGCACGAACACACAAAATCAGCGCGTCCGGCGCCCCGTCTGTCATTTACCACACGGCCAGACGCGAACACGGGCGTTTTCCACAGCACCAAAGGCCTGCGGCAGGGCCCCGGGCCCGCCAAGCAATGCGCCAAGCCCCGTTCTGCTGAGCTCCGACTCGCTTCGCGCCTGCCGCAGACGGGTCCCATAGGGTGCGACGTGCATTTTTGCGAGTATTCAGCACGCCAAGCTGTATGTATACGCATCGAAAGCGTTAATCAACGTCTCCAGGCGCATATATATTGTGTTTTAGAACAAGCATCGCGGTCTCAGGGATCACATACATGCGCTTCGGAGGCGCATCGGAAGGCATAAATAGCTTCGGGACCCGTATGTTGCAAGACTGCGGCAGTGCCGAAAGCACCACGATGCTGAAAACTCCGTTTTTTGCACGGCGCAGACGGGGGTAGGCACGGGCAAACCCGGACTGAGCTGTTTTTTTATGCAAGATGACGATTGTTCTATGCATATTAAGAAGTGCAGTTACCGTACCAAGCTTTTGAACGCTGGTTGCGGCGTATGGACGACCCCAACTGCGGTGAACAGGCGACCTTACATCACGTTTCCGCCAGCCCGCATCGCCGTTCGCGCGCGGGCGCGCACGATACGAGAGACGGTACTTTTGCCAATCCCGGTATACCGCTCAATCTGGCGCACCGTAAAACCGGCATCGTGCAATCCAAAAATAACGGTATCGCGCTGCGCCGGCGGTGCGACTTTAACCCCACGAAGCGGAACCCCGAGCTCCTTCGCCATCTTGTCGGCAAAGGCGTGGCGTTCCCATTCCGTCTCTTTCATATCGCACAGCGCTGGCTCACTGCCGTCGGGCGTCGAAAGCGAATAGGCAATAAAGCCCTCGGCAGAACCAAAAAGCTCAAGCACGCAAGAAGGATCAGAAAATCCCCTCGCGACATCGGCCGCGTCACCGTCGTAAGAACGCAGATGTTCCGCAAAGCTGCTCCAGGGATAACGCTCGATTAGGCTAACGCCCACCTCCTGCGGATCGGCGTGTACGGAGCGAATAGCCTCCATCACCTGCCAATCGGTATCGAGCGAACGCCGGTCAAAACGGTTCTGGAACAGATGGCCTGTGCGCCCCGTGCGCTTATTGAACCGCCGCGCGTACGTCAAAAGCAGCCGGTGCATCGCCGCGCTCATCGCGTCCTCGTAATCTGCAAGCACCAGACGCACGTGATTGCCCATAAGGCACCAGGCGATAACCGTCACGCCCGCCTTGCGGCAGCGCTCGCGCATCAGCTCCAAAAACTCCCACCGGTCTTCATCGCCCTCAAAGATGAGCTGTTTGCCCACACCGCGGGCACAGACATGGTAAAAGCCGGTAACCGTTCTCCAAACGCGCTGCATGGCGCTCCCTTCGCCGGGATCTGCTTACCATCCAATACTGCACGATTGAAGCGTGCCATCAAAACATTCACGCAAAACAATACACTCGCGCGGCCAAAGGCAGCAAACAGGCGGCGAACGGCACCGTTGCAACAGGTCAACCACTGCAACGCTTGCAAGAGCGGACCAAAAGCTTGCCCAAGACGGACCCCCTCTACGGAAACTCACGACCACAGAACATAGAGTTAAACCGTTTCAATTAAAACTTCCGGACTTCTCGCTACGAAAACTGAGCCGTTCGCCGAATATTCCGTGCATTTCGCGGTATTATAGGAGCTGCATGTCATGTCCCTTTCGAAGGGTCGCCCGGCAATCGCCAGCCACGACCCCCAGACGGGACGCCAACACGATAGAGAGGAGAGGCATGCAGTACTCACAGGAAGTGGAGAACATGTGCCCCGTTGCCAAGGGTGCATACCACGGCCCCGCACCCATCCCCGAGGAGGGCAAGTGGGTCCAGGCTAAGGAGATTTCCGACATCTCCGGTCTTACGCACGGTGTGGGTTGGTGCGCACCTCAGCAGGGCGCCTGCAAGCTCACGCTGAACGTCAAGGACGGCATCATCGAGGAGGCCCTCGTTGAGACCATCGGCTGCTCGGGCATGACCCACTCTGCCGCCATGGCTTCCGAGATCCTTCCCGGTAAGACCATCCTCGAGGCCCTCAACACCGACCTCGTCTGCGACGCCATCAACGTTGCTATGCGCGAGATCTTCCTGCAGATCGTTTACGGCCGCAGCCAGACCGCGTTCTCCGAGGGCGGCCTGCCCGTGGGCGCCTCCCTCGACGACCTCGGCAAGGGCCTTCGCTCTCAGGTCGGCACCATGTTCGGCACCAAGGCCAAGGGCGCTCGTTACCTCGAGCTCGCTCAGGGCTACGTCACCCGCATGGCTCTCAACGACAAGAACGAGATCATCGCATTCGAGTTCCTGAACCTCGGCAAGTTCACCGACGCCATCAAGGCCGGCAAGACCCCCGAGGAGGCCATCGCTGGCGCTATGGGCCACTATGGTCAGTGGGAGAATGCTGCCAAGTACATCGACCCGCGCACCGACGAGGAGACTCACTCCGTCGCCAGCGTGTTCCCGGTTCACGAGTAGAAAGGGAGGGAAATAACTATGACTGTTACGTTCGAAGGTTACGAGCGCCGCGCTGACAAGATCAACAAGTGCCTCGCCGACAACGGCATCGCCTCCCTCGAGGAAGCTCTGCAGATCTGCACCGACAAGGGCTTCAACCCGCGTGAGATCGTCAACAACACCCAGTCCATCGCCTTCCAGAACGCCGAGTGGGCCTACACCCTCGGTTGCGCTCTCGCTGTCAAGCGTGGCGTCAAGTCCGCTTCTGAGGCTGCCGCCATCATCGGCGAGGGCATCCAGGCCTTCACCGTTCCCGGCTCCGTCGCCGAGGACCGCAAGGTCGGTCTGGGCCACGGCAACCTGGGCGCTATGCTGCTCTCCGACGACACCGAGTGCTTCGCCTTCCTGGCCGGTCACGAGTCCTTCGCTGCCGCTGAGGGTGCTATCGGCCTGGCTCTGAACGCCAACAAGGCTCGCAAGAAGCCGCTGCGCGTCATCCTCAACGGTCTGGGCAAGGACGCTGCTCAGATCATCGCCCGCATCAACGGCTTCACCTACGTGAAGACCCAGTTCGACTACTTCACGGGCGAGCTCAAGGTCGTCGAGACCATCCCCTACTCCGATGGTCCCCGCGCCGCCGTCAACTGCTACGGCGCCGACGACGTCCGCGAGGGCGTTGCCATCATGTGGCACGAGAACGTCGACATCTCGATCACCGGTAACTCCACCAACCCCACGCGCTTCCAGCACCCCGTCGCTGGCACCTACAAGAAGGAGCGCCTCGAGGCTGGCAAGAAGTACTTCTCCGTCGCTTCTGGTGGCGGCACTGGCCGTACCCTGCACCCGGACAACATGGGCGCCGGCCCTGCCTCTTACGGCATGACCGACACCATGGGCCGCATGCACTCCGACGCCCAGTTCGCCGGTTCTTCCTCCGTGCCTGCGCACGTCGACATGATGGGTCTCATCGGCATGGGCAACAACCCCATGGTCGGTGCCACCGTCGCCTGCGCTGTCGCCGTCGAGGAGGCCCTCAAGGCCTAATCGCGCCCGCGCGATGCTCATATAGTTGAGCTTTGGAGCCGCTACCCACCCGGGTAGCGGCTCTTTTTGTTTGCGCTGGCGCAGGGTAGCTAATGCCGATATATCAGCTGGGGCGAAATGCAAGATGTGATGAGATGGAGCGTCAGAGCGTCCATGACGCCCACCTGCCATATTTGCCCTTTACCGATTTGCCGGGTCTTTGCGGCCCCATTGCCGATCACCCGTGCGACAATGCGCCGGACGAGAAAGGAATCCGATGGAATCGACTGATGTACTGGTAATAGGATCTGGCATTGCGGGCCTTTGTGCCGCCATCGAAGCGGCACGCACGGGTGCAACCGTCACTGTGGCAAGCGCCGGCAAGACCATGAGTGGATCGAGCTTCTTCCCGGGTACCTGGGGCCTCGGCCTCATCGGTCCCGTCGACGAAGACGACGAGCAGGACCTCATCGACACCATCCTGGCCGTCGGCGGCGGCGTTGCCGACCCCGAACTCGTCCAAACGTTCGTCCACGGCATTCCCCAAGCGATTGACTGGCTCGAGCAAGACCTGGGCGTTGAGCTCCAGCGTCCGCAAAGCGCCAAGAGTGCTCAACAAAAGCAATTTATCCCCTGCTTTGACCACAAGACGCGCATGTGGCGCGGCCTCACCCGCAAGCCCCTTGAGGACGCTCTGACGACCTGGATCGAGTCGCTCGGCATTCGCCTGCTCCCCCGCCATGAGCTTATCGACCTTGTTGAGGACACGAACGGCAGAATAACCGGAACCGTACTCTACGACCTTACCGAAAATCGAATCGTGCCCTTTGCTGCCAAGGCCACGATCATCGCAGCCGGTGGCACAGGCGGCCTGTTCGAGCGCAGCCTTACGTCGGCTGATGTGCTCAGCTCCTCGCAGGCCATCGCACTGGCGCACGGCGCAACACTTACTAATATAGAGTTCATGCAGATGATGCCTGGCTTCATCGAGCCCAGGCGTAACTTGGTCTTCAACGAGAAAACCTGGCGCTACGTGCATGTAGACCAGCCGGTAGATATTGCCGACGACAAGCTGGACGACCTGCTCGAGCAGCGCTCTGGATATGGTCCCTTCACGTCACGCTTGGCCTCCCGCGCTATCGATCTCGTCATCGAACAGGCAGGTGCCGAAGGCCTGGCACTCCACTACGACTTCCCCCGCGAGGATGTCCCAGAGTTTGTGCAGACCTTTGCCACCTGGCTGCAAGACGAGCACGGCATCGCGCCGACCGACGAGATGCGCGTTGCGATGTATGCCCACGCCGCTAACGGCGGCATCAAGATCGATAAGACCGCGCACACGGGCGTTGAGGGCCTCTACGCTTGCGGCGAGGCGACAGGCGGCATGCACGGCGCCGACCGCATTGGTGGCTTGTCAAGCGCCAACGGCATCGTGTTCGGGCGCGTCGCGGGCGCATCGGCAGCCCTTGCAGCGCAGAAGGAGCCTGAGGCAGCCCTGAAGGCGGATATCACCCTCCCCCAGTACGGCATTGCCACAACAGATGCCGAACGCCTGACACACAGCCTTAGGCACACGATGAGCACCTATTGCATGATCAACAGGACCGAAACAGGCCTATCCGAGGCCCTGCAACAGCTTGAAAGCCTGCAAGACGAAGCCACGGCTCTAAATAAGCCACATGCCAACGACAGCGAAATCGCTGCCCTCGCCCGCCTGCAATCGCAGATTCGACTAGCACAGGAAATGGTCAAAGCCATGCGCAAGCGAACCGAAAGTCTCGGGTCGCACTATCGAGCGGATTAAACCGGACACCTATCTAAAGCAGAACACAACCAATCGATATCCATGGGCCCCGTGAGCTCGAAGCAGCACGGGGCCCATTCGTGTCCGCACGACAGCGTATCCTTATTCTGAATACAGAGCGGGCAAAGCCCGCATAGAAGATAGACCAGCGAGGAGGAGATATGGACAGTAGAGATATCGAGAAGTGGCGTATCGAACTTGATAGCTACGCCAATGTGGAAGACGGCGTTGAGTATTGGCTCGCACGCGATTTAATGGAACCCATGGGGTACACTCGATGGGAGAACTTCGCCGAAGTTGTTAAGAGGGCAAAAGTCTCATGCGAAACAAACAAAACTCCAGTTGATTCCCATTTTCGTGACACCACGAAAATGGTAACTGCCGGTGTCGCCGCTCGCGCGGTTAAAGACTACAAACTTACGCGCTATGCATGCTATTTAATCGCGCAGAACGGAGATTCAAACAAGCCAGAGATCGCGCTCGCCCAGGCATACTTTGCCGTGCAGACGCGCCGCCAAGAGCTCATAGAGCAGCGCTTCGCAGAGATTCAGCGCTTGCAGGCGCGCCACTCGCTATCCGATTCAGAGAAACAGCTCTCGGGCATTGCGTTCAAACGAGGCGTGGACTCCAAAGGATTCGCGATCATCAAGTCGAAGGGCGATGAGGCGTTATTCGGCGGCAGAAGCACGGCGGACATAAAGCGGCAGCTTGGTGTGCCCAAGAGTGCTGCATTGGCGGACAAGCTAGCCGATGTTCTCATCAAAGCAAAGGACCTCACGAACTCGATGACGGCCTTCAACGCCGAGGAACACGACCTGTACGGTCTGGACCAGATCAAACAAGAACACGTCGAGAACAACACGAGCGTGCGTGGTAGCCTCATCGACCGCGGAATTGTTCCCGAGAACCTACCGCCTGCCGAGGATACAAAAAAGCTCGAGCGTCGCGTGAAGGCAGACGAGAAGAAACTCAAGGAGGGTACTGACGGTTTCACCGATCCCCAGGGTAGACTCAATCTGTGAAAGCGGCCGCGCCCTTTCGGGTTCGACCCCATGCGAGGTCAACAAAAAACGACCAGCCTGAGCCAGTCGCTTTAACAATCTTTGGGTGGGCCGTCAGGGGGTCAGCCTGCTGCGCAGGCGGTCACTGCGGCGCTTCGCGCCTTGCGCGCTGCGCTGGCAAATGCTTACGCATTTCCTCAGCTCCGCGCCCCAACGGGTTCGACCCCATGCGAGGTCAACAAAAAAGCGACCAGCCTGAGCCAGTCGCTTTAACGATCTTTGGGTGGGCCGTCAGGGGGTCGAACCCTGGACCTTGGGATTAAGAGTCCCCTGCTCTACCAACTGAGCTAACGACCCAAAGCTAAAGTCCGTTATGGCGGACTTTAGATGAGATATCGTGTGGTGGGCCGTCAGGGGTTCGAACCCTGGACCTTGGGATTAAGAGTCCCCTGCTCTACCAACTGAGCTAACGACCCGATATCAACACGAAGCAAGAACTGGGGTGGGTAAAGGGACTCGAACCCTCGACCTACGGGACCACAACCCGTCGCTCTAGCCAACTGAGCTACACCCACCGTGTCCTGCGCGCTTCGCGCTCGACTATTATTGCAAGGAACGCCACGCGATGCAAGCCCCAATTTTCAAGAATTTTGAAAAGAGTTTTTCGAGCGCGTTTCGAGCAATTCCCACCGGTTCCATAGGAGTAAACTTGCCCCACTGCAAATCCTCGAAAGGACCGGCATGAAAGAACTCTCCAACCGCACGGCAACATTTACCGATTCGGTCATCCGCCGCATGACACGCATCTCCAATAAGTACGATGCCGTCAATCTCTCGCAGGGCTTCCCTGACTTCGATCCCCCAGCGCAGCTGCTCAACAGCCTCAGCGCCATCGCCAGCGACCCCAAGCCGCTCTATCACCAGTACTCCATCACCTGGGGCTCCCAGGCCATGCGCGAGGCGCTCGCTGCCAAACAGGAGCACTTTATGGGCATGCCGGTGAACCCCAACGAGAATATCGTAGTCACCTGCGGCTCCACCGAGGCCATGATGGCCGCCATGATGACGGTCACGAACCCCGGCGACAAGGTCGTAATCTTCTCGCCGTTCTACGAGAACTACGGCGCCGACACGATTCTTTCGGGTGCCGAGCCCATCTACGTGCCGCTCAACCCGCCCACATTCGACTTTGACCGCGAGGCGCTCGAGGCTGCCTTCCGCGACAACGACCCCAAGGCCATCGTCCTGTGCAACCCTTCCAACCCTTGCGGCAAGGTCTTCACGCGCGAGGAGCTCACCTTTATCGCCGACCTCTGCAAAAAGTACGACGCCTACTGCATCACCGACGAGGTATACGAGCACATCGTCTACGCGCCCCACGAGCACGTCTATATGGCCACGCTGCCCGGCATGTTCGAACGAACCATCAGTTGCAGCTCGCTGTCTAAGACCTACTCCATCACCGGCTGGCGCCTGGGCTACACCATCGCCCCTGCCGAGATCACCGAGCGCATCAAGAAGGTCCACGACTTCCTCACCGTGGGTGCTGCCGCTCCCCTGCAGGAAGCTGTCGTCACCGCCCTCAACTTCAACGACAGCTATTACGATGAAGTCCTTGACCTCTATACCGCCAAACGCGACCTGTTCTGCCAGGGACTCGACAGCATCGGTCTTGAGCATAACGTGCCGCAGGGCGCCTACTACGTGATGATGGATATCTCTGAGTTTGGCTACGACAGCGACCTCGAATTCTGCGAGGACCTCGCGTCTAAGGTAGGCGTGGGCGCAGTGCCCGGCTCGAGCTTCTTCCGCGAGCCCGTCAACCATCTGATTCGCTTCCACTTTGCCAAGCGTGACGAGACGCTCAACGCGGCGCTGGAGAACCTCAAGTCCCTGCGTGATAAAATCAAACCGCGCGGGTAAGGACGGCCCGGCAACTAAAGCAACCAAAGAAGCCTCGCACCGCCCGCCACGTTGCGAGGCTTCTTTTTATAGCGCTTTCTTAAATGGTTTAGAGCCCTATACTTTAGTCACGGAGCAACTCGTCCCAGAGAGAGGAATACTATGGCAGAACAGCAGCTTATCGGAGCGCTCGAGGCCGGCGGCACCAAGATGGTCTGCGCCACGGGCTATGCAGACGGTACGGTCCTGGAGCGTGAGCAGATCGCGACCACGACCCCGCAGGAGACCGTTGAGGCCGTCAACGCATGGTTTGCGAACAAGGGCATCGCCGCGCTGGGCATCGGCGCATTTGGCCCCACCGCAGTCAACCCCGCCTCGCCCCAATACGGCAAGATCCTGGAGACACCCAAAACGGCATGGCGCTACTTCGACCTGCTGGGCACCATCCAAAACGAGCTCAATATTCCCTGCGGCTACGACACCGACGTCAACGTTGCCTGCTTGGGCGAGGTCACCTTTGGTTGCGCCCAGGGCCTCACGGACGTGGTCTACCTGACCATCGGCACCGGTGTGGGCGCCGGCGTGCTCTCGGGCGGTAAGCTCGTACACGGCATGATGCATCCCGAGGCCGGCCACATCCTGGTCACGCGCGACCCGCGCGACACCATCGGCGAGCATAGCGCTTGCCCCTTCCATGACAACTGCCTCGAGGGCCTCATCGCCGGCCCCGGCGTTAAAAAGCGCTGGGATGGCAAGAGCGCCGGAGACATGGCCGATGACCCAGAGGCCATGGACCTGCTCGCGGGCTATCTGGCACAGGCGCTCATGACCTACACGCTGTGCTACGCGCCGCAAAAGATCATCATCGGCGGCGGTGTGGCCGACCACACCCCCATCGTGCCGCTCGCACGCAAAAAGTGTGCCGAGATGCTCAACGGCTATATCGTCACGCCCGAGGTCAACGACATCGATAACTACATCGTCAACAACAGCCTCGAGGGCAAACAGGGCATTATGGGCTGCCTGGCCCTGGGCGCACAGGCGCTTCAGTAGCAGACGCACCCACAGGGCGTGGCGCGCCCGGCAAATCCGACCTACGGAACGACGCCACCACGCCTCATATAAGTCCTCAAATAAAAAAGGCCGCCTAGGACCAAACATACGTCCTAGGCGGCCTTTTTGGCACATATGAGCGATTGTAGTAGATATCGGAGCACAACGCCCGTTGCCGCTCCACAGTAGTCGATCATCACATCGGTGATCATGCCGGCGCGTCCCGGCACAAAGAGCTGAATCGTCTCGTCGATCGAAGGAATCAGCAGCAGGAACACCGCCGTGGGCAGCAGCACGTCAAAGGTGCGCCGGCCCTCAAAATCAAAGGCGTGCGTTGCCAAGATGCCGAGCACCATATACTCGGTAAAATGCGCGCACTTGCGAACAACAAAGTTGGTCACCCATTCATATGGAAGTCCCACGCCGTGCAGGAAACCGCGGATAGCTTCCATGACCGTCAGGCTCAGCGAGCCCGACCCCGAGCCGGGAACCAGCGAATTGCCCCAGATCAAGAGCGCCATCAGGCAGGTTACAACCGCCCATTTTCGATTGATCTTAACCATGCAGAAGTTATGCCTCCGCGCGGAGCGGCGCGAAGCTGGCGGTACCGCCCTCGATAACGCTCAGATAGGCACGGCCCGTACGCTTGGCGGTAGAGGACTGCAGGCGCTCGATCTCTTCCTCGAGGATCTGATTGACGCGCTCGTGACGACGATTTTCCATAATGCCGGCGGCAATAGCCTCGGCCCGCTCGATGCTCTCGCGCGAGATACGGGCGGTATCCTCGGGGAACACAGCGCTGTGACGGCCGACATAGGCGGGGGCAGCAGGCTGAGGGGCAGCGACGGGAGCGGGGGCTGCAACAGGAGCAGGCTCGTCAATCTCATCCAGAATCGCGGTGGCGGCGGCCCACATGTCCTCGTGGCCCGAGTAATCGGCCATGGGGACATCAACCTCGAGCGAGGCATCCGGAAGGTCGCCGGTGTCGATGCGATCTTGGGCATCAATCGATGCGGTGATGGCTGCAGGCTCATCGAGGTCATCGAGATCGATGTCCGCGGCACCGGAGATGATAGGCATGCTGGCGAGGTTTGCATTGTACGGCGCAGCCTCAGCCGCCTGCTGCTGGGCAGGAGCGCCCCACAGCGAGCTTTCGGCGGCACGGCGGGCGGCAACGGCCTCCTCGTCCGCAGTCATGGCTTCATCAACGTACGAATTGTCGGCAGAAGCGTTCGCGTCCGCCGAGGTAGCGCTGTAGGCGTTATTGGCTGCCGCGTTGGCAACGAGTGCCACGAAAGCCGCCGTGCTGCCCGCAGGGGCGGCCTGGGAACCAGACACGGCGCGTGCCGCGGCGGCGATGTCGTCGCGATTGAAGGAGCCGGTCTGCCCGCCGTTGGTGAGCTCGTCGATGGCGACTTGATAGACGTCGCGCGAGTGTGCAGGGTCGCAGCTCACCGGCGAATCGTCGTCGAGCATACTGTCGATCATGGACCAAGCCTCGGCCTCGTCCATAGCATCTGCGGCTCGCGCGATGGTAGGGACGCCATCATCGGCATGACGGCGCTGGAACGCACCAGTCAGGCCGGAAAGGAATGCCGAGGTAGACTGCTCCGCCTGAGTCTGAGAAGCAGAAGCCGCAGCGTAAGGAGTCGCATCCTGCTGCTGGGCTGGAATCGAGGCGGTCTTGAACTCGCTTTGATGCTGATTGAGATTGGCGGCACCGCCCATGGCATCGGGCTGGAACAGACGCTCTTCACGCTGCGCACGGTACTCGGAGATACCCAGCGAGGCGGCATAGATACCCACGCCCGCCACCGCGCCCACGGCGAAGGGAACCGCACCCGCCACGACCGTCTCGTTCACCGACGAAAACGGCAGCGTCGCGGCATACATAACCACGGGAGCGGCAAGGCCGATCCCGCACGAAAGTCCGGCAAGGACTGCTCGTTGTGTTGCATCAGAAGAAGCCATGAGCTCTCCCCATCTTCCAGCACCCAAATCGCATCATTCAGTTGGCTGCGCGAGAGAAGATGAAGCGGGGCTATGCCCCAAAGCAACGGTATATGGTTCGTTTCATCTGCGTTTTCCGTCGCGAAGCTTAAAAGCTATTATGCGAAACCGCCCTGTCGATTGCAAGCGACGATGTCGGATTGAAACGGGAAACCTGCTGCTTGCCAGTCTTATGGTCAAAAAAGCGCGGAGCGGCGATATAGAAAAGGGCCGAGGCTCAAAGCCCCGACCCTTTATTGCATTGATGACTATCGCTGCGTGTGGATGACAACCTAGAACGTCTGCTCGTAGTCGCTGTGCTTTTTGGCCGAACGCACCAGGAACTCCTGGTTGGTGTTGGTGCCCTTAAGACCCTTGATAAACGATGCGGCCGCGCGCTCGGTGTTGTTCATGCCGGCAAGAATGCGACGCAGGCCAAAGACAAACGGGCGCATCTGCTCGTCGACCAGCAGATCCTCGTTGCGCGTACCAGAGGCAACGGGGTCGATAGCCGGGAAGATGCGGCGATCGGCCAGGTCGCGGTCGAGCTTAAGCTCCATGTTGCCGGTGCCCTTAAACTCCTCAAAGATGACCTCGTCCATCTTGGAACCGGTGTCGATGAGGGCAGAGGCCAGGATGGTGAGCGAGCCACCGTTCTCAATATTACGGGCTGCGCCCAGGAAGCGCTTGGGCGGATACAGCGCCGCCGAATCGACGCCGCCCGAAAGGATACGGCCCGAGGCGGGCGCCGCCAAGTTGTAGGCGCGGGCAAGACGCGTGATGGAGTCGAGCACCACCACGACATCGCCGCCCAGCTCCACGATGCGCTTGGCACGCTCGATGACGAGCTCGGCCACGCGGGTGTGGTTGTCGGCGGGCATATCGAAGGTCGAGGCCACGACCTCGCCCTTAATGGAGCGCTGCATATCGGTGACCTCTTCGGGGCGCTCGTCGACGAGCAGGCAGATGAGGTGCACCTCGGGGTTGTTAATCGAGATAGACTGGCAGATCTTCTTGAGGATCGTGGTCTTGCCGGCCTTGGGCGGGGACACGATCAGGCCACGCTGACCCTTGCCGATCGGCGACACGATGTCGATGGCGCGACCGGTAATGGAGTCCTTGCCGTGCTCCATGCGCAACGGCTCGTTGGGATAGACCGGGGTGAGGTCGCCGAACTTGGGACGGTTGCGAATCTGCTCGGGGTCCAGACCGTTGACGGTCGTGATTTTGGCGAGGCCGGCGCGCTTGTCGCCGCCGCGCGAAGGACGCAGCGAGCCCTCGATGACGTCGCCCGTGCGCAGGCGCGCGGAGCGGATGAGGTAGGCGGGCACGAAGGCGTCGTCGTTGGACTTCATGTAGCCATGGGCATGGATGATACCGGAGCTGTCCGGACGAATCTGCAGGATGCCCTTGATGTCGCGGAAGCCCTCGGCCTTCGCGGCGGTGACGTAGATCTCCTCGACGAGCTCGGCTTTCTTCTTGCCGGTCGTCTCGATCTCGAACTCCTTGGCCTTCTCGCGCAGCTCGGCGACCTTCATGGCCGCGAGCTCCTCGCGCGAAAGCGTGGGCTCGGTGGGGGCGGCGTTGCGCTCCTTGTTGCGCTGTTTGCGATCGCGCTGGCGGTTGCGACGGTCGTTGTTGCGCTCGTCCTTGCGGTCGTTGCGCTCGTCGTTACGCTTGTGTTGGCGACGGTTGGGGCGAGCGCCGTCTTCGGCCTCGGCGGGCGCGGCACCATCAGTTGCGGCGGCGTCGGCATTGGCCGCAGCAGCGTCATTGGCCTCGGCACCGGAATCGACTTGCGCTTCGACATCAGCCTGCTGCTCGGACGTCTTGGCCTTAGCGGACTTCTTACGACCGCGCTTGGGCTTCTCGGACGCAGGTTGTTCGACGTCCTGGGACTCGGCGGCATCAGCCGATGCATCGACGGTCGTCTCGGCGGAATCCTCGGACGCGCCCTTCTTGGCAGCCTTAGCCTTGGACGTGCGCTTAGCAGCAGTGCGACGGCTGGGACCGGGACGGAGGTCGGCGGGCTCGACATCGGCGGGAGCGGCCTCGGAAGTCGTAGCATCCTGGACGGGCGCGTCGGCGGCGGTTGCAGACTCGGCGGTCGCCGCAGCATCCCGAGCGGCTGCAGCTGCGGCTGCGGCCTTCTCTGCCTCGACGAAGGCCTTGGGCTTGCGACCGCGACGGTGCGGGCGCAAAGCCGGATCGACAACGGAAACTTCGCTGGCCTCGACAGGCGCAGCGGGCTCAACAGGCGATGTGCCCTCCCCTGCCGCGGAACGGACCGAAGCCTCAGTGAGCTCGGGGGTTACCTGATCGGCAACCTGCTCGGCCTTAGCAGCCGTACGACGGCGTGTGCGCGGTACCGGCTTCTCGGTCGGCTGGTCGGCGGCAGGCGTCTCGGGCACAGACGGAGCTGCAAGCTCGGTCAGAGCCGCGGCCTCGCGCTCGGCAGCACGACGGCGGGCGCGCACCACCTGAGCCTCGCTAATCTGCGCCAACGCACGTGCCTGCGCGACCTCATCGGAAATCGGCGCCGAGGAGTCAGCTGCAACGGTGCGCTTGGCGCGCGTCGTGCGCGTGGTACGGCGCTTGGGCTTGGTGACCTCCTCGCCGTCAGTGGCAGGCTTGACCGTGCGGCGCGTACGCTTGGGCTTTGCCGGAGCAGCCTCCTCACCAGTTGCAGGCACGGCCTTCTCAGCCGCTGAAGGCGTAGGCGTCGAAGCAGCCTTAGGCGTCTCAGGAGCCGAGGCTTGCGCGGGCGCCGCGACCTGGTCCAACGCAACCGGTGCAGCGGGAGCGGCTTGCGTCGTCGTTATTTCGTTTTCTTGCTGTTGATCAGACACAGTGTTTGCTCAACTTTCTTTTCAAGCCCTGTGATCACATGCTCCCTGCATAAACCTTCAGGGCGGCTAAACAGTCTAGCTCCGTCAAATACCGACGGACATCATTGATCTGTATCGAGATATTTGCGTCATATACGCAGCGTTAGTGTAACACAACCGCAACCACCTGCAACTTAGTCATTGAGGACGTTCTTAAACGACTAGTCAAAAGGGACAATCTTTGGTTTAACACCCACAAATCTGACTGCCTCCGCCAAAACTGTGGCGGTTTACTACGATGAATCGCTCAACCGCGATCACTCCGAAACTTGTTGAACTAAAACCGCAGGTAGATGCCTTGCACTTTTTTGCGAAAAGCCGGCGTAGTTGGAATTTCTCATTTCATCGTAGTAAACCGGCATAGTTTCGTATTTCCAGCAGTTCCAAATTCGTCAATACGTCGGCGTTTGCAAAAAGCCCGACCTCCGTGGGAGATCGGGCTTTCAAGGCTTAGTTAAACCAAGTCTGTACGGTCAAATGACCCGTAGATTACATCTGCTCGGGCGCGGAAACGCCAACGAGGGTGAGCACCAGGGCGAGCGTCACACGGACGGCATCGCAAGCGGCCAGACGGGCACGCGAAAGCTCGGGGTCGACGGGACGGCCCTCGCTCGGCAGCACCTGACAGGCAGCGTAGAAGCTGTGGAAGTCGCCGGCGAGTTCCTCAGCAAAGTGCGTCAGACGGAACGGGGCGCGGTCGCGAGCGCAGCTGGCGATGAGGTCGGTGAGCTCGTTGAGCTTGCGCGAAAGGGCGAGCTCGGTCGGGTCGATCAGCAGCGAGTAATCGACGTTCTCACCGATGGCCTTGGCGGCGACGGCCTTCATACCCATCTCGTCAGCCTGCTCGGGCGTAACGTCAGCGGCACGGCGCAGGATGGAGCACACGCGGGCGTGAGCGTACTGCACGTAGTACACCGGGTTGGAGTTGTCGCGCTTCTTGACGGCCTCAATATCGAAGTCGACCATCTGGTTGGAGCTCTTGGAGATGAGGGTGTAACGGGCAGCGTCGGAGCCGACCTCGTCGACGAGCTCCTGCAGGGTCACCATGGTGCCCTTACGCTTGGACATACGGACGGGCTTGCCGTTGCGCAGCAGGTTGACGAGCTGGCCCAGCAGAACCTCAAACTTGCCGGGGTAACCCAAGGCATCGCAGACGCAGCGGACGCGCTCGATGTAGCCGTGGTGGTCGGCGCCCCAGATGTCGATGACGTGGTCGACGCGCTGGAACTTATCCCAGTGATAGGCAACGTCGGAGGCGAAGTAGGTGTACTCGCCGTCGGACTTGATCAGAACGCGGTCCTTGTCATCGCCCAGGTCGGTGGAGCGGAACCACAGGGCGCCGTCCTTGGTGTAGAGATAGCCCATCTTGTCGAGCTTCTCAAAAGCGCGGTCGACGGCGGAGGTGCCGGCGGTCTCGCCCTCGGTGTCCTTCACATACAGCGAGCGCTCGGAGAACCAACGATCGAAGTCGCAGTTAACGGCATGGCAAAGGTCGCGCATGTTGTCGACCATCTTTACGTAGCCGCGCTCGCGGAAGCTCTCCATGCGCTCCTGCGGATCGGCCTCGACCCACTTGTCGCCGTCGGTGCGCCAGAACTCGGCAGCCTCGTCGATGATGTAGTCGCCGCCGTAGGAGTCCTTGCCCAGAGTCTCGGCAAAGTTGTCCTGGTAGGGATGGGTCTCGGGGTGCTCGTCGTTCTCGTCGGCGACATAGGCGTCGCGGTCGGCGATCAGCAGCTTGTGAGCCTCGTCGATATCCACGCCCTGCTTGGCGATGATGTCGGCGAGCTGCATATAGCGCGTGCTGATGGAGTTGCCGAAGGTGTTCATCTGAGATCCGTGGTCGTTGATGTAGAACTCACGCTGGATATCGTAACCGGCGTGGTCCATAACACGGCAGAGGGAGTCGCCCAGAGCGGCCCAGCGGCCATGGCCGATGTGCATGGGGCCGACGGGGTTGGCGGAAACGAACTCGACCTGGGTCTTCAGGCCGCCGCCGACGTTGGACTTAGCGAAGTCCATGCCCTTCTCGCGGGCCTCGCCGAAGATGGCGTTCTTGACGGCGACGGAGAGGTAGAAGTTGATGAAGCCGGGGCCTGCGATCTCGACCTTCTCGATCGCGGGGTCCTCGGGCATATGGGCAACGACGGCCTCGGCGATCTTGCGCGGAGCGCAGTGAGCCAGCTTGGCGGACTTCAGGGCCATGGTGGAGGTCCACTCGCCATGAGAAGTGTCAGCCGGTCGCTCGATGGCGCAATCGTCAAGTTCAAATGCGGAAAGGTCGCCGGCCTCCTGGGCCGCAGCAAGCGCAGCGCGTACCAGCTCTTCAATCTTCTCGGGCATAGATCCTCCTTGTGTTAAAGCCCCCGAGCTCTTGGTCACTCGTAGGGCAAAAGCCAGAGTTTGTAGCACTCTATCACAAGCGACGCACACTGTCGCAGGGTAAAGCCAATCGAAATTGCATATGCACAAAAATGACTACCGCTCTTGCGCGGTGGTACAAAGTTGGCGGTTTGCCTGCAATTTATACACGTTCTGGAAATGCATAAACGCCTGAATAAGCCGTTCTATTTATCGAATACTCTTACCTATCAGAGTTGTGTGCTTTTCCTGCATAAAGTAAGGGTTTGCGCACGTCAGCGTGGTATTCTAGACATACGTAAATTCGTATAAGTTGGAGGTAGCATGTTCTCAATCGGTCAACACGTCATTCATCCGGGTCAGGGAGTCTGCACCGTCGTCGGTTTTAGGGACGACACGCCGCAGCCCATGCTGTTGCTCGAGACCAAGCAGGGACATGCGCAGACGATCCTCATGTACCCCGTGGCGCAGGCCGACCGTTTGCATGCCGCCATCTCCCAGCAAGATGCCGAGCATCTGCTGAGCCACTACAGCGAGTTGGAGTGCGACACCTTTACCGAGCGCAACAGCTCGCTCGAGGAGACGCACTTTAAGCAGCAGCTTAAGCTGGGTGCGCCCGAGACGGTCCGCGTGGCAAAAACCATGATGCACCGTATTCGCCAGGCCGAGGAAGCAGACAAAAAGCCCAGCTCTTACTACATGCGCGTACTCAAGGAGGCCAAACGCCGCTCCATCGAGGAGTTCGCCGTGGCCCTGGGCGTCACCGAGGAGGATGCCGAAGCCCGCCTAGCCCAAGCCGCCCTCAACTAACCCATCCGCACCAAAAACCACCACAAAGGGGACAGGCACCTTTGTGGTGGTTTTCTTGTTCTAGTAGTATTCATTCTTATCGATACCCACGAGCACAAGGAGTCCCTTATGGCAGAGCCGCTTACCGCCGGAATCACCCGCGACCGCGCGTTCGAACTGCTCAACGAGCACAACAAGGACCCGTTCCACATCACCCATGGCGAGACGGTCGAGGGCACTATGCGCTACTTTGCGCGCGAGTTCGACCCCGAGAACGAGGAGTTTTGGGGCATCGTCGGTCTGCTGCACGACCTGGATTGGGAGGAGCATGAGGACGACCCCGTGAACCACACCATCTATGCGGCCGAGATCCTCGAGGGCGAGGGCGCCTCTCCCGAGCTTATCCGTGCCATCCAGACACACACGTCCGATTTCAACTCTTCGCTGCCCAAGCCCGAGCTGCAGATGGAAAAGATCCTGTTTGCCTGCGATGAGCTCACTGGCCTGATCGGCGCCGCCGTCATCATGCGCCCGAGCAAGAGCGTCATGGACTTTACGACCAAGTCGCTCAAGAAGAAGTTCAAGGACAAGCGCTTTGCCGCCGGCTGCTCGCGCGACGTGATTTCGCAGGGCGCCGAGATGCTGGGCTGGGAGCTTCCCGAACTCTTCGACCGCACCATCGCAGCCATGCAGTCCTTCGCCCCCGACCGCGACACCTTCCAGGCCTAACCGCTCACGCCACCTAAAACCACCACAAAGGTGCCTGTCCCCTTTGTGGTGGTTTTCGTTTATACGGATTTTAGGGGCGGACCTGGCCGGTGCCGCGGAGCTTGTATTTGTAGGTGGTGAGGGCCTCGGCGGCGAAGGGGCCGCGCGCGTGGAGCTTTTGGGTCGAGATGCCGATCTCGGCGCCCAGGCCAAACTCGCCGCCGTCGGTGAAGCGCGTACTGGCGTTGGCATACACGGCCGAGGCATCGATCTCATCCAAAAAGCGCTCGCAGGCGTCCGCGTCCTCCGCGATGATGGCCTCGGAATGCATGGTGCCATAGCGATTGATGTGCGCAATGGCCTCATCCTCGTTCGCAACGACCTTCACGCTCATCTCGAGCGCCAGGTACTCACGGCCCCAGTCCTCCTCGGTCGCGGCCACGTAGTCGTCGCCCTCGGCAAGACCGGCATCGGCGCAAGCGGCGCACGTGGACTCGTCGCCGTGGATGAGCACACCATGGTCGTGCAACACGGCCACGGCCGCGGGCAAAAACGCGTCGGCCACGGCGCGGTCGACCAGCAACGACTCGGCAGCATTGCAAACGCCCACGCGCTGGGTCTTGGCATTGAGGATAATGTTGAGCGCCTTGTCAAAGTCGGCGGATTCATGCACGTAGATATGGCAGTTGCCCGTGCCCGTCTCAATCACCGGAACGAGCGACTCGCGAACACAACGCTGGATCAGACCCGCACCGCCACGCGGGATGAGCACATCGACGATGCCGCGGAGCTTCATGAGCTCGCCGGTGGCCTCGCGGTCGGTAGACTCGATCATCGACACGGCCTCGCGCGGGAAACCCTGGGCCTCAAGCGCATCGGCCAGCAACACGGAAATCATGGCGCACGAGTGATAGGCCAGCGAGCCGCCGCGCAGAATGCAGGCGTTGCCGGTGCGGATACAGATGCCCGCGGCGTCGGCCGTCACGTTGGGGCGCGCCTCATAGACCATGGCGACCAGACCAAGCGGCACGCTCACGCGGGTGAGGTCCACGCCGCTTGCAAGCACGCGGTGGTCGAGCACGCGGCCGACAGGATCGGGCAGCTCGGCAAGCTTCTCCAGGCCGGCGGCCATGCCCTCGACGCGCTCGGGCGTCAGCAACAGGCGATCGAGGAGCCCTGCCGAGGTCCCCGCATCGCGCGCGGCGGACATATCAAGCTCGTTGGCGGCGACGATGGAGTCGACACCGTTGCGCAGTGCTGCGGCCATGGCGCGCACGGCCTCCTGGCGCTGCTCATCGCTCGCCGTGGCAAGAGAGGCCGACGCTGCCTTGGCGGCAACGGCAAGATCGTGGACATACGTGGCTATATCGACCGACATGGGCGGCCCTTTCTCCTAGAAGTTTGCAACCATGGTAGCCGATTTGCGCATGGCCTCGCCCGCGGCGGTAGAATTGGTCAACCCGAAACACCGCAACGAACGGAAGACTCACATGGCCCTCATCACTTCGTACCACGTCCCTGGCCTTTACGTCGAGGACCACAGCATCGACGTCCCCCTTGACTGGCGCGGCCTGGAGCCGATGCTCCTGGCCGTCGGCAGCACCATGCGCCGCGGCGCTATGCCGGCACCAATCGCCGGCGCGCCCGAGAGCATCAAGCTCTTCTACCGCGTGGTTTGCGCGCCCGACCGCATCAACGACGATCTGCCACTGCTCCTGTTTTTGCAGGGCGGCCCCGGCGGCGAGAGCCCGCGTCCGCTGTCGCCCACAAGCGACGGTTGGATTGAGGAAGCCGTCAAGCACTTCCGCGTGGTCCTTCCCGACCAGCGCGGCACCGGACGCAGTAGCTGTGTAGACGGGCGCACGATCAAGGCACTGGGTGATCGCGCGACGGCGGACGGCTCCGATGCCGCACGCTCGCAGGCGGACTACCTCAAGCGCCACCTCGCCAGCTCCATCGTGCGCGATTTTGAGTACCTGCGCCTGGTGGGCTTTGGCGGCAAGCCGTGGGTCACGCTCGGCCAAAGCTACGGCGGCTTTTTGACGTTGAGCTATCTGTCGCTCTTCCCCGAGGGCGTGGCGGCGAGCTTTACCTGTGGCGGCATTCCGCACGTGCCGGCGAGCGCCAGCGAGGTCTACGCGCACACCTTCCCGCGCATGGCAGCCAAGACTCAGCAGTATTATGACCGCTACCCCGCCGACGTAGAGCGTGTGGCGGCCCTGGCCGATGCTATCGAAGAGCAAAAGCCCGTGCTACCCGACGGCTCGCCGATGACGGTCGAGCGCCTTCAGCTCATGGGCAGCGACTTTGGCATGAAGCCGAGCTTTGAGCGCATGCACTGGATTATCGACCATGCGTTTGTTGATGGCGACGGCACGCCGAGCTGCGGCTCCTCGATATCCGACAGCTTTTTGATGCGCGCCTTCGAGCGCACCAACACGCGCACGAATCCGCTGTACTGGACGCTGCAGGAGTTCATATACGCCGACGGCGACACCATGCCCATTCGCTGGGCCGCGGCAGAGGAGAAGGCACACCGCGCCGAGTTCGACACGCTCGCGCGCCCGCTCATGTTTACCGGCGAGGCCATGTTCCCGTGGATGTTCGAGCAGATGCCCGAACTTAAGCCCTTCAAGCCGGCGATGGACCTGCTGATGGAGGACACCAGCTGGGACAAGATCTACGACCCTCAGCGCCTAGTCTGTAACGAGGCGCCGCTCCAGGCCGCGGTGTATTTCGACGACATGTACGTCGATTCGGGTATGCAGCTCGACACGCTCAGCCGCGTGGGCAACTCGCACGCCTGGGTGACCAACGAGTTCGAGCACGACGGCCTGCACGGCAGCGTGGTATTCAAGCACCTCTTCGACGAAGCCCTCAACCGCGGAGACCTGCGCCGGATCTTCTAGCTAAGGAGTGTCCCAAAGTGCCGGCACATAAGGAACGTCCCCAAGTGCCGGCACGAGAAAGACAGCGCTGCAGGAAACGATCCGCAGCGCTGTCTTTCTTTATGCAAATACGATCAAGTTATCCCTGTGTATCGCCGGCTTCTCGGCCAGGTTAGCGAGCAGGCGGTTGCTGGCGATCTGGTCCTGGCGGCGGCCGGCTGCAAGCTCCAGCACGTCCGAATCGGCCTCGGCGATACCGCGGGCGACGACCATACCGCTCGGATCGCACACATCGAGCACATCGCCCTCGGCAAACTGGCCATCGACCTCGCGAATACCCACCGCAAGCAGGGAAGAGCCACGGCTGACCAGCGCCTTCGCAGCACCGTCATCAACCGTCACCGAGCCGTGGGCCTTGTCGCCCAGCGCGATCCACAGTTTGCGGGGTGCGATGTCCAGGCGCTCCGCCGGCGGATCGAACAGGGTTCCCACGCTCTCGCCGCGGGCGAGACGCACGAGGGCATCGGGCTCCTCGCCCGAGCAAATCACGCTCTGAATGCCCGCCGTCATCAGGATGCGGCTCGCGCGAATCTTGGTGATCATGCCGCCCGTACCCACCGAGGTCGAAGAATCACCCGCCGAGGCAATGATCTTGGCATCGATCTTATGCACGACCGGGACAAACTCGGCCGTCGGATCCTCGTGCGGATTGGCGGTGTAGAGGCCGTCGATGTCGGACAGCGTCACGCACAGGTCGGCGGAAACCAGGCAGCTCACGAGCGCCGCCAGCGTGTCGTTGTCGCCAAACTTGATCTCGTCGACGGTAACGGTGTCGTTCTCGTTGACGACCGGCACCACGCCCAGCTCCACCAGACGCAGCAGGGCGTCGCGCGCGTGCAGGTAGGACGTGCGACGCGCCGTATCGTGACGCGTGAGCAGCACGAGCGAGGTGAGCAGGTCGCGCGCATGGAACTCCTCGTCGTAGGCCGACGAGATGATGCACTGACCAGCCGAGGCGCAGGCCTGCAGGCTCGGAAGGTCGCCGACCGGCTTGCGGTCGAAACCCAACACGGGATAGCCACAGGCGATAGCGCCCGAGCTCACCACGACCAGACGCCAGCCGAGCTTGCGCAGCGCTGCGGCTTGATCGGCAAGTCCGCCGATAAAGGCGCGGTTGACCTTGCCATCGGCGCCCACCACCGTGGACGAACCGATCTTTACCACCATCGTTTTATAAGAAGTCGTCATACGTCAAACCAATCAACTGTTCAGCGAACGGGCGAACGGGCAAGCGAGAAAATGATCCGTTATCTTCCGTCGCATGCTGATCATTTTGCCCAGGGGAAAGCCGAGGCCGCGGCCATGTTCTTGCGCACGAGCTCGTCGCGCACCTGAGCCAGGCCCTGCTCCATGCCCACCACATAGGTCTGCGGGTACAGGAAGCGCTTGAAAGCTGCGTCCAGATGATCGAGCGCCCAAACACAGCGCTCGCGCGCGTCCTGGATGCTCTCACGCGGAGCCACTGCGCTGCCATCGCGCACGATCGGCACCAGCAGCTCGCGATACTCAAGCTCCGACACGTCGGTCACCAGGGCGGCATCATTCACGGCCACGAGGGTATTGCCGCGCGCGGCGCCCTCCCCCACCAGATGGTCCTCGTCGTAGATCATGTCGCAGACCGGGCCGCCAAAGCCGTCGTAATAACGGCGCACGCGCTGCACGCCCGGGATTGTGCGCTTGTAGGGCTGCTCGGAGAGCTTGACCACCGGCGTCCACGGGTCGGCCTCGCTCGCACGGCGGGCGGAAAGCTTGTACACGCCGCCCAGCGCCGGCTGGTCGTAGCAGGTCGCGAGCTTGGTGCCCACGCCAAAGCTATCGATGGGCGCGCCCTGGTCGAGCAGCGACTGAATCGTGTACTCATCCAGATCGTTAGAAACCGAGATCCCCACATAGGGCAGGCCCTCGGCATCAAAACGGCCGCGAACATACTTGGAGAGCTTGGCGAGGTCGCCGGAGTCAATGCGAATAGCCGACAGGCGCTCGCCCGCCGCCTCCATCTCCTTGGCAACCGTAATGGCATGCTCGCAGCCCTCGCGCACATCGTAGGTGTCGATGAGCAGCGTACAATTCTTGGGGCTCGACTTGGCAAAGGCACGGAAGGCCTCGAGCTCGGAATCGAAGCTCATCACCCAGCTGTGCGCATGCGTGCCAAAGACGGGAATACCGTAGCGGCGCCCGGCGAGCACATTGGACGTAGAGGAACAGCCGGCAACGTAGCTCGCGCGCGCGACGGCCAGGCCGCCATCGGGGCCCTGGGCACGGCGCAGGCCAAACTCGGCCACGGGACGGCCGTCCGCCGCCAGCACCACGCGCGCCGTCTTGGTGGCGACAAGCGTCTGGAAGCCGACGATGTTGAGCAGCGCCGTCTCGAGCAGCTGGCACTCCAGCGCGGGGCCGGTGACGCGCACCATGGGCTCGCGCGGAAAGACGAGCTCGCCCTCGGGCACGGCGTCGATGTTTACATGCGCACGAAAATCGCGCAGATAGTCGAGGAATGCGGACTTAAACATCGCGCCGCCGGCCGGGGCCTCAAGCGAGGCGAGGTAGTCGATATCCTCGGGCGTAAAGCGCAGATTCTCGACCAGCTCGGGCAGCTCGGCGGTGCCGCACATGACGGCATAGGCGCTGCCAAAGGGATGGTCGCGGTAAAACGCGGTAAAACAACCCTGCTCATTGGCCTTGCCGCTCTCCCACAGGCCCTGGGCCATAGTGAGCTCGTACAGATCGGTGAGCATTGCAATGTCGGTGGGATGCGAGATGTCGGTCAAAGCCATGGGGCGACCTTTCGGATGTGTGGTACAGAATTTGAGGGTTAGACGAGAGCAGAGGATGAGGACATGACACCCGATGCAAATCGGTTAGAGCAGTCCCATGCTGGTCAGGATCGTGTAGCCCATAAAGATGACAAACGCGATGAGGGCAAGGACAATGATGATTTTTTGAGCCGGCGCCATGCCAGGGATCTCGTTCTCGCCCGTAGGTTCCTTGGAGGTAACCATGCGCTGGGCAAAGGTCATCTCGTCACGGCTCGGCTTGGGCTCGACGGACTTGGGACGAGCGGCCTTTTTAGGCTGAGGTTTGGGCGCGGCAGGTGCAGGCTTCGCTGCAGCGGGCTTGGGTGCGGGCGCGGGCTTGCGCTCGGATGCGGCGTTCGAGGCGACCTCCTCGGCCTTCGCGCGCTCGGCACGCAGGGCAGCCAGCTCCTCGCGCTCGCGACGGGCCTCTTCCCGAGCCTCGCGGCGGGCCTTCTCAGCGCGGAGCTCTTCCAACTCAGCGCGCTCCTCGTCGGACAATGGTTGGGACTCAAGCTCGGCCATGGTATAGCCCTTTCTTTTAAAAAAAGCCGCCGACACAATGTCAGCGGCTTATCAAATCCAAGGGTGGAGACGAAGGGAGTCGAACCCTCGGCCTCTGCCATGCGACGGCAGCGCTCTCCCAACTGAGCTACGTCCCCAGGACAAGTCGATATTTTACCTACGGCTCGCCAACTGTCAACGCCCAATAACCAGTCTTTTTGGGGCGCGGCTATTTTGGCAACTTTTCGAACAGGCGATCCTCTCGATGATTTTTTATCCCCGTCCCAGAAAAATCATCGACGAACGCACTACTTTGCGCTGGTAAGAACACCGGTGGTGTCGAAGGCCGGGGTGAAGCTCTCGTCTACCGCGCCGCCCTCTTGCCAGAACATCGTCGTAAAACCCAGGTCGTCGGCATGGTCGAGCACCTGCTCGTACTCCTCACGCGTCACGGCGCGTGCCAGGTCGCCGCCCTGCTCGCGCATGAGCGCATTGGGCGTGTACTGGTTCATAACCGAGATCGGCACGTCGCTCACCGTCTGCCACACCAGGTCCAGCACGCGACACGAATCGTCTGCATGCCCCGGAAGCACCAGGTGACGCACGATCATGCCACGCTTCATAAGCCCGTCCTCGTCCACCAACTCTCCCCCGCGGCGCTCGATCTCGCGCGCCATCTGGGCCAGACCCGACACGGCCACACGCGGGTAATCCTTTATATGGGAGAGCGACTGCGCAAGCCCGGCATCGGCATATTTAAAGTCGGTGAGCCACACATCGACCAGGTCGCCCAGCGCCGCCACGGCACTCGCGCGCTCGTAACCACTCGTGTTGTAGACGATTGGGATAACCAGTCCGCGCGCCCGTGCCGCGGCAATCGCGGCAGGCAACAGGTGCGCATAGTGCGTCGCCGTCACCAAATTGATGTTGTTGGCACCCTGGTCCTGCAGTTCCAGCATAATCTCGACCAGGCGCTCAGGCGAAATCTCAAGGCCAAAATTGCCGGTCGAGATCTCGTGGTTCTGGCAGTAGATACATTTGAGCGAGCAGCCGCTAAAGAAGATCGTGCCCGAACCGGCCTCGCCCGAGATAGGCGGCTCCTCCCACATATGAAGCGCGGCGCGGGCCACCTTGAGCGTGTCGTTAGCACCGCAGACGCCGTGCGCGCCCTCATCGCGCGCCGCACCGCAACGGCGCGGACACAAATGGCAGGCGGGCGAAAAAAGTTCGGTCAACGACGTCGGCATAAAACCATGCTCCAAAACAACGATTCAGCAGCTCAAACGTAAAGGGATCAACCCCACAGACGGCTCGAGCCCAAGGCGCCGTAATCGTCCGACACGATTTTTGTAATGTCAAGACTGGAATCGATAAAGTGCCGCTTTATGATGTAGGTATTCCGCCCCCCGCGGAGCAACTGGGTGAACCGTCGCGTTTATTTAGGGAGCCCACACAGTCGTACCTAGTACAGGTATCCTTCGTTGTTAAGGACGCTGGAACAGTCGATGAGGGCACCCACCTGTTTTAGGTGGGTTCATTTTCGTAACGTGGGGGGTGGTTTTCTTTTGCCGAAAATTGCCATTACAGTCCATATGGATCCACGCCGGCATCCCGACAAGCCATCGACAACATCCCAATATCTGGTAAACGCGTGATTATCGCTGCGTGCAATTCCATGCACCCCCCTTGGTCGAGTATTATGGTTCGGCTATGCCCTTTGCGCATGGCGTTCTTCTGACCTTTTCCTTCGACGCTTGGCGGTTTTTAGATTCATGGCTTCATCCCCGAGCTACATACCGTACCTATGCGTGGCAGCGGCGGCCTTTATCACGACCTTCCTCGCGGTGCCCCTGGTCAAGCGCTTGGCAATTAAGCTCGATGCCGTCGACTATCCTTCTAAGCGCCGCATCAACACCAAGCCCATCCCGCGTTTGGGCGGAACGGCGGTGTTTTTGGGCCTGGTCGTCGCCTGCACTGTGCAAATCCTAGGCACCTGGTACCTGGGTTGGCCGCCCGTTTTGGTGCCCCACCCCCGTCTGCACATCAGCTACCCCATACTTGCGCTTTCTTTTACCGTTATCTTTGCGACCGGCGCTATCGACGACGTCTTCCAGCTCACGCCCAAGCAAAAGCTGGCCGGACAGGTCCTCGCCGCGCTTATCGCCTGCATGGGCGGCCTGCGGATCGGCGTCATCGTCAACCCGTTTGCTCCCGGCGAGATCATGCTCGGATGGCTCGCCTACCCCATTACCGTGATCTATCTGGTGGCATTCACCAACATCATTAACCTCATCGACGGCCTCGACGGCTTGGCCACGGGCATCTGCGGCATCGCGTCGTTCACCATGTTTTCGATGGCCGTTCTCTCGGGCCGCATCGACGCCGCCGCGCTCTCCATTGCGCTCTTTGGCGCCTGTCTGGCCTTTTTGCGCTACAACTTCAACCCCGCAAGCATCTTCTTGGGCGACTCGGGGTCGCTGCTTCTGGGCTTTGCGCTGGGCTCCATCTCGCTGCTCAACGTGAGCCGCACCGCCGCACTCACCTCGCTTATCATCCCGCTCATCGTTGCCGGCGTGCCCATCATCGACACGTTTAGCGCCATTGTGCGCCGCAAGCGCGCCCACATTAGCATCGGGCAGGCCGACAAGGGCCACATCCACCACCGCCTGATCCAAGAAGGCTACAACCAAAAACAGGCCGTGCTGCTCATCTATGCCTGGTGCATCATGCTTTCGGCCGGCGCCGCCGCGATTAACCAGGTCGAGGTGCCCATGCGTGTGCTCATCTTTACCGTGCTCGCCATTGGCTCGGCTGCCTTCGCCAAGCACCTGCACCTGTTTGAACCCGTGCTGCGCCACCATTACAACAAGCGCACGCACGAGGACGAGCTGGTCACCCCCGACGACCCCGCTTTTAAGCAGGAGGAGCAGGCAGCCGAGGAGCGCAAAGAAGAGCGCCACCACAAGCTCTAGGGCAAGCTGCCGAGGATGTACCAAGGCGTTGGCAGCCGTTCGCGCGAACGCCGCGGCGGACTTGAAAGCCGGCCCCTGGCAGTCCCTCACCCACTCACGCCCACCCCTCTCAATAAACACGCTATCATCAAAACCTGCGAACGAACGTTAGGAGCAATCATGCCAAACGAGAACAGCTACGAAGTCGCGCTGCAAAAGAGCAACGCCATTCGCGAGGGCCTGGCAAAGACGCCCGAGAAGTTCACCATGCTCACCGGCGACCGCCCCACCGGACGCTTGCACCTGGGTCATTACTTCGGCACCCTCAAGGGCCGCGTGGAGTTGCAGAACATGGGCGCCAAGACCAACGTGCTCATCGCCGACTACCAGGTCATCACCGACCGCGACACCACCGAGCACATCCAGGACAACGTGTACAACATGGTCATGGACTACCTTGCCTGCGGCATCGACCCCGACAAGACCATGATCTACGCGCATTCCGCCGTGCCCGCCGCAAACCAGCTCATGCTGCCGTTCCTATCGCTGGTGTCCGAGGCCGAGCTGGCGCGCAACCCCACGGTCAAGGCCGAGATGGAGGCCTCGGGCCACGAGCTCACCGGCCTTCTGCTCACCTACCCGGTGCACCAGGCCTGCGACATCCTGTTCTGCAAGGGCAATGTGGTGCCCGTCGGTCGCGACCAGCTGCCGCACATCGAGCTCACCCGCACCATCGCACGCCGCTTTAACAACCGCTACGGCAAGGTATTTCCCGAGGTCGAGGCGCTACTGTCCGAGACCCCGCTGTTGCCCGGCCTTGACGGTCGCAAGATGAGCAAGAGCTACGGCAACGCCATCAATATTTCGATGACCGCCGAGGAGACGGCCAAGCGTATCAAGAAGAGCCAGACCGACTCCGAGCGCATGATCACGTTTGATCCCGAGAACCGCCCCGGCGTGTCCGGCCTGCTTTCGACGGCCGCCATCTGCACTGGTCGTTCCGAGGTCGAGATTGCCGAGGAAATCGGCATGGGCGGCTCCGGCCAGCTCAAGAAGTACGTGACCGAGGCCGTCAACGAGTACTTCGCCCCGATTCGTGAGCGTCGTCAGCGCTACGAGAACGACCTGGATTACGTCAAGGATGTGCTGCACGAGGGCAATCGTCGCGCCAACGAGATCGCCGAGCAGACCCTGGCCGAGGTTCAGGACGCCATGGGCATGGTGTACTAGGCCGATTTGCTGGCTTGAGCTTTGGATTGTTTTAGGGCGGGCGCTACGGCGTCCGCCTTTTTTGGTGCCCGACCGGTTCGACTCTGCCCGCTGCACTCCCCCGACAAACAGGAACAGGCCCGCTGGCAGTTAGTTGCCAGCGGGCCTGTTCCCGAAGTACACCGTTGAATCGCACAGAGGGGAGGAATGCGAATCAAACTCAACAGGGCAGGCTTTTTCATCGCCTATTGCCTGCTCTGTTGCTGAAACCAATATAGTTCACCTTGGTTTACTTTCTAGCGTCAAACTACCCCACCACACCTTCTCCATAAGTTAGCCCCGGTAAACCTGCAACGGAAAACCACTACAAAGGGGACAGGCACCTTTGTGGTAGTTCTGGCCACGGCAGAGCTGTTAGAGTCCGGCAGGCCAACGACAGACGGCCAGGTCGACGTGCATGTCGTCCTTAAACGCCACACCCTCCCCTAGCAAAAGCTCACGTTGAGCATCGGGACCGCCAAAAGCAAAACCCTCGCATATGCGCCCGTCGGCAAACACCACGCGGTGACAGGGAATCTCGCCGGGGCGCGGATTGCTATGCAGGGCATACCCCACATACCGCGCACTTCGTGGTCGACCGGCAAGCAGCGCCACCTGACCATACGTGGCGACCATCCCCTCGGGGATCTGCTCGACCACCTCGTACACCCGTTCAAAAAAGCCCTCAGACGCCATCGCGTGCTCCTTTCAACCGAACCCAGCATAAACCACCACAAAGGTACCTGTCCCCTTTGTGGTGGTTTTGACCGGAAAGCTAGTTGGCGGGGCGGAAGAAGGCTACGGCTACAGCGCCGGGGCCCACGTGGGTGCCGATGGTGGCGCCGATAGTGTGGATGGGCAGCTCACCCTCGGCATGGCCGGCCCACAACGCGGCACTGTCCTCGATATACTTCTTGAGCACCGCATCCGAAAGACCCGTATAGCCGAGCGCCAGCGGCATGGAAAAGTCGATGCCGCCCGCCTTTTCGACCTTTTGGTTCAGCAGGTTGCAGCCGTTCTTGGAACCGCGCGCCTTGCCCAGCTGCACGATCAGACCGTCCTCGACAGCCACCACAGGCTTTACGTTGAGCAGCGTGCCCACGGCGCCGGCCGCAGCAGACAGACGACCGCCGCGCACCAGGTACTCCAGCGTCTCGAGCAGGCCGATGACGACCACGCGGTCACGGACGGCCTCGACGGCCACCGCGATCTGGGCCGCACTACGGCCCTCATCCACCAGGCGCAGGGCATACTCGACCAGGACACGCTCGCCCAGGGTGACGTTGTTGCTGTCTACCACGAACACGTCGCCGCCCGGCGCCTCGGCAAGTGCGGTACGGGCACTCTGATTGGTGCCTGATAGCTTAGCGCCCACGGTAATAATCACAGCCTCATCGCCGGCTTCACGAACCTTGGCAATCGCCTGCGAAAACGCGTACGGGTTGACCTGGCCGGTCTTGGGCAGCTCATCGCGCTCCACGAGCATCTCGTAAAAGCGCTGGTGATCGATGTCGATGCCATCCATGTACACATCGGTGCCAAAGGTGACGGACAGCGGCAAAACGGCCAGTGCTGGGTGCTCGGCCGGCGACATATCGCTTGCGGAATCGGTAATAATGCGGACGGACATAGCGAATCCTTTCTTGCGCAGATCCCGCGCAGGGAATTTTGACAGCAAGGCCCCGGCACGGTATACGCGCTCAAACAGGACTATGCAGTTGTTAATTGGAAGCAAAAGCCTTGGCGGCCCTACAGCTCGCGCAGGGTGTTGAGAATCGTGCGCAGCGACGCATACATCTGCTCGCGCTGCTCCACACCCATAGCCTTACCGGTGGTATCGAGCACCTCGCGAATGATGCGGTCCGCTTCGCTCATGCTCTCGCCGCCCAGAGCGGTCAGGCGCACCGGAGCACGATACTTAACGGCGGCATCGCCCGAATCGTCGACCTCGACGTAGCCGCCCTCCTCCAGATGCGCGAGCGTACGCGAGACGGCGGCGCGGGTCACGCCTGCCATGCGAGCCAGGTCAGCGCCAGTCAGGCCGTCCTTGCTGCGCTCAAGATAGTAAAGGCACATAACGTCGGAGCCCTTGAGGCCCAGCCTTGCGCCCTCGGATGTCTTAATGCGCTGAATCTCCTTGTAGAGCCCGCTGATCAGTCCGACAAAGTCCTCGAAACGTGTCTCGTCGTTCTGCTGCATGGGAGACGACCGCCTTTCGCTTGCATAATGCTTACGGGTAAACATCTTAGTCGCATAAGGCGACACCCGTACCCAAATACCCCATTTGTTAACCCATCAACATAAAAACCACCACAAAGGGGACAGGCACCTTTGTGGTGGTTTTGACCGGCGAACATGATCCGCAGGCGTCGCTACAGCTCCACGCAGGGATTGTCGCGGGTCACAAGCGTCTTAACGACAACCGTCGCTCCCAGATAGCGCTCGAGCAGCTCGGCTAAGCGATCGATCGCGGCCTGGCAATCCCCCATCCGCTCGGGCTCCACGCACTCAATCGCCAGGAACGCATCGGCCGAATCATCGGACAGCGCCGTGCGAACGCCGTCGCGCCAGTTCCAGCAGCGGCACACAGCGCCCGCATCGTCGATGTAGGCGAGCTCGCCGGGCAGCGTCGGATCGTCCGCCTCCTCGCCATGCGGCAAGAACGCATCGCCACCATCGGTCACCTTCAAGCGAAGATCTCCCTCAATCGCATGCAGGTCCTCGCCGCCAACGGGCAGCGCATAAGTCAACGAAATCGTGTTGTAGATATCCACCGCCGGTGTGATGTGGCCGACCGGCTTGCCTTTGAGCACGCGCTTGAGCAGGTTCTCAACTGAGCAACGCGCGCCCTTCTTGGTCTTGAACAGGCGATACGCCTCGCGCCATGCCTTAACCGGCGCGTTCTCGCTGATGGTATCGCTTGTCAGGTGACGCTCCGCATCGATATTGGCGCGATTGAGCAACGTGGCGATCGCATCCACGTCCTCCTGGGGAATCTGGGCCGCGGGCTTCATGCCCTTTACGACTACGACGCCGACCGCCGCCTGCGGAAACAGCTCCCAAAACGAATCCTCGGCAACGAAACTCTTCATATGCTCTCCCTTCATAGCGTACGCCCGAGCGAGGGCGCCTAAACAAAAAGCGCCCTCACAGCGGCCACCTTCAAAGTCCTACGGTGCCGCCACAAGAGCGCTTACGCTGTCCCCATCCGGAGAAGGGGACGATATGTCAAGCGTATTGTAACCCGAGTCATCCACGCGAGCAAAACCACCATAAAGGCGCCTGTCCCCTTTGTGGTGGATATGGACTCACGGCGAAGCTAGTGGCGAAGTCCCAGCAGCCCGCGGCCGCGATGACGAGCGTCGGCGTGTACTTGGGCGTGCGGGCCGGCGGCTTTGACGGACTCGGGCAGGTGCGAGTACTTCTTCTCGAAGTTCTCCTCGAACATCACCGCCAGGTTGTGCGCGGCCTCGTCATAGCGCGCGGTGCTCTGCCAGTTTTGGCGCGGCACCAGGATGCCATCGGGCACGCCGTGGCACGTCGTGGGAATGTCGACGTTAAAGATGTCGTCGTGCAAGAACTCGCTGTCCTCGATGGTACCGTCGAGGGCGCGGGCCACCAGGGCGCGCGTGTAGGCAAGCTCGATGCGATGGCCCACACCATAACCGCCGCCAATCCAGCCGGTGTTGACCAGGTACACGCGCGTACGACCGTCGGCGATACGTTCGCCGAGCATCTTAGCATAGACCATGGGGTCGAGCGGCATAAACGGCTCGCCAAACAGCGAGGAGAACGTGGGCGTGGGCTCGGTGACGCCGACCTCGGTGCCGGGAATCTTAGCCGTAAAGCCCGTCACAAAGTGGTACATGGCGGCATCGGCCGTCAGACGTGAGATGGGTGGCAGCACGCCAAAAGCGTCGCAAGTCAGGAACAGCACGACACTCGGAGTGGTGCCCATGCCCTTAGTCCAAGCGTTAGGAATGTGCTCCACGGGATAGGCCACGCGCGTGTTGTGCGTGATCGAGATGTCGTCGTAGTTGGGCTTGCGGTTCTCGTCGAGCACCACGTTTTCGCAAATGGCGCCAAAACGGACGGCGTTGAAGATCTCGGGCTCGTGGAAGGCGTCCAGGCCCTCGCATTTTGCGTAGCAGCCACCCTCGATGTTGAAGATACCCATGTCGGACCAACCGTGCTCGTCGTCGCCGATCAGCAGGCGCGTGGGATTGGCCGAAAGCGTGGTCTTGCCGGTGCCGGACAGGCCAAAGAACACGGCGGTCTCGTGCGTGACGGGATCCATGCTGGCCGAGCAGTGCATGGGCAGCACGTCGTCCTCGACGGGCAGCAGATAGTTCATGACGCTAAAGATCGACTTTTTAATCTCGCCGGAGTAGCCGGTGCCGGCGACCAGAATCACGCGTTCCTGGAAGTTGATGACCACCGCGGCGCTGGAGTTGAGGCCCTTGATGGCGGGGTCGCACTGGTAACCGGGCGCTGCGAGCACGCAGAAGTCGGGCTCGCCGGTGCGCGCGATTTCGCGAGCGAGCGGGCGGGCGAGCATCTGCTTAATAAAAAGTGCCTGGCTGGCACGCTCGCAGGCAACGAGCAGTCGACGCGTGTGGTTGCGGTCGGCACCTGCCATGCCGCGGGTGACGAACACGTCGCGCTCGTTGAGATAGTCGACGATGCCGGCCTTGATGGCCTCATAGCTCTCGACGGACAGCGGGCGGTTGACCGCGCCCCAGGCAATCTTGTCGTGAACATCGGGGGTGCCAACGATAAAGCGGTCATTGGGGGAACGGCCGGTACGCTCCCCCGTCTCGATCACCAGCGCGCCGTTGGATGCCATGCGGCCTTCTTCGCGGCGGATAGCGTGCTCGACGAGCTCCGCGGCGGGCAGATCGACCAGCAGACGGGGTTGATTCTCGGCGGGATCTTCGACCAGCGTAATACCAAAATTGGACAGAACTTCTGCAGGGGTAACACCAGGCATGGGGCCTCCTTTAAAAACGCGGCACGTGGACGCGGCGCGCACTTTACTCACGTAAAGCCCGTTGTACCCGATATGCAAAAACGTTTTTGCGGCAAGGGCGGCAAGCCCGCCCAACGGTCAAAAATCGCAGGCAAGCGGCCCAGTCATTGGGGACGTTCTTAAACGACTAGTCATTGGGGACACTCTTGAACAGGCAACATTCAAGGAGTGTCCCCGGATGCCGGCACTTAGGGACGTTCCCAAAGTGCCTGCACATAAGGAACGTCCCTAAGTGCCGACTACCGAATGGCGCCGCCGAAATTATCGAACAACCTGTTCAAAAATACGAGCGGACACCGAGGTGTCTATACTAGAGCGCAGCAATAGAAAGGACCCCGCTTTGAGCATCACGCCCCTCGATAGCATTCGCCGCGCCATCGCCCGCCGCAACGGCATCTCCAACCCCGCTGCATCGAAAGACGGCGCCGCGAAGGCCCAGGGCGGCCGCATCGAGAACGGCCTCTTCCCTGCCTCCCACACGGCCGAAGAGCTCGCACGCATCCAGGAGCTGAGTCAGCGCAACGCCGGCGGACCCGATAGCTGCCAAGCCACACGTCGCCGGCGCGAACGCGATCGGGAGCCCGGCCCCGTCCGCCGCATGGTCAACGCTTGGTGGAACCGCCTGCTCGGCGCCGTCTACGGCGGCGGCTTCTCCATGCAGGAAGCGGAATACGAGGAGCACGCCACCCGCCGCGACTATCTCTGGAATACCCTGGGCACCGCCGTGTGGGGCTTCGCGTTTCCCCTGCTCACCATTGTGTCCACGCAGCTTGTGGGCGCCGAGGAAGCCGGTAAGTTCTCCATCGCCTTCGTCACCGGCACGCTCATCATGATCGCATGCAACTACGGCGTGCGCAATTTCCAGGTCTCAGACATCGACGAAAAGACGTCCTTTGCCTCCTACCAGCTCAACCGCTGGCTTTGCGGAGCGCTCGCCCTAGGCTGCGGCCTCATGTACAGCAGTGCCCGCGGCTATGACGCGCAGATGGCGACGATCGGCCTGGGCGTCTACCTGTATAAGGTCATCGACGGCGTCGCCGACGTGTACGAAGGCCGCCTGCAGCAGGCCGACAAACTCTACTTGGCTGGAATGAGCCAAACGCTACGCTCCGTCGGCGTCATCGCGGTCTTCAGCGTGGCGCTGTTCCTCACGCGCAGCATGCCCATCGCGGCCATGGCCATGGGTGTCACCGCGATCGCCTCGCTCGTGCTGGTCACCGCGCCGCTCGCCCTGCTCGAGACCGAAAAATCGCGCCACGTGAGCCTGCGCGAGGTCGGCCACCTGTTTGTCCAGTGCGCCCCGCTCTTTGGTGCACTGTTCCTGTTCAACCTTATTGAGAGCATGCCCAAGTTTGTGATGGAAGGCACGCTGGCATACAAATATCAGCTGTACTTTAATGCCCTGTTCTTTCCGGCGCAGGCTATTTTGCTGAGCATTGGATTTATCTATAAACCGCAGCTCCTGCGCTTGTCGAGCATTTGGGCTAATCCTCGCAAGCGTCATCGCTTTGACCTGATTATTGTTGCCGTTATGGCGCTGATCGTGGTCATCACCGGCGTGTGCGCCGCATTTATGGCAGGTCCCGGTATTCCCCTCATGAGCTTTATGTACGGCCTCAGCTTTGAGCGCTACCGTACGCTGGCGTTGCTGATGGTCGTCGCCGGCGGCGTCACCGCGGCCATCGACTTTATCTACGCCATCATCACGGTGCTGCGCCATGCCGGCGACGTCACCAAGATCTACCTGATTTGCTTCGCCGTAAGCGTGGTGCTGCCGGTGATCCTGATTAAGCTGCTGGGTCTGATGGGCGCTGTGGCGAGCTACCTAGCCATCATGGTCCTACTCCTGGTGCTGCTGATAATCGAGTACGCCCACATCCGCCAACGCATCGAACGCGACCGCAACCCATACGGCGCCTAATTAGCTGCCCGGTCACCGGAATTTGCGATGGAATCACCCCGTCTGGGGTCTCGTTGCGGACAATATTCATCACGCAAAACTAAGTGAGTAGACTTTTACCGAATCCCCGACCACACCAACAGAGCACAAGTCTGTGACCTGCGGTTTTATTGAGGCAAATATGTTGGGTGCTCGGCATTTCCAAAAAAGTCTACTCACTTAGCCAGCGGGGCAGCCAAAAAAGAACCGCCGCGACGTCGTTTGACTCCGCTGCGACGGTTTTTCGAGCATTTTCGCGCTGTCGAGGACGCAGACGCTCCTCATTTCTAGCGCTTACCGAGCAAGAAGGCGCTACTCTCCGAAAGTAGTCAAAAAAGCCCCGTCCCAAATTAGCTACGGTAGATCGGCGGAACAAGGTTATTCGCCCGGGTTGATGTTCGCGTAGAACTCCGCCCCATCATCGAGCCGCAGGATGCCCACGCGACCGAACTCGGAGCCGGTGGCGGCAGCGCAGTCGATGTCGATGCGATCGGGCACACCGGCGGCATCCTCGCCGCCCAGGCGCACAATCTGCCCGCGGCCCGACTCCTCATCGAGCCCCGCAAGACCACCGACCTCGCAATAACGCCCGAGCGACACCGTTGGCGTGTGACCGCTCACCACGACCGGACCCTTGCCCTCGGCAGAAAGCAGCCCGGTCGGCACATCCCAATAGCCGTGACGAATCCACAGCAGGTCATCGGACGACTGCACCGCGAGCATCTGCTGCAGCAGCTCGCAATCGGCACCCACCGCTCCAACGCCATCGGCACAATCGACGCCATGCTCAAGCAAAAACGCGCGCGCCGCCTTCATCTCGATTCCAGCATGCACCAGCAGATACGGGCGCTCCTCGGTCTCGGCCACCGCGTAGAGCGGCAGCGCGGCCATCCATCGCACGAGCTCCTCGTATGCCTCAAATTCCATGTCGTTGAGCTGCTCGCGCGTCGTCCAGCCACCGTTGATATCCCAGGTCTCGGCATCGAGCGGATCCTGGCCGATGATGGCATCGAGCATGATCTGCTCGTGATTGCCCTTGAGCACGCGGGCGTTGGGCAGCGAGCGCACGAGCTTAATAACGCCGACCGGATCGGGCCCGCGATCGATCATGTCGCCCAGCACGTACAGCGTGTCGTCGGACATCAACGAGATCTTAGACAGGGCCTCGTCAAGCGCACGCACGTGCCCGTGAGCATCAGATGTCACATAGATCGCCATGGTACGCCTCTCCTTGCATTGCGGCCGAAGCCCGGCGCCGCAACTAAAACTTCAAGTTGAACTTAAACGTTACCCATTGTACTCCGTTGCAATAAAGCTGGAAAGGGTTTCCGAGCAGAGGCAAAGACGGCAGCCGTCTATGACGATATCGCGCATGCCCGCAACCCAACCCCATAAACCCACCATCTTTGGGTACAAATAACCGCAGACAACTGACCGTGCCACGCCAACCACCCAGGAGCGGACACCATCCATGAACCAGATCCTTCTCTTTATCGGCCTCGTCATCATTTTGTGTCTGACCATCAAACCCGTCGGCAAAAAACTCCCCTTCCCCACCCTGCTCATCTTTATCGCGCTCGGCATGCTGTTGGGCGTCAACGGCCCGGCGCACATCGACTTTAGCGACTACGCACTCACCGAAACCGTCTGCAGCACGGCACTGCTGTTCATCATGTTCTACGGCGGCTTTAACACCAACATCGACCGCGCCAAGCCCGTCGCCATACCTGCAGTGCTGCTGAGCACGCTCGGCGTCGTCATCACTGCCGGCATCACCGGCGTATTCGCCCACTTTGTGCTGGGTTTCGACTGGATCGGCGGCCTGCTGCTGGGATCGGTCGTGGCGTCCACCGACGCGGCCAGCGTCTTTAGCGTTCTGCGCGAGCACAGCCTTTCGCTGAGGGGCGGCACCGACTCGCTGCTCGAGGTCGAATCGGGCTCCAACGACCCCGTCGCCTACATGCTCACCGCCGTGCTCGCCACACTCGCGGCCGGCGGCGACATCAACATTCCCGCACTGCTGGCCAAGCAGATTATCTTGGGCGTGGGCCTGGGCCTCGCCATCGGCTGGGCGGCGGGCCGCCTGATTGAACGCGCGCACGCAACGGCCGAGGGCGCGCAGACCATCTTTTTGTTCGCCGTGGCCATCGTCGCCTACGCGCTGCCGAGCTACCTGGGCGGCAACGGATTTTTGGCCGTGTACCTGGCCGGCATTGTGCTGGGTGCGAGCGACATCACCGGCAAGGTCGAGATGGCGCACTTCTTCGATACCCTCACCGAGATGGCCGAGATGACGATCTTCTTCTTGCTCGGCCTGCTCGTAACGCCCGCACGCCTGCCGCAGATGCTGCTGCCGGGCCTGGCGCTCATGGCGTTTATGCTCTTTGTGAGCCGCCCCATCGCCGTCGGCGTGCTCCTAGCGCCCTTTAAGACGAACCCTCGCCAGGTTGCGCTCGTAAGCTGGGCGGGTCTGCGCGGCGCGGCTTCGGTCGTGTTTAGCCTCTTTACCGTGGTGGCCGGTGTTCCTGGCGGTCACGACCTGTTTGACCTGGTATTTGTGATTGCCGTGTCGAGCATTGTGGTGCAGGGCTCGCTGCTACCGGCGGTGGCGAAAAAGCTCAATATGATCGACGCGGAAGGCGACGTGCGCCGTACGTTTAACGATTACCGCGACGAGGACGGCATGTCGTTTGTCAAGTTCAAGGTGGGCGCGGGCCATCCGTTTTCCGGACGCTCGCTCGCCGATATTGGCAGCGCCACGGACATGCTCGTCGTCCTGGTGCTGCGCGATGGCGCGCACCCGGTGCTGCCCAATGGCGATACCGTGATTGAGGAAGGCGACCTATTGGTGATGGCTGCCCCGACGTTTGAAGAGCGTGCCGAGGTTACGCTGCGCGAGGTCACCGTGACGCCCCACGGTCGCCTGGCCGGCCAGCGCCTGCGCGACGTGCCGCAAGGCAAGCATCCGTTTATTGTGGTGATGCTCAAGCGCGACGGCCAAACGATCATTCCCGATGGCAACACCCTAATATACGCCGGCGACGAAGCCGTCATTGCCACACTGGCGTCGTAGCGGGCAGGAGGTAGCTAATTTGCGGCGAAGAGATCAAGCGCCTAGAGAACCTCATGTCTTCGCTCGCAGATTTGGATTTGCCTGAGGAGTAAGGTCACCTCTCCCCCATGTAACCATCCTGTAAATCATAGCGGTGCACTCGGGTTTTGCTGTGATGCGGTCGCGCCTGACGCTGCACTGTGCTAAAGTATCCCGAACGTTCAAACGACTACGAGGGGGAAATAGAAGATGGCACGTGTGCACAACTTCTCAGCTGGCCCGGCCGCACTGCCCACAAGCGTGCTCGCCGAGATCGCCGACGAGATGATGGACTACCGCGGTTGCGGCATGTCCGTGCTCGAGATGAGCCATCGATCTAGCATGTACCAGCAGATCATCGACGACGCTGAGGCAACCCTGCGCCGTCTGCTGAGCATCCCGGACAACTACCGTGTCCTGTTTTTGCAGGGCGGCGCCACGCTGCAGTTTGCGGGCATCCCCATGAACCTCATGCGCCGCGGCCGCGCCGGCTACGTCGTGACCGGCAACTTTGCCAACAAGGCGTACAAGGAGGCCGCCAAGTACGGCGAGACCGTGCTGCTCGCGAGCTCCGAAGACACCAATTTCGACCACATTCCCAACATGGCCGACATCAACGCGCGCATTGCCGCCGAGGCCGCGGGCGACGGGCTCGACTACGTCTACATCTGCCAGAACAACACTATCTTTGGCACCATGTTCCACGAGCTGCCCGATTGCGGCGACGTACCGCTGGTCGCCGATGTCTCGAGCTGCTTTTTGTCACAGCCGCTCGACGTTGAGCGCTACGGGCTCATTTACGCCGGCGCGCAGAAAAACGCCGGCGCCGCGGGCGTGACTGTGGTCATCGTGCGCGACGACCTCATCGCAGATGGCCCAGCCTTTGCGCAGACGCCGCAGTACCTGGACCTTAAGGCCCAGGCCGCCAAGGGTTCCATGCTCAACACGCCCAACACCTTTGGCATCTACGTGTGCGGCAAGGTGTTCCGTTGGGTTGAGCAGACCGGCGGACTTGCCGCCATGGCCGAGCGCAACTGGACCAAGGCTAACCTACTCTACAACCTGCTCGAGCACAGCGAGCTGTTCCATGGCACCGCGCAGGCCGACAGTCGCTCCATCGCCAACGTCACCTTCCGCACCGACGAAGCCGAACTCGACGCGGCCTTTGTCGCAGGCGCGGCCGAGCACCAGATTCAAAACGTCAAGGGCCATCGCCTGGTGGGCGGTATGCGCGCCAGCGTCTACAACGCCGTAACCATGGAAGACGTGCAGGCACTGGCCTCGTACATGAAGGACTTCGAAGCGCAGCATAGTTTGAGCCCGCGATCTAACTAGCCCGCAACCCGCGGGCCGACCAGCCATCTCAAACCACCCTGTTTAGATTAAAACCTGCTAAGGAGTTTTTCATGCGCAAGATTAAGACCATCGACGACATCACCAAGGACGGCAAAGTCGAGTTTGGCGAGGGCTACGAATTTGTGAGCACCGCCGAAGAGGCCGACGCGATCCTGATGCGCTCGACCGACCTGCACGGCTACGGGCTGCCCGAGGGCATCCGCGCCATCGCCCGCTGCGGCGCCGGCGTCAACAACATCCCCGTCGAGGAGTACGCCAAGAAGGGCGTCGTCGTCTTTAACTCCCCTGGCGCCAACAGCAACGCCGTCAAGGAGCTCGTCCTGGGCATGCTGGTGCTCTCGAGCCGCGGCGTAGTGCAGTCGATGAACTGGGTGCGCGACAACGCCGACGACCCCGAGATCCAGGTCGATGCCGAGAAAGCCAAGAAGGCCTTTGTGGGCCGCGAGCTCAAGGGCAAGCGCATCGGCGTCATCGGTCTGGGCAACGTGGGCTCCAAGGTCGCCAACGCCTGCGTCGACCTGGGCATGGACGTTTACGGCTACGATCCGTTCATTTCCGTCGAGCACGCGTGGGTGCTGAGCCGCGAGGTGCAGCGCGTGGGCACGCTCGAGGACCTCTGCCGTGGCTGTGACTACCTCACCGTGCACGTGCCCAGCAAGGCCGACACCATCGGCATGATCAGTACCGAGCAGATCAACCTGCTGGCACCCGACGCCGTGCTGATCAACTACGCACGCGAGACCATCATTGACGAGGACGCCGTCGACGCCGCCCTGCGCGCGGGCAAACTCAGCTGGTTTAGCTGCGACTTTGCCACGCCCAAGACCGTCAAGATGCCCAACACGTTTATCACCACGCACTCGGGCGCCGGCACTGGCGAGGCCGAGGCCAACTGCGCCGATATGGCCATCAGCGAGCTCAAGGATTACCTGGAGAACGGCAACATCGCACATAGCGTCAACTACCCCGCCTGCAGCATGGGCAAGGCGCGCGCCGCAAGCCGCATCGCCTGCCTGCACGCCAACGTGCCCAACATGATCGGCCAGATCACGGCCATTCTCGCCAAGGACAACGCCAACGTGCAGCGTATGACCAACGAGTCCGCTGGCGAGAACGCCTACACCATGTTCGACACCGACGAGCACCTGGACAGCAGCACCATCGAGGCGCTCAAGCAGATTCCGTCGATGTATCGCGTGCGCGTGATCAAGTAGCGCCGGCTGATCTGACGGGCAGTTCCCCATGTGGCCTGCCCGTCACTGACATTGAATGCCCACGGGGGCGCCTTTCGCACGAGAGGCGCCCCCGTTTTTGTGAGCGCTCCATTAAATGCACCGAGCCGCTTCTTGGCATACAATCTGTATGTTGACCTAACTATCTGTGAGGTGCCTATGGTTGATACAGATTTTGCTTGGCGGCTTACGCAAGGGCTCGTGCGGATCGACAGTTCCGACCCAGGTGCGTATGAGGGCGAGATTGAACGCTATATCAAAGTGTTGGTTGAGGCTCAATTGGAGCGGTTGAGCCATCCGATGCTCCATGCCGTGCAGGTTGAGGAACTCGAGGTGCTGACCGGACGCCGCAATCTCATGGTCACCGTGCCCGGCTTGAGCGACGAGCCACGGCTCCTCTACATCTGCCACATGGATACCGTCACCTTGGGCGACGGCTGGGACGCAGGCATTCCGCCGCTCGGAGCAATCGTGCGTGACGATAAACTCTATGGCCGCGGTGCTTGCGATATGAAGGGTGGCCTGGCCTGCGCCATTGCCGCACTGGTCCACACGCTCGAGCGCGTAGCGGCGGATGGCGCGCTGCCCCGCCGCGGCTTTTCGCTCATCTGCTCGGTCGACGAGGAGGACTTTATGCGCGGCTCCGAGGCGGCCATCGATGCCGGCTGGATCGGCTCGCGCGAATGGGTGCTGGACACCGAGCCCACCGATGGACAAATTCAGGTGGCGCACAAGGGACGCGCATGGTTCGAGATTGAGATGACCGGCGTCACGGCACACGCGAGCCAGCCTTGGAAGGGCGCGGATGCCGTCGCCGCCATGGCAGAGGTCGTGTGTTCGCTTCGCCGCGCGTTTGCCGCGCTGCCCGTGCATGATGAGTTGGGGCCATCGACCATCACGTTTGGACAGATCGAGGGTGGCTACCGTCCCTATGTCGTGCCCGACCACGCAAAGGTCTGGGTCGACATGCGCCTGACCCCGCCGACCGACACGGCCGCCGCGACGCGCATGGTAGAGCAAGCCATCGCCGGCGCTGAGGCCGCGGTTCCCGGCTGCCATGGAAGCTATACCGTGACGGGCGACCGCCCCGCCATCGAGCGCGACCCAGGCTCTCCCCTTCTAGCTGCGCTCAAGCGTGCCGCCGATGACGTGACAGACGCGAACACGACCGTCGGCTTCTTTACCGGCTACACCGACACTGCCGTCATTGCCGGCAAGACAGGTAACCGCAACTGCATGAGCTATGGCCCCGGCTCGCTCGCGCTCGCGCACAAGCCCAACGAACATGTGCCTCACGCCGATATCGTTCGCTGCCAGAACGTACTCATCGCGCTCGCTGACAACGCGCTCTGGGACGCAGGCGGCCAAGTTGGGGCATAATAAGCCGCGAACAAACCGACTCACACGTTAGGACCGTCCATGAAAGCACTTCCGTTTCCCTGCATCCGACCGGCTCAGGACCGCGTGCTCGAGGCGCTGCCTGCGATGGGCGGTATCCTGAGCGGCAACGATGCCCTGCGCGGCGCCATTGCCGACGGCCTGATGCTCAAGGATCCAGGCGCGGCGTATTACGTGTACGAATGCTCGGGCGAGCCGGGTCGCGTGACGGGTGTCGTGGCGATTTGCCCGGTTAACGTGCTGACGGGCAGCGACGAGGCTGCCGCCGAGAACGTCGACGCGTTCGCCGCTGCGCACGCGATCGCCGAACTCAAAGTTCAGCCGCGCCCCGTGTCGCTCGCCTACGAAGCCTCGCCCGTCATGGATATCATCCTCGGCGCCGCCAAAGAGGGCGCTTCGCTCTATGCCGTCACCGACCCCGCCGGCATTACGCACCGTGTGTGGGAGGTCAAGCGCGAGGATGCCGTCGGAGCCATCCGCGCTATGCTCGATCAGGCACCGGAGCCGGCACTGGCCGACGACCCCGCCTATGCCGCCGCACTGGCTGGGGCATCGCAGATTCTGGCCGACGAGGCCCGCGCCGCCGGCGCCTACTCTGGCAAAGAGCCGTTCAACTTTGCTGTAGCCGTACTGTTCCCCGCCGCGCAGGTCAGCGGCGCCGCACCGCAGGTCCCGACGGGCCTGCTCACTCACCAGGTCGCGCGGTTCTAGCAGAGTCTAAACGCCCAGTACAAAGACTCGGCAGCTCAACAAGCAAGGGGCGGGGATACATGCGTATGCATCTCCGCCCCTTTCGCATCAAACAATTACGCCGGCAAACCGCATCGCAACGCCCGCGCTACCCGCGCTGCGGGCCTGCTGCCGCCACGAGCGGCTCAAGCCCCAGCTCGCGCGCGTAGTCTTCCTGCGTAAAGATCTCAACCAGTTCAAACGCATCCGTCGCATTATCAAACGCAAAGTGCAGCACCGAGCAATTGCCCGGCACGCGGTCGCGCTCGTCTGCCGCCGCGCCCTTCACGTGATCCATAAACTCCTTGATAGCCGAGCCATGGCTCACCGCGAGCACGCACGTATGGTCCGGACGCTGCATAAGCTCGGTCAACGTCGCGACCATGCGTTCGCGAACCTGCATCTGGCCCTCGCCGCCAAACTGACGATAGAAATCGCGCCACGGGCGTTCGGGCATGAGCATCACGCGCTCGGCCTCAAAGTCGCCAAAGAACCACTCACGCAGGCCGTCCAGACGCTCGTACGCCAAGCCCGGCCACAAGTTGGCGATAGTCTGCTCGGTGCGATAAAGCGTGGAGGTGTAGGCATGGTCGGGTTCAATGCCGCGCGCACGCAAGAACATGCCGGCACGCGCCGCCTGGTCGCATCCCAGCTGCGTAAGCGGCGAGTCACTCCAGCCCTGAATAATGCGCTTGAGGTTAAATATCGTCTGTCCATGACGAACCAGATACAGGTCTTTATTCATAGGGGTCCTTTCGTTTGTTACCAACCCAAGAGCGAAAACGCCCCGTCGCGGTAGTCAAAATGAAGCACGGCGCCGTTGTCGGGTTGCTCTCCCCCGCCAGTCGCGCATCTAAGAAACTCCTGGCAGGCAGAGCCGTGGGAGACTGCCAACACGCAGCTGTGCTGCGGTCGGGCCATGATGCGGGAAAGCGCCGCGACCATACGTGCGCGAAGCTCACTTTCCGACTCGCCACCAAAGGCAACCGGATAATCACCCCAAGGTTGCGTCGGCATCTCGCGGTTTGATGTGCCCTCCAACGATCCCAAATGCCACTCGCGCAGGTCATCGACCAGCTCTATGGAACGGCCCTCGCCAACGATCAGCTCGGCCGTACACCGCGCCCGCCCCAACGGAGACGAATACACATGGTCAAAGGTCACGCCGCGGTCCTCGAACGCCGCACGCGTCGCCAGTGCTTGCTCGCGCCCGCGCGCCGTCAACGGCGAATCGTGCCAGCCCTGCAAAATGTTCTTCACATTGAGCTCGGTCTGCCCATGCCGCACCAAATACAGATCGGCCACACGCCCTCCCCTCGTATCGCCACAAAGGGGACAGGCACCTCTGTGGTGGTTTCCGACGGATCACGCCGCAGCGACGCTCAACTACACCAGCACGTCGGCAAGCGGACGCTTGGGCACGTGATGCACCTGCACCTCATCGCGCCAGTAATTGATAGAGCCGTCGGGGTTGGAGTCGATCGCATCGATCACTTGTGTCTCGGCTGGCACGCCAAAAGCCATGATCAGCTTGAGCTCATACTTGTCGTTATCGAGCCCCATGGCAGCAATCGCGTGGGGCGTAAAGGCCTTGAACATGCATGCCGCCACCTCGGGCGTGGCGCTGCGAGCGGCGAGCATCATCGTCTGGGCGGCAATGCCGGTGTCGACCTCGGTGATGGGCGCGGCGGGCTTACCCGGAACAGCGCGCTCGGCAAGAATCGCGATGTAGCCGGTCGGGCGCTCGCCCTCATCGGGACCCGGCCAGTCCTTGAGCGCACCGGCCCAGGCGAGCTCATCAAATACGCGCGCGCAGTCCTCTGCACCGCTCACCACATGAAAGCGCAGGCGCTGAGCGTTGGCGCCGCAAGGGGCCAGGTGTGCCAGCTCCGCCAGCTCGAGCAAAAACTCGCGCGGTACGCGCATGGACTCGTCAAATCGGCGGCACGTGCGGGCGCGGCGGACCAGCGCGTCAAACGTGTCCAGGCCAAGCTTTTCGCAACCCTGCTTTGCCATCGACTCGGCGCTCGTCGGCGCCGCGGGAACTGTTTCGTTCATAGGGACCCCTCAATAAAAGCCAATTGTCCTTTAGAAAATCTAACCTAAAACGTAGGCAATAACGAACAGAGCTGTAATGTTCTACATCTGTTGAATATCCCACATCCAAACGGGAACAAAGGTGACAATTCGCGAAGGTGAGGCTCCAATTCGCCCCTTCCGCCCCACGCGACAGCGCCCTTGGGCGATACTGGTTGCAAGAGCTACGGCTTACGCCGCACGAAAGGAGACATCATGGGCATCTTTAAGAACGATGACAAGCAATCGAGCGCGTTTGGATTTGACGAGAAAAGCATGGCAGGCAAGGCCGTCAAGGCCGTGCGCTGGATTTACGCCATCACGGGCGTCTTGGCGCTCGTCGCCGGCATCGAACTGCTGTTTGCGCCCGCCAAGTCCCTCGTCTTCCTGACGACCGTCCTGGGCTTCTACTTTGTGATCACGGCCGCGATCAGGCTGTTTACCGCTGTTTTCGAGCCGCTGCTGCCCACCGGCTGGCGCGTGACGAGCATCATCTCCAACCTGCTCATCATTCTGGGCGGCGTCATAATCCTGCGCAACCAGGCCTTCTCGACCGCGACGCTCACCACGCTTGTTGTGGTCGTCGCCGGCTTTGGCTGGATCGTCGAGGGCGTCATGTCCATTCTGGAGTCCGAGCTTTCCGCCAACCGCGCCCTCGCCATCCTGAGCGGCGCACTCTCCATCATCGCGGGCATGTTCGTGTTTATCTATCCGCTGTGGTCGGCCAAGATGCTCGTCATCTTTAGCGGTGCCGCACTGCTGGTGTTTGCCGTGACGCTCGTTGTCCGCGCCATTCAGTTTGGCAAACTGGTGCGTTAGATGCCAAAGACACTTTTTATTGATGCCGACGCCTGCCCGGTCACGCGCGAGTCGATCGACTGCGCGCGGAGGGCGGGCGTCGCCGTCGTTATCGCCGGCAACAGCACGCAAAACCTGGAGCGCCACATTCGCCGCGACGATCCGCGCGACGCCGAGCATGCGCGTCGGGGCTTTTGGGTCACGACGCTCGATGTGAGTGTGGGAGCCGATAGTGCCGACTTTGCCATTGTCGAGCGCCTGCAGGCTGGCGACGTGGTCGTGACACAAGACATAGGCCTGGCGAGCATGGCGCTCGGACGCGATGCCGCCGCCATTGGCGTGCGCGGGCGCGTCTACGATAAGGCGACCATCGACATGCAACTATTTATTCGCCACGAGGAAAAGAAGGTGCGCCGCGCCGGGGGACGCACCCGCGGTCCGGCAGCCTTCACCAGCGAAGACCGAGCCCGCTTTAAACGCAACCTCACCAATCTGCTGCGCTAACCAAGGCAGATTTTCGGGACATGCCCGGAAATCTGCCTTTTTTGTTTTGAGCGGTGTAGGCACTCAGGATCCATGGCTCAACAAAAAAACGGGCTTCAAAATGCCATGCATCGCCGCATTGTGCAGGCGCCGAGCATGACTATTTTGAAGCCCGTTTTGTTAGGCCTGCTTAGAGGCCGAAGGCGGAAAGAACGAGTCCCCAACCGGCGCCAATGACATACATCATGACAAGGAACACGGCGTTTTCGCGAGCGCTGCGGTTGGTGCGGAACAGCACCAGGTAGCCCACGCCGGCGGAAATGAGCGTGCCGGCAAGCATCGGCGCCAACTGCAGCGCACCTTCGAGGTACAACTGCGTAATAACGACGCTAGCAGAGCAGTTGGGGATCAGACCGACAAGCGCCGAACCCAGGACGGCGAGCGTCTCATTGCCGCGCAGGAACTGCTCGATTGCGGACTCGCCAAAGGTCTCGAGGACGGCTACCAGAATCAGCGTCACCAGGAAAATGAATACCGACACCTGCACGGTGTGCGAGATCGCGCTGCGGATAATCGACAGAACGGGCGCACCCTCGTGGGAGTGGCTGTGGTCGTGGTGGTGCTCGTGCTCGTCCGCGTGACCATGGTCGTGGCTGTGTTCGTGGCCGTGCCCATGTCCGCGCTCGTCCTCGTCCTCGTCACAGCCGCAATGATCGCGTTCGCACAGCTCGTGAATGTGATCGGCACTTACGCCCGCCTCGGCCACTTCGTCAATGATGTCGCCTCCGGTATGGTCGTCGTGCGCGCAGTTCACATGGGCCGGATTGGCAGCGGTCCCCAGCACGGTACGGCGAATCGCCGCATGCGCGCGGGCATTACGACGAAGGCCGCGGATAGCCGCATCCACGATAAAGCCCGTAACCAGAGCGATCAGCGCCTTCGAGGCGAGCAGCATCGCCATGGTCTGCACGGGAACTTGCTCGGCGAGTAACAGCGGCAACATCTCGTCGGAGGTCGAGAGGAACACGGCAACCAGCGTGCCCAGCGTCACGACGCGGCCGGCGTACAGCGTTGCTGCCATGGCCGAAAATCCGCACTGCGGCACCATGCCCAGCAGCGAGCCAACCACGGGGCCCGCGGCGCCGGCGCGCTTGATAGCGCCGTTGACGCGATCGCCCGCAACGTGCTCAAGGGTTTCAAGAGCCAAATACGTCACCAACAAAAACGGCACCAACGACAGCGTGTCCTTGCCGGCGTCGAGCAGAATATCAATCAGTAAATCCATGACGGATGGAACCTTTCGTGTCTTTCGGCAGCATTGTAAAAGTCCTAGCGGTCAACTAGGGTATTGTAGTTGTCCCGGGCGCGGTGCCAATAGTTGCCCATGGTAAACTATCATCTCGCCACAACTCAGTAACCCCGAGCCGCGCGACGCGGCCCGTCCAAGGAGCAGCATATGAATGTTTCGCAAGCACTCGAATACGAGCGCCAGCCGTTTATCCCCATGTTTATCTACGGCGATCACGGCGCCATGGAGTCCGAGCGCCAGAAGGGCGAGGAGGCCCTCAAGGTGCTCGAGACCGAGTACTTTACCGCCGAGGGCGACCCCGGCTTCGACTTTGCCACCGTGCGCGACCTGGCCGACCGCAACCGCGACCTGTGCGACCAGATTGGCGAGGCGCGCCTGCGCAACGTGACGCCCGCGACGCTCTCGCGCGGCCTGTCCGATGCCGACACCTGCGCTGCCATCGGCAAGATGCAAAAGCGTACCGCCGCATCGGTCATGCGCGAGATCCGCGGTGACCGCGACGCACTCGGCGTGGCATATGCCCGCAAGCCCATCCAAGGCACGGTGCTGGGCATCGACATCGAGACCACCGGTCGCGCGCCCGAGCGCGGCTACATCATCAACGTGGGCTGGGAGATCATGGATCTCACCAGCGACGCCGTGCCACATGACGCCGAGGCACACTACTGCGGCCTGCCCGACATCTACCGCGGCGAGGACGTGCCGCTATCGAACATCCATCACATCACCTGGGACGACATCGACGGCAAAAAGCCGTTCCGCGAGAACAAGGAGCTGCAGAAGCAGCTGCTCAAGCTCATGAAGAAGTACCCCTATATGGCGCACAATGCCGCCTTCGAGGACAGCTGGTTCAAAATTCATCTGGACGGTTACGCCGAGGCACGCCGCGCAGGCAAGATTATCGTCATCGACTCGCGCCAGATCTGCCGCAGCCTGGACGCCGACGTGCGCTCGCTCCCCCGCGAGTCCGCGCCCGCTGCGCTCGAGAACTGGGCGCGCCGCCGTGGCACCCTCGCCGCCGACGCCAACGAGCAGCACCTGGGCCTCGACGACACCGACCTCATGCTCCGTACCGTCCAGGCCGAATTCAACCTCAAGAACCTGTTTGCCAAGTAGAAACGTCTGCAACAAACACTGCTTGCTCACGAGCGGCCTCACAGCGGGAACCCCCGCAGCGAGGCCGCCCTACGTTCCACAAGCAGGCCCGCTCTTCACAAATTCTGAACCCTGTTTTTTAACTACTTCGGCACTTTCCCGACACGTGATTCGTGTTCGGATGGCGATGCATCGATACCAAATGTGCAGCAATTGAGTATTTCTATGCTATAGCCGAGCTGCGAAAACATTTATTTAGGGCGTACCAACCCATAATTGCGTCAAGCTTTTGGACAGCATTTGGTTAGACCTCTAAAACGACTTTTCCACTCAGCGCCATCAACGCAGCATTAGCTGACACGATATATACCATGAGTATCGTATTGTCACATACCACGGCAAAAGCGGTCTACCAGGCCGCGCATTCGGTTTCTGCGAAAGACATCGAGTCCTGCAGCCCTGTCGCAATTTACGGATCGTGCCCCACCGGAACGCTCCTCGACGCGGCCACAGAATGGCTTGCCAAACATGATGTTGCCCGCGACGCAAACCATTCCCCCGAGGTAATGGTGTTTGATCGCAGGAACGCGCGCTACGCGATGGACTGCCGATGCCACGTTTCGTCAAAGCGATTCTCATGCTCGCGTTTTATAGAGCTAGAAGATGACATCTACATTGTTGGCGTTGAGCTTTGCGCACTTCAGGCCGCCACCTATCTCCCTTTTCGCGAACTAGTGGAGTACTACTTTGAACTGTGCGGCGCCTATTCCCTTGGAACCGGTTCTTCTACCTCTTATACCGAGCGTTTCCCACTTACCTCGACCGAGAGGTTAAAACAGTTCTTTAATTCCATTACCAGATGCGATGGTTTGGCCCTTGCCCGAAAGGCTATTCAATGTGTACGCGATGGATGCCGCTCTCCCATGGAAACGGCCTTTGTCATGATGCTTACGCTGCCCAAAAGCGAAGGTGGACTTGGTATTAAGGGAATTGAGACCGATTACGAGGTACAGGTCACCGCTGCCGCAAAAAATCTCACGAGACGCAAAAAGTTCTTTATGGATGCATATCTGAAGAAATCTCGAACAGATATTGAATACAACGGTTTTTATCACGACGCGGAAGAAGTCCGTGCCATCGACGAAGAACGCAAGAACGCACTTGCATCCATGGGGCACGGAATCATCACCGTCAGCCGTTATTCCTTTATGCATGCCAGCTCTTTCGTTAGGGTCATGGAGGCAATCCAAAGAAAAGAAGGTATACGCCCCTCGCGTTTGCCAAAAGACTTTCAAATCATGCAAGAGGACCTGAGACTGTTTGTGCTCAGAAGGTTTATTGAGGAGAAGAAACGAATCCAGGAGGAGCTTCGCCAGGATTCCGAAGAGCGTCAACGAATCGATCTCGAAAAAGCAATGCTCGAAAGCATCACATTGGACGATCCGATGATTAACGAGGCTCCGGCAATCGATGACATGCAAATCGTCGAACCAGGCAGCCCATCACTCAACCAAACAAGCAGCTTCACGCCCGAGGGCAGGGTCTTCGGGGCCGGAAACTAGGCCGACTAACAAGGTGGGTACCCTAGCGACGTGCAAAATTGCGAGTATTCAGCAGGGTCGGGTGTCCATCACCCTCGAGTGGATCCAAATGTGAAGCGAAATCACTCTTGCGTGAGAACGTTAGGCAACATTTGAGGAAGAACTCATCGGTTTAACACCCTAAGATAGCTCTTGAACTACATTATTTGGCCCGCGATAGATTAACAGACCCCCTATCGTTGCAGAATACTCCATTTTTTGCACGGCGCAGGGGCACCCACCCCGGCATCGCTAATCAAAACCGCTTAGTCCGGGATCTCGTCCGCTTTTCCTCATCATTTTGTACGACGAATTACCTGAACGTTATTGACATATGAACATGCGCTCATATAATCGGAAGCAAGTTATATGAGCGCATGTTCATATGAAAGGATGTTGCAATGAGCGACCACGCTGATGAAACAAAGACTGACATCGAGGCCACCGAACCCGTGATCCCCACCACCTGCTCGCCCGAGGACCTTCCCGACGAGGAGTTGCTGTACGACTTGGCCGACCTGTTCAAGGTCTTCAGCGACACCACGCGCATCAAGATTCTCTATGCCCTCATGGGCCGCGAGCTCTGCGTGGCCGACATCGCCGGGGCGACCGCAACCTCGCAGTCGGCAGTATCGCACCAGCTGCGCACGCTTAAGCAGTCGCACCTGGTCAAGTTCCGCCGCGACGGCCGCAACATCCTCTACTCGCTTGCCGACGATCATGTCTACACCATGCTCAACCAGGGCATGAGCCATATCTGCGAATAGCAACCAACCACGGTATCAACGCGACCGGCACCCAGGTCGCCAACACAGAGAAAGGAACCCACCATGAAAAAGCAGTTTAAGCTCGACGAGATCGACTGCGCCAACTGTGCGCGCGAGCTTCAGGACGAGCTGGCCAAACTCGAGGGCGTCAAATCCGTGTCCGTCAACTTTATGACCCAGAAATTGACGCTCGAGGCCGACGACGCCGAGTTCGAGGAGGTCCTCGACCGTGTCGTGGAGTTCACCGCCGACGCCGAGCCGGACTGCGAGATCATTCTCTAGCCTGCGCATACGCTGACCCGCAAGGCCGCGCTTACCGCGGCCTTTGCTCGCGAAATTATATGAGCGAGTGTTCATACATTCAAATGGGAGGATACGAGTCATGGTCACCGTCGACCCCAAAAAGAAAAAGAAGAAGCGCAAGAAAAAAGAGTCACTCGAGCATAAGCGCAACCGCATCCTGGTAGCGCTGGGCATTTTTGCCGTGGTGTGCGCCCTCGATGAGCTTGGCACCCTCGCCGCCGCATTCGGCACCCCGGGCGACATCTACGCCAGCTTTGTGCTGTTCCTCGTGCCGTTTTTGATTGCCGGCTACGACGTACTGCAAAAGGCATTCAGTAACATCCGCCGCGGCAAGGCCTTCGACGAGAGCTTCCTTATGGCAGTCGCAACCATCGGCGCGTTTGCCATGGTGCTCTTCCCCGATACCGACCCGCACATGGCCGAAGGCGCCGCCGTCATGCTGTTCTACCAGGTCGGCGAGCTGTTCCAGGCATATGCCGTGGGCAAAAGCCGCAAGTCAATCAGCGCCATGATGGACATCGCGCCCGACTACGCCAACGTCGAGCAAGCCGACGGCACACTCGAACAGGTCTTTCCCGATGACATCGCCGTCGGCACCGTGATCGTGGTCAAGCCCGGCGAGCGCGTGCCTATCGACGGCGTCATCGTCGAGGGCGAAACCCAGCTCGACACCGCCGCGCTCACGGGCGAGTCAGTCCCCCGCCCCGCCAAGTCCGGCGACGATATCATCAGCGGCTGTATCAACATGACGGGCCTCATCCACGTGCGCACCACCAAGCCCTTTGGCGAGTCCACCGTCGCGCGCGTCCTGGAGCTCGTGGAGAATGCCAGCGAAAAGAAGGCACGCACCGAGAACTTCATCACACGCTTCGCCCGCGTCTACACCCCCGCCGTCACCGGCGCGGCCGCGGTGCTCGCCCTTGGCGGCGGCCTGGTCACCGGTGCCTGGTCCGACTGGATTCTGCGCGGCCTGACTTTCCTGGTCGTCAGCTGCCCGTGCGCGCTCGTGATCAGCGTGCCGCTGAGCTTCTTTGGCGGCATCGGCGGCGCCTCCAAACTGGGCGTTCTCATCAAGGGTTCTAACTACCTCGAGACGCTCGCCGACGTGGACACCGTCGTCTTTGACAAGACAGGCACCCTCACCAACGGCACTTTCTCGGTGGTCGCGGTGCACCCCGAGGCTGGCTATACCGAGCAGTCGTTGCTTGAGGTCGCAGCCCTTGCGGAGTCGTTCTCCGATCACCCCATCGCGCAGTCGGTAAGCACCGCCTACCAGGGCGAGGTCGACCCCAAACGCGTGAGCGACTCCGCCAACGACGCGGGCCACGGCGTGACGGCAACCATCGACGGCAAGCACGTCGTCGTTGGCAACGCAAAGATGCTCGCCGCGGCCGGAGTCGAAGCGCCCGATTGCGAGGTCGTTGGAACGATTCTGCATGTGCTCGTTGACGGCGTGTACGCCGGCCACATCGTGATTGCAGACACCGTTAAGGCCGATGCCGAGCAGACGATCCGCGACCTGCACGCCGCCGGCGTCAAGCGCACCGTTATGCTCACGGGCGACCGCGAGGAAGTGGCTGCTGCGGTGGCCAAGCAGCTCGGCCTCGACGAGTTCCATGCGCAGCTGCTGCCGGGCGACAAGGTCGAGCGTGTTGAAGCGCTGCTCGCGGCCGAAAGCGGTAAGGGCAAGCTCGCCTTTGTCGGCGACGGCATCAACGATGCGCCTGTGCTTACGCGCGCCGATGTGGGCATTGCCATGGGCGCCATGGGCTCCGACGCTGCGATTGAGGCGGCGGATGTCGTGCTGATGGATGACAAGCCGTCCAACATTTCCCGCGCGATCCGCGTGGCGCGCAAGACCATGTCGATTGTCTGGCAGAATATCATCTTCGCGCTGGGTATTAAGCTGCTGATTTTGGTGCTTGCGGCGCTCGGCATCGCCAACATGTGGCTTGCGGTCTTTGGCGACGTAGGCGTGGCAATCATCGCCATCCTGAACGCCATGCGCGCGATGGGTGTCAAGAACCTGTAGCGTTCGTGGGCTGTCCGGCCGGGACCGGGCTTGGTTTTGAAAACGTCCTCGACCAATGAAGTGCCCCCGTTCTGCTCCTTCGGAGCTACGAACGGGGGCACTTCTGGTCTGCGGAATGTTTTCAAAACCAAGCCCGGTCCCGGCCTGCGGTAACGTTGCTGGCGGTTCTTGGGCATCGCTTGCTGGCGGGGTTCCTTGTCTGAGTTGGACTTAGTTGGTGGGGCCACTGGTCCCGGTCGCTGTCCCGCGCCTTTGGCGCGGGAGGCGCGCCTCTTTGGGAACGAAGAGATAGCTCAGCTGTGATGGCGTCGCGCACCGAATGCTCCACTTTGGACTGCGTCGGACTCGTTGTTGTTCGAATCCCCTATCCCCCTTTCGCTGGTTCGCGCTTTACGCGAACTCCGCGCTCCTGGGGGTCAATTAGGCTTCCGTTGTTGCGCCGGCCGCATCTTCCCGTCCCAACATCGCCCTCAGCTTCTCGAAGCTCTCCTCACTCAGGCAGTGCTCCATGTGGCAACCCTCTTGCGACGCGACATCCGCCGAAACACCGGCTTCCTCGAGCAACCGCACGAAAAAGCAGTGGCGCTCCCACATTTGGCGAGCGACCTCCAGACCACGTTCCGTCAGATGAACGTCGCGCTTGCCCATTTCGACATAGCCGCTGTTTTCCAGCGTCGCCATGGCTTTAGAGACGCTCGCCTTGGTCACACCCAGGTATTCGGCGACGTCGATTGAGCGCACCGTGCCTTGGCGCTCCGAGAGCACATAAATAGATTCGAGATAGTCTTCTCCAGATTCACGTAGGGCCATGGGCCGCCTTTCGCGATGATCGTTAGTTAGCCTTTGGATACTTTCCTTGGCTTACTTTACCGCAAAAGTTGCCCATGTCTTACTACGTTGTTTAAAAAGTTAACCGTGTTTCACAAAATGCGCGGGGCAAGCAGGGCGACACCGTACGCAACGTACTAGGAGTGTCCCCAGCTGCCGGCACAAAAGGAACGTCCCCAAGTGCCGAGCCGCAGCTATAGCAGCCCAAAGTGCTTCGCGGCGTTGTAGATCCCGTCGTCGTCCACGGCGGACGTCACGTAGGTCGCCGCGGCCTTCACGGTATCCTGCGCATTACCCATGGCCACGCTTGTGCCCACGGCGGAAAACATCGACAGGTCGTTCTCGCCGTCGCCAAAGGCGATCGCCTCGCTCGCGTCGATACCCAGCCGCTCCAGCGTCGCCGCTACGCCCAAGTCCTTGCCGCCGTTGGCCGGAATAATGTCGCAGAACAGATCGCACCAGCGCGTGGTGAGCGAATGCGACACGGCGTCGGTCACGATATGCTCGTCGGCCGGATCCACAAAGGCGCAGAACTGGTAGACCGGCGCATCGAAGGCATGGTCAAACGGCTCCTCGTGGTAGACGATTCCCGCATTGCTGCCGGCAGTCACCACGCGCTCGGACAGGCGGTTCACAAACGAGTTCTCGCCCTGCATGCACAGCGAGTCATAGCGCCCCTGCGCCACCTGGTCCACAATCACCGCGACGTCGTCCGGGTCAATCGGGCAGCTGCGGTAGACGCCCTCGGCATCAAAGCAGTGCTGGCCCGAAAGCGTAATGTACGCATCCCAACCCAAGTTGAACAGCCAATCGGGCATCTGGTAGGTCGGACGACCCGTAGCAATCACGCATGCAATCCCCTGCTCGTGAAAACTGTCGAGCACCTGCTGCGCCGACGCCGGAATCCGGTGGGTCTTAAAGCTCAGCAGCGTGCCGTCGATATCGAAAAACGCGGCTTTGATCATCCTCGTCTACTCCTCGCCCTCGAGCTTTTCGCTCGCCTCAAGCCACGCCATCTCCAGCTCGTCCATGGCGGCGTGGGCCTCGTCGATCTTTGCCTGCTGTTCGCCCAGCGCCGTGTAGTTGGTGGGATCGACCTGGGCCATGGCGGCCTCGGCCTCCTCCACGCGGGCGCGCTGCGTCTCCATCTTGCGCTCGAGCGAGCTCACCTCGCGGCGGAGCTTCTGGCGCTCGGCATTGGAAAGACCGTTGGGCTGCCCGCTCGTCTTGGGCTTCTCGGCCGCAACCGCTGCGGCGCCGGTGTCGAACGTGCCGGTCTTGGCACTCGGCGCACCCACGGGCTCGCCCTCGGCGGTGGCGTTGCACAGGCGCAGGTACTGATCGACGCCGCCGGGCATATGCGTCAGGTGGCCGTCAAGCAGTGCCCACTGTTGGTCGGTCACGCGCTCCATGAGGAAACGGTCGTGCGTCACCAGGATCAGCGTGCCGGGCCAGCCGTCCAGCAGATCCTCGACAATCGCGAGCATATCGGTATCCAGGTCGTTGCCCGGCTCGTCCAGGATAAGCACGTTGGGCTCGTCCAGGATCGTCAGCAGCAGCGACAGGCGACGGCGTTGGCCGCCCGAAAGGTCGCCGATACGACTCCAGAGCTGTTGGGTCGTAAAGCCCAGGCGCTCGCAGAGCTTCTCGGGCGAAGTCTCCTTGCCGTCGATGACGTAGTACTTCTTATAGTTGCTGAGCACCTCGCGGATCGTGTCGCCCATGTAGGGCTCGAGCTCCTCGAGCTGCTGCGATAGCACGCCAAAACGTACCGTCTGGCCGATCTTCACGCGGCCGCGCAGGGGCGCGATCTTGCCCTGGATCACGTCGAGCAGTGTGGACTTGCCGGCACCGTTCTCACCCAAAAGACCATAGCGGTCGCCCGCGCCGATAAGCCAGGTCACGTCGGAGAGCACCTGCTTGGGCGCGCCGTCGGTATCCGCATAGCCGGCGTCCACGTCGATCACGTCGATGACCTGCTTGCCCAGGCGGCTCACCGCCAGGCGCTTGAGCTCCAGCTCGTCGCGCACGGGCGGCACGTCGGCGATGAGTTCGCGAGCGGCATCCACGCGAAACTTGGGCTTGGTGGAGCGCGCCTGGGCGCCACGGCTCAGCCACGCGAGCTCCTTGCGTGCCATGTTGCGACGACGCTCCTCGGTGACGGCGGCCATGCGGTCGCGCTCCACGCGCTGCAGGATGTATGCCGAGTAGCCGCCCTCGAAGGGATCGACCTGGCCGTCGTGGACCTCCCACATGCTAGTGCAGACCTCGTCCAAGAACCAGCGATCGTGCGTGACCACGAGCATGGCGCCCTGGCCGCGCTGCCAGCGGGCCTTTAAGTGACGCGCGAGCCAGTTGATGGTGCGCATGTCCAGGTGGTTGGTGGGCTCGTCGAGCATGAGCACGTCGTAGTCGCCGATCAGCAGGCGCGCGAGGTCCACGCGACGGCGCTGGCCGCCCGAAAGCTCGCCCACCGCGCCCTCCCAGGGAACATCGCTAATGAGACCGGAGAGGATCTGGCGTGTACGCGGACTCGACGCCCACTCGTACTCGGGCGTGTCGCCGACGACGGCATGATGCACGGTGTCGGTATCGACGAGGTTGTCCTTTTGGCCGAGCAGACCGATCGTCGTGCCGCGGCGATGCGTCACGCGGCCATCATCGGGCTCCAGCGTGCCGGCGAGCACGCTCAGCAGCGTCGACTTGCCGTCGCCGTTTTTACCGACGATGCCAATACGGTCGCCCTCGCCCACGCCGAGCGTTACGCTATCGAAAATATGCTTGGTGGGAAACTCTAGGCTGACGGAATCGCATCCCAAAAGAATCGCCATATGCCCTGCTCCTTCGTAGAAATTCAACGTTGTCCATGATAGCAGCGAGCCCCACCCCAAACCACCACGAAGGTGCCTGTCCCCTTTGTGGTGGTCGTTTCGGTCGCAGAGCAAAAAGGCGGGCCATCTCCCGCAAGAGATGACCCGCCCCTCCAATCAGTCCCGTGGCGACCGTGGCCACCGCGGGCCTCAAGCATGTCCCGGACTAGGAGAACATGCCGGTGAGGTAATCATTCAGCCGCTTATCCTTGGGCCGCTGGAAAATCTCGTCGGTCTCGTCGTACTCGACCATATCGCCCATGTAGAAGAACGCCGTGCGGTTGGACACACGCGACGCCTGCTCCATGTTGTGCGTCACGATGACGATGGCGCGCTCGGCCACAATCGACGACATAAGGTCCTCGATCGCCAGCGTCGAGATGGGGTCGAGCGCCGAGCAGGGCTCGTCAAACAGGATCACGTCGGGGTTGAGCGCCAGCGTGCGCGCGATGCACAGACGCTGCTGCTGGCCTCCCGAAAGCGCGTAGGCACTCTTGTCGAGCTTGTCCTTGACCTCGTCCCACAGCGCCGCGCCGCGCAGACTCTCCTCGACCATGCGGTCGAGCTCGTCGCGGTCGGTGATGCCGTGGCGCTTAGGCGCAAACGTGATGTTGTCGCGAATGGACTTGCGGAACGGGTTGGGCTGTTGGAACACCATGCCAATGGAGCGACGCAGCTCGTACGTGTTCTCGGTCTTGGTATTCACGTTGCGCCCACGGTAATTGATCTCGCCCTCCACGCGGCAGCCGCGAATCTCGCGATTCATGAGGTTGAGGCTACGCAAGAAGGTCGACTTGCCGCAGCCCGAAGGCCCGATGAGCGCCGTGATCTCGCCCTTGTGAAAGTCGAGCGACGTATCGTGCAGCGCATGGTGGTCGCCATAGTACACGTTGACGTCCTTGGTGGAGAGCACAACCTCGTCGCTCACGGCCTTGCCGCTCACGCGAACGCGCTTTTCGCTCTCCCCCACGCTCGACAGGAAGTCCTGGGCCTCGGACGATGCCGCTTCGGTTGCGGGCGTTGCATTCATCTCGCTCATTCGGCCGTCATCTTCCTTGCCAGTTGCTTGCCCACGATACGGGCAACTACGTTAAACAGCAGCACGCAGATCATCAGCAGTGCCGCGGTGCCCCAGACGATCTGCTGGGCCTCGGGGCTGCCCTCGCCGTAAATCTTGTAGATGTGCACGGCGAGCGACTCACCGGGGCGGAACACGTTCCAGGCGCAAGTGGGGCTCGACAGGTTAAAGCTCAAGAAATTCAGGCGAACCGGCGAGCTCATGCCCGAGGTAAAGAGCAGCGCCGCGGCCTCGCCAAACACGCGGCCGGCCGAAAGCACGATGCCGGTCACGATGGCGGGCATGGCCTCGGGGATCAGGATGTGCAGCGTGGCCTCCCAGCGAGTAAGGCCCATGGCCAGGCACGCATCGCGCTGGGCCTGTGGCACGTCCTCGAGCGCCTGCTGAATCACGCGCACCAGGATGGGAATGTTGAACATGGTGAGCGCGACGGCGCCGGAGATGATGGAATACTTCCAGCCCAGCTGCACCGAGAACACCAGAAAGCCGAACATGCCGACGACGATGGAAGGCAGCGAGGATAGCGTCTCGATGGCGGTGGAGGCGATGTCGCGGATAGGGCCGTTCGGTGCGTACTCGACCAGGAAGACCGCGCCGCCCAAGCTGATGGGCACCGAGATGGCCAGGGTGATCAGCAGCAGATAGAACGAGTCGAACAGCTGGTAGAGCACGCCGCCCTGGGTTCCGTTGGCGCGCGCGGGCTGCGTGAGAAATCCCGGCTGGATCAGCGTCGAAATGCCCTCGAACAGGATATAGGCCACCATGGAGATGACGATGAGCATGACGATGGCGACGATCGCCGTCAGCACGCCCGTAGCGATGCGGTCCTGCTTTTGGACGCGCCCGAGTCTCGCCTCGTCGGTATGGATGCGCGTGCTAGCCACGAGCCTTCGCCCCCTTGCGGCCAATGAGATGGATGATCAGGATGAAGATGAGGCTCATGCCCATCAACAGCAGACCAAGCGCCCACAGAACATCGTCCTGGGCCGAGCCCTCGGCATAGACTGCCATGGACGTGGTGAGCGTGGTGGTGATGGTCGAGGCCGGCGACAGCAGCGACGTCGGCATGGCCTCGATGCCGCCGATAACCATGCGCACGGCGAGCGTCTCGCCAAAGGCGCGGGTCATGCCCAGGATGACCGCAGTCATGAGCGACGGCATGGCAGACTTGAGCACCACGTGCCAGATGGTCTGCCAGCGGGTGTAGCCCAGCGCGAGCGAGCCCTGACGGTAGCTGTCGGGCACGGCACGCAGGCCGTCGACCGAAAGCGTAGTCATAGTCGGCAGGATCATGACGGCCAGCACGATGGCGCCGGGCAAGATGCCCAGGCCCGTGCTCACATGGAAAACGCTCTTCATAAGGCCGACGACCACGTGAAAGCCAATCAGGCCAAAGACGACCGAGGGAATACCGGTCAAAAGCTCAATAAGCGGCTGAAAGACCTTGGAACCAAACTTAGGCTGGATCTCGACCGCAAAGATGGCAGAGCCGATAGCGATGGGCAGTGCGATGAGCGTGGAGAGTACCATGACCGCAAACGAGGTGACGATCAGGGGCAGGGCGCCGGTGTAAGGCAGACCGTTTTCGGCTGTGTTAGCCAGGTCCCACTTGGTACCAGTGAAGAACTCGACGACCGAAACGCCATCCTTAACAAAAGCCGAGAGGCCCTTTTGGGCGACCATGAAGATAAGCGCGGCAACAACAAGCGTCACGAGCGCTACGCACGCGCCCGTGACGCCCAGGCCCACGTTCTCAAGGTCGCGCTTTGGCAGCTGTTTTGCCATTGCAAACCTTTCCGGGGGCGATTACCTATTTAGCGGAGACCTTACCGCTGGCGTCCTTGACGACCTTCATGGCAGAGACGGGGATGAAGCCCTGCTCCTCGACAAGCTTGCCCTGGACGTCGTCGGAAAGCATAAAGTCCAGGAAGGCCTTGGTGGCCTCGTCTGCGTCCTTGGCGCAGTACATGTGCTCGGTAGCCCAGATCTTGAAGGAGTCGTCGGTGACGTTCTTGCTCTTGGGCTCGACGCCCTCGACCTTGACGGCGTTGAACTTGGAGTCGTCGAAGTGCGAGAAGTCGAGGTAGGAGATGGCGTTGTCGGTGCTGCCCATCTGAGTCTGGACGTCGCCGGACTTGTCGAGCTCGGCGTCGCCCTTAAAGTCGACAGCCTCGTCGCCAAAGACGGCAGCCTCGAAGGTGGCGCGAGTACCGGAGCCGGCCTTGCGGTTGAGGACGACGATCTTGGCGTCGTCGCCGCCGACCTCCTTCCAGTTGGTGATCTGGCCGGAGAAGATGCCCTTGAGCTGCTCGAGGGACAGGTCGTCGACCGTCACGTTCTTGGAGACGACGGGGCCCATGCCCACGACGGCAACCTCGTGGTCGACGAGCTTCTTGACCTGGTCGGCCTCGAGTTTGGTCTCGGCGAAGACGTCGGAGTTGCCGATGGTGACGGTGCCGGCGGCAACAGCGGTCAGGCCCTTGCCCGAACCGTTACCCGAGCCGGAGACGGAGACGTCCGGGTTGGCATCCATGAACTTCTCGGCAGCGGCCTCGACGAGAGCCTGGAACGAGGAGGCGCCGTCGTAGGTCACCTCGCCGGAGACGGACTCGGCAGCAGCGGCGCTACCCTTGTCGGCGGCGTCGGATGCGCCGGAGCCGCCGCAACCAACGAGACCGAGACCGACGATGCTGGCAAGACCACCAGCGAGGCCGAGGAACTGACGACGAGAATAAGCCTGATCGAGCATGATCTTCCTTTCATACATGCGACTCGCGGGCACCCTGCCCGCTTTGCTGTTTGGAAAGATACGGCCCCGACCGGGTAGGGTCCGCGCCAACTGCGGTTTCTTACGGGCATTTGATAGACCCTTACCGCAAGCGCGGCTCGGCTTTACAAACGAATAACAAACCCGCCGCCAAACATGGCCAGCCTTTTACACCAATAAAAACAAAGTTGCGGTGAAATAGTTCCTGCTTGGCCATCAAATGGCCCATTCTAGGAACTATTCCACCGCAGCTTAGATTGGGAAACCGCGTAACCTTAAAGCTCGAGTTCGTTCAAGCGCAGGATGGCCACGATGTAAATCTTGAGCGCCTGTTTAAGCTGTTCCTCGTTGGCGCACTCGTTGGGGCCGTGCATCTGGCCGCCCCACGCGGGCAGCTCCAGGCCGGTCTCTTCGGGGCCAAACGAGACGGCGCGGGCAAAGTTGCGCGCGTACGTGCCGCCGCCCATGGCAAAGGGTTCGGCATGCTTGCCGGTGAACTCGTTATAGGTATCGATAAGCGCCTTCACGGCCGGATCGTCGGCAGACACCGAGAACGGCACCTTAGCGCGACCCAGCTGGCACGTCACGCCAAAACGGCCCACGAGCGGGTCGAGCTGCTCGCGGATGGTATCGGCACTCGTACTGTCGGGGAAGCGCACGTCGATGACCTGCTCAATATGGCCATCCGCCACGCGGATGACGCCAGCGTTGCAGGTAAGCGGGCCAAACGCCGGACTCGTCGCATCGATACCTAGGCCGCGGCCATAGGCATCCGCATGCACAAAGGCCAGGAACTTGACGAACTCGTGCTCGGCAGGCGTCAGCAGGCGCTCGTCGCGTGCACCAAACGCGTCCTCGGCCTCGCGCAGATACGCCACGATCAGGCCGACGGCGTTGATGGTGCCTTCAGGCATCGAAGCGTGGCCGCCAATACCGTGGGCGAAAATCTGCGCACGCCCGTTATCAAGCGCCGTGATCTCCAGGCGGTCGGCGTTCTCAACGGGCGCCGGCAGCTCATCGGCGGCAATCGCAAGCTCGCAGATGGACTGCGACGGAATGGCATTGCTCGCCTCGGAGCCGCTCCACGACACGATGCGCCCGCCTTCAATCTTGGGGCTCACAAACGTCGCCCCAAACTGGCCCTTCTCGGCATTGCAGACCGGGAACTCGGCATCGGGCGTAAACAAAAAGTCGGGGTCTGCGTGATTTTCCAGATAATGGTGAACGTCGGACATGCCCACTTCCTCATCGCAGCCCAGCAGCGCGCGGAAGGTATAGCGCGGCACAATGCCGTGCTTGAGCAGGTAGGCACCGGCGTAGAGCGACAACACCGCCGGACCCTTGTCATCAATCACGCCACGGCCGAGCAGCCAGCCCTCGCGACGCTCCATCGCAAACGGGTCGGTGTTCCAGCCGGGGCCGGCGGGCACCACGTCCACGTGGCAGATGGTCGCGAGCTGCTTGTCGCCGCGACCCGGGATATCGGCAATGCCCACATAGCCCTCGTCGTCGCTCGTCTGGTAGCCGAGCTTTTGCGCAATGCCGAGCGCGCAATCGAGCGCATCACGAACCGGGCGGCCAAACGGCGCGCTAGGCTCCGCATCGGCAGCAACGGCTACGGACGGATAACTCACCAGCTGCTCGATATCGGCGACGACGTCCTCCCAGACCTCGTCGACATACTCGGTAACGCTCTGCTCCACCTGATTCATGGACGACCTCCTTACCAATGAGCGACGGGTACGCCCGCCCCTCACATTACGTCTATTAGATAGCGAAAAGTTTAGCAAGCTCGGCCACCGAGTGCACCACTGCATCGGCACCCGCCGCCTCGTGCTCGCCCGGCGCCGCCGCGCCCGAATAGATACCAATGCACGGCACGCTCATCGCGTGCGCGCCCTCGACGTCGTTAAAGCGATCGCCGATCATCACGGCATCGCCCGCCGTCGCACCGAGCTCTGACAGGGCATCGCGGACCGAATCGGCCTTGGTCTCGCGCCCCTGCGGCGGATTCATGCCAACCACCGCCTCAAACTGAGAAAGTCCCAGCTCTCCCACCATGTCGATACACTTCGCCTCCATGCGTGACGTTGCCACGGCCAAGCGATGCCCCTGCGCGACAAGGCCATCGAGCAGCTCGGGGATTCCGTCGAACACAGGATACTCTTCCGGTCCCAGCTCATCAAAAAAGGCACGGTACTCGTCAGCCACCACAAGCGACTCCTCGCGGGAGAAGCCATAAAAGTCGTGAAAGCTCTTCCACAGGGGCGGCCCGATCATGCGGCGCAGGTCACCCATCTGCGCCTCCGAAAACCCACGCGCGGCAAGCGTCTTGCGCGTCGAGGTCATCACCGCCCGACCCGTATCTGCCACCGTGCCGTCAAAATCAAACAGCACAACCGGCCGCTTGCATATCTCCAGCGCTGCCATCGGCACTCCTCTTCCCCAGTTGATGATTTCCACACCGACATTTCAAACTGTTGACTATTCAACAATTGAACCTAGCAATGTAGAGCAACTCCACTATACTTGTCGCACTTTGCTCTAAGAAGGCGGCGCGCAAGCGCCCCAACGAAAGGTGCAATTATGTCTTTTGCCATCATAACCGACTCCACGTCGGACATCTCCCCCGCCCGCGCCCAAGAGCTCGGCATTTACGTGATTCCGCTGCATGTGATTATCGAGGGCGAGGATCTGCTCGACCAGGTGCAAATCACCGCCGAGGAATACGTCGCCCGCATGGCAGGCTCCGAGCAGCTACCGCACACCTCGCAGCCGAGCGCCGGCGAGTTCAAGGCACTCTTTGACCGCGTGCTCGCCAACGGCCACGACAGCGCCATCTTTATCTCGCTGTGCAGCGAGTGGTCCGCCTGCTATGCCAACGCCAGCCTGACGGCCGAAACACACGAGCTCGACGTGCGCTGCATCGACTCGCGCACCGGCTCGGGTGCCGAGGGCCTGCTGGTGGAGTACGCGTTGGCCATGCGCGAGGACGGCCGCAGCCTGGACGAGACCGAGGCGCAGATCCGCGCGACGCTGCCCGACGCCCACCTGCTGCTGATTCCCCGCACGCTCGAGAACCTCGTTAAGAACGGCCGCGCACCTAAACTCGCCGGCCAGCTCACCCAGATGCTCAACATTCGCCTGGCCGTTTCGCCGGAGTGGAAATCGGGCGAGATCAAGGCCATCAAGAAGGGCCGCGGCGCCAAGCGCATCGTTGCCAACACCATGGCCGATTGCCTCGCATTTTTGGCCGAGCATCCGGGCTCCAGCGTGCGCGTGCTCACGACCGGCGCCGCCGAGGAACAGGAGCTCGTCAGCCAAGCGCTCGCAGGCCAAGACTATGTAGACGCCGGCACCGGCCCCATCGGCTGCACCATTGCCACCCATGTAGGCATCGACGCCATCGCCATCAGCTACTGCCCCCGCTACCAGCCAACTCACTAGGAACGCCCACATCAGATGCGGTGAAATAGGGACTGTTTTTGGCTTATCGGCCGCAAATCAATCCCTATTCCACCGCAACTTATAAATCGGCGATCAGCCCAGCGGACCCTGAAAAAGCTCCTGATGAGTGCCCATTCGCACCAGCCTGATCACTGGGTTAGTCTTATGGGGCAGATATAGAACAACCACATCGACCAAGCCATCGGATAGGTGGAAATCGATGTGGCCGTTGTAGTTTCCGCCCGGGTTTGAGAGCTCGTGGGCGCCGTACTCCGCTGGAAGCGACCCATGGGCCACAAGCTCTGCAACCGCCGCTTTAAACTCACTCTTTAGCTGCGGATGGATGCGCATCGTCCGTTTGTAATCCGCCTTAAACTGAGCCTCGACTTTAATCTCAAACATCGCTAGTCCTCATCGAGGAACGACATAAGCTCATCAGCGTCGTTGAATGACGGGCTATCGTCCGGCAAAATCCCCAACTCATGAGCCTCGGCGATTACCATGGCACGCCTCGTCGCCTCGTTGGGCACTTCCGCCCTTCCTACAATCTCAAAAGGAATCTTTCGCTGATTTACAAGCTGCCGAACGGCAAGATTGAGATAGGAATTGAGGCTGAGGCCGACCGAATCCAAGAACTCAGTCGCCTGCTCCTTGAGCCCCTCTTCGATGCGAACCGTCGTAGGCTTAACCGTTGCAGTAGACATACGCGACCTCCTCGCCCTCGTCTTTTGCATCAGTATACCCAATATAAATGGCAAACTGACGTTAGATAGCATCAGATTGCCATACATATTCATATCGCGGTGGGCACGATTGCCCTACATCAGCCCGCTCAGGGCAATGTCGACGGCTTCGTTGAGGTCGTCGGTGTTGTGTACGAGCTCGGGATCGAGCGGGCTGATCATACCGGTGTCCATCACCGGACCGTTAAGCCAGTCGAATAAGCCCTGCCAGTACTCGCTGCCTACCAGCACGAGCGGCATGCGCTTGACCTTGTGCGTCTGCACCAGCGTGAGCACCTCGAACATCTCGTCGAGCGTGCCAAAACCGCCGGGAAACACGATGGCACCCGAGCTGTATTTGACGAACATGGTCTTGCGCACAAAGAAGTAACGGAAGTCCATGCCGAGGTTCACGTATTTATTGAGCCCATGCTCGTGCGGCAACTCAATGCCCAGGCCAACCGACTTGCCGTTGACGCTCGCCGCTCCCCTGTTGGCCGCCTCCATGATGCCGGGGCCGCCACCGGTTATGACCGCCACGCCGCGCTGGGCGATTTTGCGGCCGACGGTGCGCGCCGCCTTGTAGAGCGGATCGGTCTTGGGCGTGCGGGCGCTGCCGAAGATGGTCACTGCGGGTCCGAGCTCGGCCAGCGCGCCAAAGCCATCGACAAACTCTGCCTGAATGCGCAGCACGCGCCAGGGGTCGGCGTGCAGCCAGTCGGTTGAATCCTCGGGCGCCAGCAGGTTGGCGTAGGTGTTGTCCTTGGGAATCATAGGGCCGCGCATGACCACGGGACCGCGGCGGTACGTCTCGTCGTAGGCCGGCTCGCCCTCGACGCTCTCATTCTTAATCATGGGATACTCCTATCGAAAATAGAAATGGGCGGGGTCGACGCCATGCGCCAAACACCCGCCCGAACATCAACTATTCGGTATGGTACCCACGATGCATCAAGCGCTTGCAAGCTATCGGTCAGCGGTCGCGCAACCGTGTTAGCAAACGCGACGACCGGCCGACGCTCGCCCTTTGCCGTTGCCCGCGCTCCGTACGCGTCCGCGCCGCCCTTAGTAATCCACCGCCGCAGGACTGTTCATCCAGTCGCTCACAAACGCGCCGTAGCGGCCCTCAATAATGGCCTGGCGGGCACGCTGCATAAGGTTGAGCAGGTAGTAGATGTTGTGCATCGACAGCAGAATGCCGCCGAGCATCTCCTTCTGCGTGACCATGTGGCGGATGAGCGCGCGGCTGTAGCCGCCCGTGCACACCGGGCAGGTGCAGGTGGGGTCGATGGGGCCGTCGTCGTGCGCAAAGCGCGCGTTGCGAAAGTTAAGGCGACCCTCACTGGAGAACGCCGTACCCATGCGGCCGGTGCGCGTCGGCAGCACGCAGTCGAACATGTCGATGCCCACGCCAACGCCGCGCACGAGCGTGGTAGGGTTACCGACGCCCATGAGGTAGCGCGGCTTGTGCTTAGGCATGTACTCGGAAACCAGCGGCGCCAGCGTCTCGAACATGGTCTCGTGGTCCTCGCCCACCGAGTAGCCGCCGATGCCATAGCCGGGGAAGTCGCCGCACTCCTCCAGGTGGCGCAGCGAGCGCAGGCGCAGGTCCAGATGCATGCCGCCCTGGACGATGCCAAAGAGCGCCTGGTCATCGCGGGTGTGAGCCTTGTAGCAGCGCTCGGCCCACATACTCGACAGCTCAACGGCGCGCTCGACGTAGGCACGCGTGGCGGGATAGCCCGGGCACTGGTCGAGCTGCATGCAGATGTCGGAGCCGAGCTTCATGGCGATTTCCATGTTGTCCTCGGGCGTCCAGAACACGTGGCGGCCGTCGTAATCGTTGACGATAAAGCGCACGCCCTCGTCGGTGAGCTTGACGGCGTCGTTGTGGCTGAAGACCTGGAAACCGCCCGAGTCGGTGAGGATGGGGCCGTGCCAGTTCATAAACTTGTGCAGTCCGCCCAGCTCGGCGATGGTGTCCTCGCCGGGACGCATGGACAGGTGGTAGGTGTTGGCGAGCACGATCTGCGCACCGAGCTGCTTAACGGTCTCGGTGGGGATGCCCTTGACGTTTGCCTTGGTGCCCACAGGCATAAAGATCGGTGTCTCGATGTCGCCGTGCGGGGTATGCAGCACGCCGGCGCGCGCGTGCGTCGTCGGATCCTCGGCGATTAGGTCGAATTTAAAGAGATTCTGGTCCATAAACTGGAACTCCTTGGTTGCGGTTCATACGCAGACCATTATACGGGCAACCCGCAAGAAGCACCGACTCGACAGAAACTGGCGCAAAGGGGTCATAGTCATTGGGATCATTTCCAACAGCCAAGGCAACGCCGATGCTCTGGCAACGCCAGCGAGCGGTCGCCAGGGCGAACAAATTGGCATGAAAAGAGGGCGGCATAGACCTTCTGGTCATGCCGCCCTCTTTGAATGACAAGTTGTCGCCCTGGTGACCGCGCAGCGTCGGCCCGTTACGGCGTTTGGTAAAACGCCGTAACCCCTAAGGCCGCTGGCCCATGCCACCCTCGAGGGTAACGGTCTCGCCGTTCATGTACTTAAAGTCGGGGCCGCAGAGCTGAACGACCACGCGGCCGATCTCCTTCTCGACGTCGCCGTAGTGGCCTGCCGGCGGCATGTGGACGTTGGCCTTAAACGCCTCGGGATAGGCATCCTGGAAGTTCTCGAGCGCAGCAGTCCAGGCAAGCGGGCACACGATGTTGACGTTGATGCCGTCCTTGCCCCACTCGTTGGCGGCGACGCGGGTCAAGCCGCGGATACCCTCCTTGGCGGCAGCATAGCTGCACTGGCCATAGTTGCCAAACAGACCGGCGCCCGAAGCAAAGTTGACCACGGAGCCCTTGGTCTCCTTCAGGTGCGGATAGGCCTTCTGCATGTACAGGTAGGTGGCATACAGGCCAGAGTAAATGGCCAGGTTAAACTGGTCCATAGTGTGGTCGGCGATGGTCACACCCGAGGCGCTGGCCTGAGCGTTGTTGACGACGGCGTCGATGCGACCGAACTCCTCAATCGCCTTGTCGATAACGTTCTGCACGACGGCCTCGTTGTCCTGGCCGGCGGAGACATCGGCCTGAACAGGCAGAACCTTGACGCCGTACTCAGCCTCAAGAGACTCCTTGGCGGCCTCGAGCTTGGCGACGTTACGACCGGTGATAACGAGGTTCGCGCCCTCCTTGGCAAAAGCGATATCGATGCCGTAACCGATGGAGCCAGCGGAGCCGTCCTTGAGCGTGGCCTTGCCGCCGCCGGTGACGATCACGGTCTTACCAGTGAAAAGTCCCATACAAAGTCCTTTCGAATCGCGACGGGCACGCCCGCCGACTGCGCGCATCCAAAATAAACGCGCCAAAAGCTGAGATGCAACTTTAGCGTGTTCAAGTGAAAAGAAAAGGCCTCGGCAGGCGAACGGCATAACGTCTTTCGGCGAAGGGATTGTCAAGTACAAACTGGATAAAGTGGCCGAGTTTTTGCTATCGACGCTAGCCATCGAACACGTTTTGAAACTTTGCTGCGGGGCGCGGGATGTCGGCGCGAGACTTTATCATAGGGTGACAAACAACGATGAGGAGCACATGCCTATGACAGACGAGCTGGACCCCCAGACTCAACAGCATATTGATGATTCCGCAGACACCATTGACGACTGCGAGACTTCTACCAGCAGCGATGGCGGCATTGATGCCGCTGTCGAGGAGGCTCCTGCCGCCGCAGACGAGGCCGCAGACGCAAATGTCGCCGCAGAGCAAGACAAAGAAGAGCAGCTAGAGCAGCCGGACCCGAGCGACACTGAGCCCAAGGCCGAGAACGCTCCGCAAGTAGCGGGCCCCATCGAGGTGTCTTCGGAAGAAGAGCTCGACGCCGTCATGGACTCCATGATGGATGCCGTCAAAGCGATGAAGGACGCTGTCGCCGATGCCGATGTCGACGCCGAGGAAGAGGAAGCCGCCGAGGCCGCCTCGACGTTTGTGCCCGGCGAGACCCCGGTTGCCGACCAGGGCAGCACCATGCCCTCGTTTCTACAACTCGAGCACCCCACGATCGGCGCCGACGCGGTCGACCCGCACGCAGCGGGCTTTTCCGTGATCGAAGGCGGCACCGGCAATATCACCACGCCGCAGACTGCCGATACGAATGCCGCCGAGGCCGCGCACCCGACCACCTCGCATGCTTCCGCCACGAGTCGCGACCTGGGGAGCGCCGTCTCGAACACCGCTAACGCCGTGGGCACTTTTATCGCCCAGGGCGCGTCGGCCATGCGCGAGATGAACGCCGCCAAGAAGGCACTCGCCGATGCCCGCGCCCATTTAGCCGAGCTTGAGCAGCGCATCGCCGACCAGGCAGAGGAACTCGAGACGCGGCAGGATATCGCGGGACGCTTCGACCAGATTGTCGCCGATCAACGCCAGGCGATTGCCGCGGCACAGAAGACCGCTGCGGCAGCTGAAATTAACCGTGATGCCCATGCCGCCAAAGCGACGGAGCTCAAGGGCCAGCTCGAGCAAATGAAGGCAGAGGACGATGCGACCGAGCTCCGCCTGAAGGCTGCACTCGACGCCGTGGAAGCCCGCGAGGCGAGCTCGCGCGAGACCGGCAACCGCCTCGTTCGTCGCCTTGAGGATTCCAAGCGTATCCGCGACAAAGTGAAGGCTGAGCGCGATGCCGGTGTCGCCGCCGCACGACAAACTGCCGATGCTACGCGCGCACAGCTCGAGACCTTGCGTCGCGAGTATGCCGAGCTGCAGCGCAACCCTTCGGCAAATCCCGCCAATTACACCGTACGCACCAACGAGTTGTCTATGCAAATCTCCGACGCTGCCGACGCCCTCCGCAAGGCCGAGGAAGATATTCCGCAAGTGACTGCCGATCTTGAGCATTCACTTGCCGCCGCCGAGCAGGCCGTCGAGCAGGCACAGGCCCCCATCGCCGACGCTAAACGCGCGCACCAGGCCGTAACGGCTGAGGCAGATGCCGCGCGCGACGAGCTGCAGTCCGCAAAAACTGCCGCCGCGACGCGCCAGCGCGAGCTGCGCGAAAAGATCGCCACGCAGGACAAGGCACGCCGCGAGCAAGAGCAGGCCATCGCAAACGCCCGGGCAGATGCCGCGCATGCGCAGTCGATTATCGAACAGGCGACCGAGGTGCACGACCATCCCGAGATCACCGAATCGCTCGCCGGGTCCTTGTCACGCGACAAGGCCGAGCATACCGAGACCGAGCGCGAAGTTGCCCAACTCGAGGCCGCCGAAGACGACGTGCGCAAGCGAACCCGCGACTCACGCGTCAAATTCACCGGAGCCATCGCCTGCATCATCGCCGCAATCCTGGTGATCATCGCAATCTGGCTGTTCATGAGCAAGTAAGCCAGTTGCCAAAAACGCCCCAACGCAGTTGCGGTGAGATAGTTCCTGTTGAGCCCTCAAAAAGGCCAATTCAAGAACTATCTCACCGCAACTTATTAGATTGATGCAAGGTAGTCGTTGGGTGTTCCTATAGTTTTGTCAACCGTCGGGGCTACTCCCGGTAGGGCACCCGGTCGCGCATCACGGCGTATATCGCCCTGAGCCGCTTCCTCGCGACGGCCTTGAGCGCCCGCCCGTGCCCCAT